>JAZBPA010000367.1:0-16318 GCA_036351435.1 Candidatus Competibacteraceae bacterium
CTGACGAGCACAGCGGCTTTGCCGGTCTGTTGAGTTTCGATCACGCTACCCTGACCCAGATCATTGTTGATTGCGCGAGGCGCATGACATCCTGGGGTATACGTCGACTTATTCTGTTGTCGGCCCATGGCGGCAATGTGCAGGCGCTAGCTATGGCAGCTGAACAACTTGCTCGGGAACTGCCGCAATTGCAAGTTTGGACGCCTGGCGACATGACGGCCATCGGCGCAGCGATGCTAACCGAAGCGCAAACCGATGGTATTGCTCCAGAAACCGCCGGTTTACATGCCGGGGAAGCGGAAACATCCGAAATGCTACATCTGCAACCACAGTTAGTCCGTATGGAACAAGCCACGCCCGGTTATACCGGCGATATGGATGCGGTTATGCCGCATCTGCAAGGAGCTGGTTTGCTGCCGGTGGCACCCAATGGCGTGCTAGGCGATCCACGCCTAGCACGAGCTGAACGCGGCGAACGCTACCTGGCAGCACAAGTACGCAGTTGTGAACAGCAGATTGCCGAACAAGACGATCAAGCGCAACTTGCCACTTCCGCCAATGAGCGAACCTGATAATGAACACCAGTGCGGCGCCTGTAGCATCACCGAATTCATCAGTCGCCTCGTCTGCATCTCTCTCGAACCGGCTCAATCAGGACCCACGCTATACGCTCCAAGCGGGCTTAGAGTTAATTCCTGATTCGCAGGGCGGACTATTAGTCTCCTTGCGTCCGCTGTTGGCAATGCGCATGAATGCTCAAGCGCTAGCGGCGCTTGCTTGCTTAACGACCGAACGCACAGCGGGTGAAGTGGCGCTTATCACTGGGATGTCACCAACTAGCGCGACCGCGTTTCTGGACTCGCTCACCTGTAAACGGCTGCTGCGTAAGCGGTTGCCAGCGCCTTTAAGCTGGCCCTCGGTATCGGTTATTTTGCCGGCGCACGGACGACCCGAGGCGACCCGAGCCTGTATTGAATCCCTGCTGGTCTTGGATTACCCGGCCGACCGTCTGGAAATCATCGTGGTGGATGATGCATCGCAACCCCCGCTTGCTCCCGCTCTTGATGGCCTGCCGATTCGTTTGCTGCGTCAGGAGAACAATATCGGCCAGTCGGCGGCACGCAATCTGGCTGCAGCTCAAGCACGAGGTAACGTGCTGGCTTTTATCGACAACGATTGCGAGGCTGATCCGAGCTGGTTGAAAGCTTTAGTCCCGTATCTGAACGAGCCTGCTATGGGCATAGTGGGTGGCCGGGTTGATGCGCCACCGGTCACTGGTTGGATAGCCGCCTATGAAGCGGCGTGTTCACCGCTGGATATGGGCGAGTACGGCGGCGAAGTTGGCCCGACCGAGGCGGTGGCCTATTTGCCCACCTGCAATTTATTGGTGGATCGCCAGTTGCTGCTGACGCAGGGTGGTTTCGATGCTGCTATGAAGCTGGGTGAGGATGTCGATTTCGTGTGGCGCGCTCTGCGAACCGGGGCGCGCGCCTGTTATGTGCCTGAGGGTCGGGTGGTACACCACCACCGGGTTCGTTTAGGCGCTTTGTTAGGTCGGCGCGCCGATTACGGCTCTTCGGAAGCCGACTTACAGCGCAAATTTCCAGAAGGACGGCGAATCATGCGCGTGCCGATGACGGTATGCGCCGGCTTGACCGCTTTGATGACTGCAAGCATTTCCTGGGTTTTCAGCATTGCGGTGACCACTGCAATGCTGGCCGGGATTACACATGAAGTCATCACCAAACATCAGCGTTTACGTCACATGGGCCTCAAGCTTCCCATGCGAGCAGTGGTAACAGCTGTTGGGCGCGGACATTGGGCCTCACTCTATCATCTAAGCGCCAATGTCAGTCGTTACTACAGCTTGCCCTTGCTCGCTGCCGGATTGCTATGGACCAAGTTGTTGCCCGTGACGGCGGTATTGCTGCTGATCGCGCCGGTGAGCGATTACCGGCGTTTGCAACCGGCGTTGCCGATGCCTGTGTTCGTAGGACTTAACTGTCTGGAGATGGTGGCCTACCAACTGGGCGTGTGGCGCGGTTGTTGGAAGCAACGCACGTTGCGGCCCTGGCTGCCAAAACTGCGTTGGCTACGATGAACCGTTCTCAACGGTAAGTAAAAATTCTAATCAATGAGGTGTTTGAATGAACGCTAAAGTGCAAGACCAATCCACAATCCCCACCGCTGAAGTGGCGCCCGAAGAAGTACAATCTCTGCTGCGAGATGAATTGCCCACTCAACCGAAAGTGACCGAGCAACCCCAAATAAAGGAAGAAGTGGTGATTGAAGAGGTCAGCATCGACGGCATGTGCGGCGTGTACTAAACTTTACATAAACCTTACGCTCAGTATTGTATTGGGATGGGGCTCAGTAGGATGCGGTGAGCTGGCGAACCGCATCCTACAAATTGGCTGCATTTTATCGGCGGGTGAGGTCGCGTTATGGGTAAATTGGAAGGTAAAGTAGCCTTCATCACTGGCGCCGGTCGCGGCCAGGGCCGGGCTCATGCCATTACTATGGCGCGCGAGGGCGCGGACATCGTGGCCCTTGATGTATGCCACGACCTACCTTACCCGCGTTATCATCTGGCGACTCCTGACGACCTTCACGAAACCGCCCGGCTCATTCGCGAACTCGGCCACAATGTGCTCGAAGTCGTGACCGACGTGCGCAATGCACAGGATATGCAGGAAGCCGTGCAAAAGGCCATAGAGACCTTCGGTCATATTGATGTTCTGGTTTGCAATGCCGGCATCGCCGACATGGCGTTAACCTGGGACATCACCGAAGAATGGTGGGATACCATGCTAGATGTCAATCTCAAAGGGTATTGGCTGGCGGTCAAGTACGTGGTGCCGCACATGCTGGAGCGGGATACCGGTGGGCGCATCATCATGACCTCATCGGTGGCGGGGCTGCGCGGCGAACCCGGCATGGCGCACTACTGTGCCTCGAAATGGGGTGTTATCGGTTTGGCTAAAACCCTGGCCCATGAACTAGCCAAGTACAACATCACCGTCAATACCTTGCACCCGACTGCGGTGGACACTGAAATTATCACCGGCATGGCCCAAGCAGCGGAAATGAGCAAGGAAGAGTTGGTCGATTTCATTTTCCTGGGCCACATGATGCCGGTCAAACTCATCGATGCCGACGATGTCGCCAAGGCCGCTCTGTGGCTGGCATCGGACGAAGCGCGTTTTATCACCGGCCAAACGATGAAGATCGACGCCGGGAGGATGCTGAAATGAATCTGGATATCCCTTATCGGCTTGCCCCTGGTGTGGCGATCCGCCCCGAGCGGTTCGGCGGGTTGGCGTATCGCTACGACAATCGCCGACTGTTTTTCCTGCATTCCCATGAGTTGGTGGCTTTTGTGCGCGAACTGGACGGCGCAAAAACACTGCGCCAGGCGCTCGACGATTTTATCGGCGCACAAGGATTGCCGGGATCGGTTCGGGAGACTCTGGTGAAGGCACTGACCCAACTCCGGAAACTAAAGATTCTCGATTCACCGTAGTCGCCTCCGACTGACGGAGACTACTGCGCCTGCTTCCGCAACGATGGGGTAGGCCCTAATGACTAAGCACTTTTCCTCATCCGCCCCGCCAGCTGTGCTGGGTCTGGATTCTTTGCATTCCCTAATTGACGCCCTGCAGGCCGGGGGTTACACGGTCATCGGCCCGCGTTTGCAAGATGCCGCTATCGTCTATGATCAACTCGAATCGGCGGACGAGTTACCACAGGGTTGGGATGATCAACAAGACGGTGGCACGTATCGCTTGGTACGCAGCGTGCGTGATGCGCTGTTCGACTACGTCGTCGGTCCGCATAGCTGGAAGCGTTATCTGTATCCCCCCAGACAGCAACTTTGGCAAGCTCAGCGGCGCGGCAAGGGCTGGCATGTTAAAGCACCCGAAGACACTGCAGCGCCGTATGCCTTCATTGGCGTGCGCAGTTGCGAGATCCACGCCCTGCAAATCCAAGACCGAGTGTTCGATAATGGCGATTTCGCCGATCCCGGGTATATGGCCCGTCGCCAGCAGGCGTTCATTGTCGCAGTCAATTGCGCCCGACCCGCCGGTACCTGTTTCTGCACCTCTATGGATACCGGCCCGCGGGCGACTCAAGGTTTCGATCTATGCTTGACCGAATTGCTTGACGAGCAGCGGCATGATTTTTTGGTAGAAACCGGTTCGGCAAAAGGTGCGGACATACTTTCCAAATTGCCGCATCGTCCCGCGCTGGCTGACGATCTCACCCAAGCAGAAGCCGTAACAACAGCCGCATCCAAGGCTATGCAACGCGCGATGGTGCCCGAAGCTGCCGCTCTGCTCAAAAATAATCCGGAACATCCCCGTTGGCAGGAGGTCGCCCAACGCTGCCTGAGTTGCGCAAATTGCACCCAAGTTTGTCCGACTTGCTTTTGCAGTACGGTGGAGGATGTCACTGATCTTGACGGGCAAACGGCAGAGCGTTGGCGGCAGTGGGATTCCTGTTTCACCATCGATTTCAGTTACATTCATGGTGGCAGCATTCGCCGCGAGACCCGTTCCCGCTATCGGCAATGGCTGACCCACAAGCTCTCGACCTGGCACGACCAGTTCGATACTTCGGGTTGTGTAGGCTGCGGGCGCTGCATCACTTGGTGCCCGGTGGGTATCGACCTTACCGAGGAAGTGCGGGCGATACAAGACAGTGAAGGAGGAGCTTAACAATGACTATCGAAGGACTTGACCGTCTACTCAAAGAACATCCTTTCTTCCGAGACATGGACCCCAAAGCCTGCGAGACGGTTGCCGGCTGCGCCGCGAACGAACGATTTAATACCGGCGAGTACGTATTTCGTGAAGGCGGCGCGGCCAATAAGTTCTATCTTATTCGTCAGGGGATCGTCGTGCTGGAGATTCATGTGCCGGGGCGGGAACCGATTATCGTAGACACCCTGGAAGACGGCGACATCCTCGGTTGGGCATGGCTGATGCCGCCTTACCGCTGGGTATATGATGCCCGCGCGACCCGGCTAACCCGCCTGGTCAGCCTGGATGCGGAGTGCTTGCGCGGTAAATATCAGAATGACCATACTCTGGCTTACGAATTATTCAAACGATTTATCCCGGTGATGGCGGATCGCTTAGCGGAGACGCGGCTGCGCTTGATTGAGAAGGCCCAAGCAGAACCGACCAAGATAGGGGGAGGGTTCTCATCATGAGCACCATCGAAGGGCTAGAACGTCTGCTCAGAGAACATCGCTTTTTCCGCGACATGGACCCTAAAGCCTGCGAAGTGATTGCCGGTTGCGCCGCAAACGAGCGTTTCAATGCCGGGGATTATCTGATGCGGCAGGGTGAAGCCGCCGATAAGTTCTATCTCATCCGCCATGGGGCGGTCTCCCAGGAACTGCACGTACCGGATCGCGAACCGATTATCGTGCAAACCCTGCACGAGGGCGACATTCTGGGCTGGTCCTGGTTGGTGCCGCCCTATCAGTGGACGATGGATTCGCGCGCCATGCAATTGACCCGCGTGCTCAGCCTGGACGCCCGTTGTCTGCGTAGCAAATACGAAAACGATCCAACGCTGGCCTATGAGTTATTCAAACGCTTCGTGCCGGTCATGGCGGATCGTTTGGAAGCGGCTCGTCTACAACTGATCGATATTTACGGCTAGGCGCTCGGAGAACAACATGACGGCAACCAGCGATCCTATGCTGCCCATCCCCTACCGCATCCACAAGATGCGGCGTGAATTGGCCGACACCTTCACCGTCGATCTCGTTCCCGAATCTGGCACGCATTCACTGAACTACGCCCCTGGCCAATTCAATATGGTTTATATGTTTGGAGCGGGAGAGGTGCCGATCAGCATCAGCGGCGATCCCGCCGAAGAACTGCCCTTGGTTCACACCATCCGTGCTGTGGGGCCGGTGACTCGTGCTATGCAAGGACTGAAACGCGGCGATACTCTGGGTATTCGGGGACCATTCGGCAGTGCCTGGCCGGTTGTCGAGGCGGAAGGCAGCGATGTGGTGATAGTGACTGGCGGGGTCGGTCTTGCGCCGCTACGCCCAGCCATTTACCACATTTTGGCCCATCGTGAGAAATACGGCGATGTGCGCATTTACTACGGCGCCCGTACTCCCGAGGATATTTTGTTTCTTAAGGAACTCCAGGAATGGCGCGGGCGTTTCGACCTGATCGTCGAAGTCACGGTGGATAGCGCCGTCGGCTTTTGGGCCGGCCGGGTGGGGGTGGTCACGCATTTGGTCTCTCGTGGCCGTTACGATCCTGTCGATACCGTGGCCTTGGTCTGCGGGCCGGAAATCATGATGCGTTACACCATCAAAGCGCTCAATGAGCGGGGTGTCGGCAACGAGCAAATCTATGTATCGATGGAACGCAATATGAAATGCGCCATCGGTTTCTGCGGTCATTGTCAGTTCGGGCCATACTTCGTCTGCAAGGACGGCCCGGTGTTTCGCTTCGACCAGATCGCATCTATCTTCGAACTTCGGGAGTTATGACATGGCTGTTACGCGTAAACCCAAATTAGCGGTATGGAAGTTCTCTTCCTGCGACGGTTGTCAGCTCAGTCTACTGGATTGCGAGGATGAACTGCTCGCTGTGGCAGCGAGTGTAGAGATCGCTTATTTTTTGGAAGCAACCCGCGCCCAAATCAAAGGGCCTTATGATCTGTCGCTGGTCGAAGGCTCGGTGACGACTCCGGAAGACGCGGAACGCATCCGGGCAGTGCGCCGCCAATCCAAAGCGTTGGTTACGATAGGCGCTTGCGCCACAGCAGGCGGCATTCAAGCGTTGCGCAACTTCAAGGATGTGGACCAGTTTATCGCCACGGTCTACGCTCATCCCGAGTATATCGACACCCTCGCCACCTCGACGCCGATTGCCGAACATGTACCGGTGGATTTTGAACTGCGCGGCTGCCCGATCGACAAGCGGCAGTTATTAGAGGTGCTTATTGCTTTTCTGAACGGCCGCAAACCCAATGTGCCGCGCCACAGCCAATGCATTGAATGCAAACAGGCTGGCACGGTGTGTGTCATGGTGGCTCGCGGAACGCCCTGTCTCGGACCAGTTACTCAAGCGGGCTGCGGCAATCTCTGCCCATCCTGCAATCGCGGTTGCTACGGCTGTTTCGGTCCCAAAGAAACCCCTAATACGACCAGTCTAAGCAACCGCTTTGCCGATTTGGGTATGGAACAGCGCGGCATCCAGCACGCTTATCAGCTTTACAATGCCAACTCGCCGGAATTTCGCGAGGAGAGCCAGCGCCATGAGTAAAAAAACCCGCACCATCAAAGTCGATGCCTTGGCTCGGGTGGAAGGCGAGGGGGCGCTGACTGTGCGGATCAAGAACGACGTCATTGAAGACGTTAAATTCCGCATTTTCGAACCCCCGCGCTTTTTCGAAGCCTTGTTGCAAGGGCGCATGTACAGCGATGCGCCGGACATCACGGCCCGCATCTGCGGCATCTGCCCCATCGCTTACATGATGGGCGCCAGTCAGGCGATGGAAGATGCGCTAGGCGTAACCGTTACCGGGCCGCTGCGGGATCTGCGGCGGATGATTTATTGCGGTGAATGGATCGAAAGTCATGTACTGCACGCGTATCTGTTACACGCCCCTGATTTCCTAGGGTTTGAAGACGCCATTCGCTTGTCCCAGCACCATCCTGGTGTCGTAGAAAAGGCACTGCAACTCAAGAAACTCGGCAATCGAATTCTGGAAGTAATTGGCGGACGTGCGGTGCATCCGGTTAATTTGCGAGTCGGCGGCTTTTACCGTGCGCCGCGCAAAAAAGAAATCCGTGCGCTGATCGAATCGCTGCAATGGGCCGTCGAAGCCTCATTGGATACGGTTAAGTTATTTGCGGGTTTTGATTTCCCGGATTATCACTACGACTATACCTGTGTTTCGCTGCGTCATCCTGACGAGTACCCGATTACCGAAGGTCGGCTGGTGTCCAACTGCGGTTTGGACATCCCTATCCATGAGTTTCCGACTCAGGTCACCGAACAACATGTGGCCCATTCCAATGCGCTGCAAGGTGTTCTGAGCGGCAGCGACTCCTACCTAGTCGGACCGATTGCTCGCTACAACAATAACTTCCACCAGCTGTCCGATTTGGCCAAACAAGCAGCCAGTGAAGCGGGGTTAGGGCCGGTCTGCGACAATCCTTTCCAAAGCATCGTGGTGCGAGCTGTGGAAACACTCTATGCCTGCGAGGAAGCGTTGCGGCTGGCGCAAGCTTATGAAGAACCGGACGCCGCTTGCGTCGAATTGACGGTTCGGGCCGGCGAAGGTCATGGTTGTACTGAAGCGCCGCGCGGCATTTGTTATCACCGCTATCGACTGGATGAGGAAGGCTGCATTCTGGAAGCGACGATTATTCCGCCAACCTCGCAAAACCAGCAACAAATCGAACGCGATCTGTTCGGCGTGGTCGAGAAAAACCTCGATTTGCCCGAAGATAAGTTGAAGTGGCGCTGTGAACAGACTATCCGCAACTATGATCCCTGTATTTCCTGCGCCACGCATTTTTTGAAACTGACGTTGGAACGGGAGTGAGAGATACACTGATCATCGGCGTCGGCAATGCATTGCGTGGCGACGATGGCTGCGGTCCTGTGGTTATTCAACGCTTAACGGGGCGAATCCCGGAGACTGTCACATTATTGGAACACGGCGGCGACGGGATTAGCTTATTGCAGGCTTGGGAGGGTGCCGACTGGGTTATTTTGGTCGATGCTGCGTATTCAGGCGCAACTCCCGGCACCATTTATCGCTTCGATGTTGCCGAAACTGAACTGCCACGCGGATTTTTCCATGCTTCAACGCATGAATTGGGTGTTGCGGAGGCAGTGGAACTAGCCCGCTCCTTGGGACGGCTGCCGGAGGGGTTGATGGTTTATGCCATTGAGGGAGAGTGTTTCTCTGCCGGTGCTGAGTTATCTCCGGCAGTTGCCGACGCTGTGGAATCGGTAGCGGGACGTATCGTTGCCGAGCTCAACTGCGTTCATACAGCGTAGGTAGCGCAATACCGTGTTTACGCATCTTGCGATATAGGGTGTTACGACTCATATTGAGATGAGTAGCGGTCTCGGTAATATTCCACTGATGCAGCTCCAACGCCCGCATTAACGCCTGTTTTTCTGCATAGTTGAGGATATTAGCCGATTGTTCCGGTGCTTCGGGTTGCACGGCACTGCGTTCTGTTGTCGCTAGCCTATTTTTTTCCGCTGCCTGAGCGATGACTGGCGGTAGATCGGTCAGCCGGATGACATGCCCCTCGCAAAGGGCCACTGCGGTACGCAGCACGTTGCGTAGCTGACGGATATTTCCGGGCCAGTGATAGGCATCTAAGGCTGCTCGGGCGGCTTTGTCTAAAGCAACGTACTGCTCAGCGCTTTCCACCTTCAGCAACTGTTCAATCAATAACCCCCTATCCCTCCGCTCGCGCAGCGGCGGTAACTCCATGATCATCCCATTCAGTCGGTAAAAGAGGTCTTCGCGGAAAGCATCGTTATTAACGCGATTTTGCAAATCCTGGTGAGTAGCGCTGATGACATGCATTTCCACCGGTATCGGTGTCTCGCTGCCGAGGGGTAGAACTTCCTTATCTTCAAGCACCCTGAGCAAGCGGGTTTGCAAAAATATCGGCATGTCGCCGATCTCATCCAGAAACAAGGTTCCGCCATCGGCCTGCAAGATTTTGCCGCGCCTGCCTTCACGGCGGGCACCCGTGAAGGCGCCATGTCGATAGCCGAATAATTCACTCTCAATCAGATTTTCCGGAATAGCGGCACAGTTCACCGCAACAAACGGTTTATCGGCCCGCTCGCTCGCTTGATGAATCGCCCTGGAGAAGGCTTCTTTACCGGTGCCGGTTTCACCGTAGATCAGCAGGTTGATGTCCTTATTCATGACCCGTTTGGCACACCGCACGTTGTAAGCGACGCGCGGATCATCTCCTTGCAGCTTATCCAAAGCCTCGGTCTGGGAGGGTCGGGTAGACTTGATAGTTTCCGCTGAGCGCCCCGTAGTGACTTGGCGCAGCGGGGCGCGCAAGGTGACGAAGTAGGATTTGCCTTTGCGGTCTTCCAACGGCCAGACTGCATGGGGTTGCTCGCGCTGGGAACGGCCTAACAAGGTATCTAGATTAATCGCGAATACTTCACTCAGTGGAAGTTGGCGCAATTGTGACAAGTTACCATGACAGACCTGCTCCAAGGCACTGCGATTAGCAGCGAGAATAGCGCCACTCTCATCGAACGCAATCATACCCTCGCTCAGCAAATCGACGAATTCAGGTTGCTGAGAGAAACGTAGTACCCAGCAATTGGTGAATTGTTTAAGAAAGTAACGATTTTCGATGAGTTTTGCCGACATCCCGGCCAACGCCAAGGTGTGGGTCTGACTGCGTCTGGAATCACGGCAGTTTACCGAGGACACGTCCAAGGCTGCCAGTAAATCACCGTAGGGATCGAACACGGGAGCTGCGGAACAGGTCAACTTAATATTGTTCACGCGATAATGCTCATCCAAATGAACGGTCAGTGGAAGCTGTTCGATTAGGCAGGTGCCGATGGCATTGGTGCCTTCCTGGTCCTCGCTCCATACCGCGCCACGCCATAGCCCGGCATGCATGAATTCATTGCGCAGCACCGGATCACTGACACTGTGTAGAATGATACCGTCGCGGTCGGTCAACAAAATAGCGTAACCGGAATGGGATATCTGCTGATACAGATGATCGATTTCGGCACCGGCGATTTGTAACAGGCTTTCTATCCGCTCATGATGTTCTGCTAAGCGCTGCTGTTCGATAACCAGCGTCTGATGACGCTCTGCCGGCTCAATGGTGTGTCCTTCCAAGCAGCGTTTCCAAGATCGCACGATATTATCGTCGATACTAACTCCGTTGCGACCTTGCTCAAGAACTGAAAGGATCCGTTGTATATGTTGATTCGTGAGATCCTTCGACATGAATTTTTTCCTCCGAGCATTGATCTTCGTTCACTTCCGGAAATCTGACTCAGGTATTATTTCGGGTGCAGCAAATTTCCCCAGAACGGGTGCACTATATTTAAAGTTTAGTCGCAGTGTATCGATTGCGTATCAATATCTGTGTCAAGCATGTGACAGTCATTCTGGTTGATTCGCAAAAACTCACCAAAACAATGATTTATATAATTTAATTTTGGAATGATTAGCTGCAAATTGGGGGTATGGTTTTTGCTCTTGAATTCACTGGAATTACCAGCTTAACTCCTGTGATGACCTCAAAGAACCAGAATTAAAGACCTTGGCGATTTGTAGGTCTCATCAGTTGGTCGCATCCGGCAGTTCCCGAACAGCAAACTCTTCGGGTCTATGCTGCCATCTATATAGTCAATTAATCCTAATAAAAGGAGGACCGCAGCATGCTACGTTCGCTGCACATCGATCCTGAGAAATGTACCGGTTGTCTGCAGTGCGAGATGGCTTGTTCACTGGAGAACGAAGGAGTTTTCAATACCGCGAAATCCCGCATAAAAGTGTTCACGTTCCACGAAGAAGGTCGATTCGTACCGTATACCTGTACGCAGTGCGACGAAGCGTGGTGCATGCATGCCTGTCCCGTGGAGGCAATCAAACTGAACAAGCTGACCGGCGCTAAAGAAGTCGTAGAATCGATTTGCGTCGGCTGCAAGGTCTGCACCATCGCCTGTCCCTTCGGCACCGTGAACTATAATGAAGACAGCGGCAAAGTCGTCAAATGTGATCTATGCGGCGGCGATCCGGAGTGCGCCAAAGCCTGTCCCACCGCGGCAATCACCTTCGTGGATGCGAATTGGACAGGATTGGAGCGCATGCGTGCCTGGGCGGCCAAAACCGACACCAGCGCCCGTGTCTGATGCATTGTGAGCAGAGGTAATTAATATGGGTTGGCAAAAGAAAATCTTGCGCGTCAATCTCACCGCGGGCACGTGTACTCCAGAGCCCCTTAACATGGAATGGGCCGAGGAGTATCTCGGCCAACGCGGTTTGGCAACCAAGTATATTGTCGAGGAGACGGACCCCAAAGTGGATCCCTTGTCTCCAGAAAATAAAATGATCATGGCCACCGGGCCATTAACTGGCACCATGGCATCCACCGGCGGACGTTATTCGGTGATTACTAAAGGGCCGTTGACCGGTACCATTGCCTGTTCCAATTCCGGCGGGTTTTTCGGCGCGGAACTCAAAAACGCCGGATGGGATATGATCATCTTTGAAGGTCGTTCTCCCAAGCCGGTTTATTTGCATATTGAAAACGACAAAGCCGAGTTATTGCCGGCCGATGAGATTTGGGGCAAGACCGTCTGGGAAGCGGATGCCTGGTTGCACAGCAAGTATCAAGATCCCCAGTTACGGATTGCCGCTATCGGCGTGGCGGCAGAAAAAGGCGTGCTATTTAGCGGCGTGGTCAATGACTTGCATCGAGCAGCCGGTCGTTCCGGGGTCGGCACCGTGATGGGTTCGAAGAATCTCAAGGCGGTGGCGGTACGGGGAACGCTCGGAATCGGCAACATCAAAGATCCGAAAGCGTTCATGGCGGCGACTCAGGCCGGCAAAAAGGTGCTGGCGGACAATGCCGTTACCGGTGAGGGCCTGCCCACCTACGGCACGCAAGTGTTGATGAACGTCATCAACGAAATGGGCGCAATGCCGACCCGCAACTGGCAGACCGTGCAATTCGACGGCGCCAGCGCGATTTCCGGCGAAGCGATGCATGAACCACGCAAGAGCGACGGCAAACCCAACCTGGTTCGTAACGGGGCCTGCTTTGGCTGCACCATCGCCTGCGGACGAATTTCCACCATTGATCCCAGTCATTTCAGCGTGGCAGTCGAAGACAAACCCGAGCGCTATCGCCATGCCTCCGGTGGTCTCGAATACGAAGCCGCCTGGGCGCTGGGCTGCGATACTGGGGTGGACGATATTGACGCCCTGACCTATGCCAACTTCATCTGCAACGAGCAAGCTATGGATCCGATTTCCTTCGGAGCTACGGTGGCTGCAGCGATGGAATTGTATGAAATGGGTGTCCTGACCAAGAAGCACACTGGCGGTATCGATTTGAAATTCGGTAATGCCGAAGCGCTTTGCCAACTCGCCGAACTGACCGGAAACGGTGAAGGCTTTGGCCTGGAAATCGGGTTGGGCTCCAAACGGTTGTGCGAGAAATACGGTCATCCGGAATTATCCATGACCGTCAAAGGTCAGGAATTTCCGGCCTATGACGCACGCGGCATCAAGGGTATGGGCCTAGCTTACGCTACCAGTAACCGTGGTGCCTGCCATTTGCGTGGCTATACCGTTGCTTCAGAAGTGTTGGGCATTCCCGAGAAAACCGACCCGTTGGTCACCGACGGTAAGCCGGAATTGGTAAAAGCCTTCCAGGACGCTACCTGCGTAGTCGATTCGGCGGGTATTTGCGTGTTTACCACTTTCGCTTGGACCCTGGATGACATCCAACCGCAAATCGCTGCGGCTTGCGACGGGGATTGGAGCCTGGATAGGCTGCTGGAAGTCGGGGAACGGATTTGGAATATGGAACGCCAATATAATCTGGAAGCCGGCTTCACTGGCACTGACGATACGTTGCCGCCACGCTTGCTCAATGAGGCAGCCACCGTTGGACCGGCCAAGGGCCACGTCAACGAACTCGACAAGATGCTGCCCGAGTATTACAAAGCGCGCGGCTGGACGACGGACGGCCAGCTCACCGGCGAGACCCGCCAACGTTTAGGGGTTTAATTCCCTTTTTAACCGACAACCCCGGATAGTCTCGGCGTAATGCTGGGCTTCCGGGGATATTGGGAGGCAAGGACTATGCAGCATGTGATTATCGGCGCGGGTCCAGCCGGTGTGATTGCAGCGGAGACGTTGCGCAAGCACGATCCACAGGGGGAAATCGTTCTAATCGGCGACGAACCGGAGCCGCCTTATTCACGGATGGCCATTCCTTACTTGCTCATTGAGCGGGTGCAAGAAGACGGCACACACCTGCGTCATACGGCAGATCATTTCCAAAAACAAGCTATTGACGTCCGCCAGGATCGGGTCACGGCGGTGGATACAGTCAATCGACGACTGACCCTGAAAGGCGGTGATGCGCTGACTTATGATCGCTTATTGGTCGCTACCGGTTCCCGACCCATCAAACCGCCGGTGCCCGGTATTGATTTGCCGGGCGTACATCCCTGCTGGACGCTTGAAGATGCACGGCATATCTTGCGCCTAGCCCAGCCGGGGGCAAAAGTCGTGTTGATCGGCGCAGGCTTTATCGGTTGTATTATTCTGGAATCGTTGGCCGCGCGGGGCGTTGACCTCACTGTGGTGGAAATGGGCGATCGTATGGTGCCGCGCATGATGAATCAGACGGCGGGCAACATGATCAGACGTTGGTGTGAAGCCAAAGGCGTCAAAGTGCATACCGGGACTCGCGTCAACGCTATCGAAGCCGGACATGCCCCAGGAGCGTTGCATCGTCTAGCCGAGGCAGTTGGGCTGAGTAGCGCCACCCCGCAACATTTGCAAGTCACGCTGGATAACGGACACCAGCTGGAAGCGGATTTAGTGATTTCAGCAGCGGGTGTAAAACCCAATGTCGATTTTCTCAAACACAGTGAAGTGGAACTGGAGCAAGGAGTTCTGGTGGACTACCAGTTGCAAACCAATGTTCCGGAGATTTTTGCAGCCGGTGATGTTGCCGAAGGACGTGATTTTTCCACCGGCGGCTATCAGGTGCACGCCATTCAGCCCACTGCCAGCGATCATGGCCGAGTAGCGGCGCTAAATATGGCGGGAGCCAATACCACATTCCAGGGCAGTTTCAACATGAATGTTCTGGATACTTTGGGTTTGATCTCCAGTTCGTTCGGGTTATGGATGGGAGTGGACGGCGGCGATTCGGTTGAACTGTGTAATCCCGACGAATTTCTCTATTTGAATTTAGAGTTTCAGGACGATGTCATGGTCGGCGCCACCAGCTTGGGTCTGACGCAACATGTCGGTGTTCTGCGGGGTTTGATACAAAGCCGGGTAAAACTGGGCGATTGGAAAAGCAAACTCAAGCGTGATCCCAGCCGATTGATGGAAGCTTATCTGGCCAGAAACGCTTCGATGTAATCACCATGCCGGGGTAACCAATAAGGCTTATTCCCGGCACTCAATTTTCATGACGAAATCTCGGGCCTCGTTGGCGATGGCAGCCACAACTTTAGGCATTGGCGCGGCTGGCTCTATCTGCTGCTGTTGAAATTCCACCCCGACCGCATCCAACAAACCCCAGGCCAATGTCGCCTTGATGGCGAAATTTACGTTTTGCGGGATGTCGCCGGTGATTTCATGGATGCGCGCCGCATTCAGTTTGGAACTCACTACCCCGATCACTGCGCCGTTGCTATCCAATAACGGACCACCGCTGTTTCCGGCCTGGGTCGGGGCAGTGAATTGCAACAAGCGCGTGTCATCGTGCGCGCCGATCAATGAACTGACATTGCCGGTGGTGACTTGCGGTCCCGAGCCCAGCAAACCGCCTAGCGGATAGCCGACCACGATTACGTTTTCACCCAATTGCGCTTGTTGCCCGGCACGGAATACCGCAATACCGGGAATGGCTGAGTCAGCACGTAGCAAGGCTAGATCGTTAGTCGGATCGGAGAAAACCACCTCCATCGGGCAGCGGTGGCGGGGCGAGCGCCCCTGTATTTCGCGTGCACCTTCAATGACATGGTAGTTGGTCAGCACATAACCGTCGCTATGAACACAAAAACCCGTACCGCTGAAAGTGGAAGGGTCGCCCGGTCGCCTGTGACCACCGCCCGATCCATGATCAGGAGCGGGTGAGGGAGGCGGTTCTGGCATAGACAGTCCGAAGTGCGCGGCCAGCGCGGATATACCTGCAGTAAATCCCTGCCCAACCGCCCGGAATTTCCACTGGTCACGGTAGCGGTACAATTCCGCCAGAATCATAGCCGTTTCACCGCGACTGGCGAGCGGTAGCGGGAAAATGGATTGCTCGGTAGAATCCGCCAACTTCACCCGAATCGCGCTGAATATGCTGAAGGTGACGCCCGCTCCGAGACCGGGCTTGACCGCTAGCACAATAGCAATGCGGGCAACGGTTTGCGGCACGCTATCCAGGTTCACCCGAAATTCCCGCGATGATTCGTTAAAAGCGACCGATCCATCCCGCGAGTTTGGCCGCTCGGCACTGATTAAATCTTGCTCGTCCTGAATCCGCCCATCGCTACCCAACAACAGA
>JAZBPA010000368.1:0-44842 GCA_036351435.1 Candidatus Competibacteraceae bacterium
CCATCCATCACCACGGCGTGACCACTGGCCGCCTCACCGATAAAGGTCATATCCTCTACCCATCTGACGCGTGCTTTCATAAATCTTCCCCTTGGTAGTTATAGATACGGTCCGAACAACGCCGTCAACTCAGCTCCCGGTTCGACGGCCCGCATAAAGGCTTCGCCAACCAGGAAGGCGTTGACGCCGTGTTCGCGCATTAACGCCACATCCGCTGATGAGTGAATACCACTCTCCGTCACCACCAACTGATCGCCGGGCAGTTGCTTTAACAAATCCAAGGTCGTGTCCAGGCGGGTTTCGAAGGTGCGTAGATTTCGGTTGTTGATTCCCAGCAGGAACGCACCAACATCTAAAGCGCGCTCTAATTCAGCCGCATCATGCACTTCCACCAGCACATCCATATCGAGATGCAATGCCAGTTGCGCCAAATCGCGCAGCATGGCATCACCCAAAGCAGCGACTATCAGTAAAATACAATCGGCGCCGATAAGCCGGGCCTCGTAAACCTGATACGGATCAATGATGAAATCCTTGCGTAGAATCGGTAGCTGACAAGCCGCATGAGCCTGCTGTAAATACGTGTCGTCACCTTGAAAAAAATCGCGATCAGTCAATACCGATAGACAGGCCGCACCACCCGCCTCGTAACTACGAGCAATATCAGCCGGCACAAAAGGATCGCGTAACAACCCTTTGCTGGGAGAGGCCTTTTTGATTTCGGCAATCACCGCCGCCCGACCCGCATTGACTCGATCTTCAAGCTGTTCCGCGAAACGGCGTGGCGATGGCAAATCGGCAATCCGCTGACTCAGTTCACGCAGCCCCAAGCGGGCGCTGCGGTCCACGATCTCTTCGGCTTTGCGGCTGAGAATTTTCTTAAGAATATCCGGCGTATCCTGCATCGCTCTAGGCCTGCTGTTGGGTGTAGGTCACCAACCGTTCCAACACGTCAAGCGCCGCTCCGCCAGCTAGAATACTCAACGACTTTTGCACCCCATCTTGCAACGATTCCGTCAAACCGGCGGTATAAATCGCGGCTCCTGCATTCAGGGCGACGATGTCACGGGCCGGTCCCGGCTGATTTTCCAACACCTGCCGAATCAGGGCTAAACTCTGTTCAGCACTTTCCACGCGCAGCGATTCCAGAGACTGGCGCGAGAAACCAAATTCTTCCGGGGTCAGGTTATAGGTACGCACGGTGCCCGCCTTCAGTTCAGCGACTTGGGTCGGCGCGTTGATGCTGATCTCGTCGAGCCCATCTTCCGAATGCACCACTAGCACATGGCGACTGCCCAGGCGTTGCAGCACCTGCGCCAAGGGTTCCACCCACGCGGCTGAAAACACCCCCAACAGTTGATTAGGCGCTCCGGCGGGATTGGTCAACGGACCCAACACGTTGAAAATCGTGCGCACGCCCATTTCCCGACGAGGACCAATCGCATGTTTCATGGCGCTGTGATGCTGCGGCGCAAACAGAAAACCGATCCCTACCTCGTCAATACAGGCGCCGACCTGCTGCGGATTGAGATCCAACTTTACTCCGGCTGCTTCCAGGACATCGGCGCTACCGGTTTTACCGGATACCGACCGATTACCGTGTTTGGCCACTTTAGCGCCGGCAGCAGCGGTCACCAGGGCGCTGGCAGTGGAAATATTAAAAGTCGCCGCCGCATCCCCTCCCGTTCCGCAGGTATCGACCACCGGGGAACCCTGCACTTGGACGTGCACCGCCAAGTCGCGCATGACACTGGCAGCAGCGGCAATTTCCTCAACCGTTTCGCCCTTCATGCGCAACCCGATCAGGAACCCGCCGATCTGGGCCGGCGTTGCCTGCCCACTCATGATGGTACGCATCACTTGGGTCATGGCTTGGGCGTTCAAGTCATGGCCTTCGGTGACCTGACGGATGGCTGTTGGCATATCCACGGGTTGTCGTCTCCTAATGCTGAAGCTTTAGAAAATTCGCCAGCAGAGCATGGCCCGGCTGGGTCAGAATCGATTCGGGATGAAATTGCACCCCTTCAATAGGCCAGTGCCGATGCCGTAAACCCATGATTTCATCCAACTCACCGGTCGGCGTTTCCGTCCAGGCGGTCACCTCCAGACAATCCGGCAAGCTGGTTTTCTCAATCACCAAGGAATGATAGCGGGTGGCTTCAAAGGGGTTGGGCAACCCGGCAAACACGCCGACTCCTTTATGATGAATGAAAGACGTTTTACCGTGCATAATTTCACGCGCGTGAACAACCCGCCCTCCAAATGCTTGGCCGATGCTTTGATGGCCGAGACAAACACCCAGCAGCGGTTTGTGCCCAGCAAAACGGCTGATTGCGGGCACCGAAATACCGGCTTCGTTAGGCGTGCAAGGTCCCGGCGAGATCACGATACGCTCGGGTTCGAGCTGTTCAATATCGCTGATCGTCACCGTATCGTTGCGGCGCACCTGCACATTCGCCCCCAGTTCGCCTAAATACTGCACGAGGTTGTAAGTGAAGGAGTCGTAATTATCGATCATGAGCAACATGGCGCTGTTATACCTCTGTTGGGTTGCTGCTACAGCAGTTCTCTTTCTGCAACTGCCACCGCGCGAAACATAGCACGCCGTTTATTCAAGGTCTCTTCCCATTCCAAACGGGGTACCGAATCAGCCACGATGCCGCCGCCGGCCTGAATATACAGTACCTTATCTTTGATCACCGCCGTGCGGATCGCAATCGCCATATCCATGTTGCCGGACCAAGACAGATAACCTACTGCGCCGCCGTAAACACCCCGCTTGACCGGCTCCAACTCGTCGATGATCTCCATCGCGCGGATTTTTGGCGCGCCGGTCAAAGTACCCGCCGGGAACGTCGCGCGTAGCACGTCGATAGCATTCAGACCGGGATTCAATCGACCTATCACATTAGACACGATGTGCATCACATGGGAATAGCGTTCAATCACCATTTGCTCGGTGAGGGTGACACTGCCGATCTCACTGACCCGACCCACGTCGTTACGTCCCAAATCAATGAGCATCAGGTGTTCAGCCAGTTCCTTAGGATCGGCCAGTAATTCCACTTCCAGGGCCTTATCTTCAGCCTCCGTAGCCCCACGCGGGCGGGTACCGGCAATCGGACGTACCGTCACTATGCCATCCTCTAACCGGGTCAGAATCTCCGGCGACGAACCGACGATATGAAAATCGCCCAAATGGAGAAAATACATGTACGGCGACGGGTTGAGACTGCGCAACGCACGATACAGATCTAACGGTCTGGCGCGGAACGGAATGGACATGCGTTGGGAGGGCACCACCTGCATACAGTCCCCGTCAACGATGTACTGTTTGATTCGACGTACCGCGTCTTCATAACCCTGTTGAGTGAATGCCGATGCGAAATCATCCTCACCAACCTCCTCCTCATCTAAGCCAGCTTCAGTATCCCGAGCGTAATCAATATGGCCGGTGCGCAGCTGCTCCACCAATTCGTCCAGACGCCGTTGCGCGCCAAGGTACGCTTGGTCCTGAGACGGATCGATTAGGACAATCAAAAATAACTTGCCGGACAGATTATCGAATACCACCACCTCTTCAGACAGCATCAGCACGATGTCAGGCGTTTGCAACGGGTCCGGATTAGGGCAATGCGCCAGACGCGGCTCGATATAGCGAATCGTGTCATAGCCGAAATAACCCACCAAACCGCCGGCAAAGCGGGGCAGCCCCTGCTCAGTCTCGGCTACCCGGTAACGGGATTGAAACGCTTGTAACCAAGCCAGCGGATCTGCGCTTTCCGTGCTTTCGAGCAATTGCCCGTCGTGTTCCACGGTGATCTGATGTCCGCACACCCGCACGATAGTCCGGCAGGGTAAGCCGATAAACGAATATCGCCCCCATTTCTCACCGCCTTGCACTGACTCAAATAAATACGTGTGCGGCGCGTCGGCCAATTTGAGATAAGTGCTTAACGGGGTATCCAGATCGGCCAACACTTCCCGAACGACAGGAACGCGGTTGAAACCCTGAGCGGATAACTGTTGCAAATTGTCCTGATTCATGACTGAAAGCCTGAAAAATCCGAAGCCAACCAACAACACCCGATGGGATTGCCGGAGACTCACTGTTTGATGTTTATTAATTAGCGGTTAGCGGGATGCTAACGATACCATTAGGACTGATGCGCAACCAGGGCTTTCGTCGCTCGCGCAAGAGGTGTCGACGGCCTGGATGGCCGTCGTCAAGCCTACAGGGAAGTATTCACGGCGTCCTCTGGCACGAGCTGCGTGAGCCCTGCGTTAGTTTGAGAATCGCCATCGTGAGAAATCAGCCAACTTAATCCTCTCCAGCCAACACCAGCAATTCCACCCCTTCTTGCACTTGATCGCCCACGGCATAGTGGAGGCGTTCCACCGTCCCGGCACGCGGCGCGGTGATGGTATGCTCCATCTTCATGGCTTCCAGAATAAGCAGCGGCATACCGGCTTCCACGAGTTGCCCTTCTGTGACGAGGATCTGAATGATTGATCCGGGCATGGGAGCTGCCAGGCTGCCGGTATGGACCTCATCTTCCATGCCTTCAGTCAGCGGATTATGTACCGTCAACTGATGGCTTTCGCCCTGAGTCAGAATCACCATATCGTGCCCCTGACGCACAAGGGTTGCGCGCATCCTGACGCCGCCCAGATCGGCCACAATGTCGCCTTCGGCACTCAATTCTCCGCTGACCTTGAGCGAACCACCGGGCAAGTCCAATACGATATGATCGCTGCGATAATGGGCCGTGACCCGCACTTCCCGATCACCGTCGCGGAAATACAAAGTCTGCAAATTATCGTCATTCAATCGCCAAGCACTGGTCAAATGCCAAGGGGACCAGGGATCGCCGGAGCGTCGGGCGTGAGCAACAGCCTCATGATCCACCCGCAATAATCGGCCCAAGGTCGCCAAAGCCAGGATACGGTCGGACACCGGCTGTTTGCCGGGAAACAGTTCACTGCGGTGATGTTCAATAAAGCCGGTATCCAGTGCGCCGCCGGCGAAAGCGGGATGCGCTGTCACCGCCGACAACAGCCGCAAATTGGTCGCCACTCCCACGATTTGATAATCGGCTAATGCTTGCCGTAAGCGCCGCAATGCGCCAAGTCGATCTTGATCCCACACGATCAACTTGGCGATCATGGGATCGTAGTGCATGCTGATTTCATCGTGGTGACGCACGCCGGTATCCAGTCGCACGTGCAAATTTTCAACCGGAGTACGCAAGTGTTCAATGCGACCGATGGACGGCAGAAAATCCCGTTCCGGATCTTCGGCATAAATCCGCGCTTCAAACGCATGGCCGGTCACGGCCAGTTGATCCTGGGTGCAGGGCAGCAGCTCATCCGCCGCCACGCGCAGCTGCCATTCCACCAAGTCTTGGCCGGTGATCATCTCAGTCACGGGATGTTCGACCTGCAGCCGGGTATTCATTTCCATGAAATAAAAGCTGCCATCCTGATGGACGATGAATTCCACCGTGCCGGCCCCCACATAACCGATAGCGCTGGCAGCGGCAACGGCGGCTTCACCCATTTCGCAGCGGCGTTTGAGGTTCATACCCGGTGCGGGCGCTTCTTCCAGAATTTTCTGATGGCGGCGTTGAATCGAACAATCGCGCTCGAACAAGTACACCGTATTGCCCTGCCGGTCGGCAAACACTTGAATTTCGATATGGCGGGGCCGCAACAGGTATTTCTCAATCAATACCCGGTCGTCGCCGAAGGCCGCCGTAGCTTCTCGTTTAGCGCTGGCGATGCCTTCAGTCAGCGCAGCAGCGGACTCCACGATACGCATTCCTTTACCGCCGCCCCCGGCAGATGCCTTAATCAACACCGGATAGCCGATCTCGTCTGCGGCCCGCGACAGCGTTTCCTGGTCTTGCGCCTCGCCATGATAACCGGGCACCAACGGCACCCCGGCTTGTTCCATCAACGCCTTGGCAGCGCTTTTGGAGCCCATAGCCCGAATAGCGGCGGCAGGCGGTCCGATGAATACGATACCGACGGTTTGGCAGGCTTCGGCAAAGTCGGCATTTTCCGATAAGAATCCATAGCCGGGATGAATCGCTTGCGCACCACTGGTGCGGGCAGCATCCAAAATCCGTGCGCTGTTCAGATAACTCTCTCGCGCCGGAGCCGGACCCAACAGATACGCTTCGTCGCATAACGCTACGTGGCGGGCGTTGGTATCCGCTTCGGAATACACCGCCACGGTGCTCACCCCCAGCCGCTTACAGGTGAGTGCGATACGGCAGGCGATTTCGCCGCGATTGGCAATCAGGATCTTCTCGAACATGCGCCTTTGGCTCTCAACCGAGGGATTTAATCCAAAATATCATGGGCTTTAGGGTTTCTTCCGATTCACCCAAATCCCGCCAGGGATACAGCGTTTTTAATTGCGGGTATTGCGTGTACCCCCGGTTACGCCAAAATTGATCGAGTGGTTGGTAATTCGCCGGACGAGCCGGATGATCTTCGGGTCTGGCAACCGCGCAAAACGCACAATAGCGGAACCGTTGCCGTGCCTGAACGAAAGCTTCTCGTTCCTCAAAAAACCGCACCCCGATACCTTGGCCGCGATACGCCGACAACAACACGGATTCGCCAAAGTAGAACACAGTCTCCGGCGTATAACCCTGTTCGACAAACGGGGCGACGAATTCAGCATCCGCTTGCGACAGCGGTAACCCGGTTGAGATGCCGATAATCTGTTCACCATCTTGAGCCAGCACGAATACACTTTCGGGTGACTGACTGTAAGCACGCAGATAGGTCGCCTCGTACTCAAGATCACCCTCATAAAGGTACGGGTATTCGCGAAATACTGCAATACGCAGCCGTGCCAACTCAGAGAGATAAGGCGATACTTCTCGACCGCTGAGGCGACGAATGGTAACAGCCATCAATGGCATCCTATACAGTAATGAATGTGGTGAGGGGCTCGGTCAGAAGTTCATACTTGGACATTAAACCGTTCCAGCACCTGTCCCCAGGGATTGATATGAGAGCCCTGCAACTGAATCTTAGTCGTCAAGCGACGGATACCCGTGCTCAGGGTCGCGACATCCCGATTAAACCGGGTCGATACGGCAGTCAGCGAGTCCGCGCCGGTTTGCATCGCGATCAACCCCGCTAATGCTCGGGCTTGAGCAGCCGATCGGCCAGCTTGACGGGAAGTCAACTGTGATTCTGTCAAGCCGTAAGCTTGGCAAATTTCTTGGACAACGGTATCCAATGGTGGTGGTTGATTCGGGATGCGCTCGCTACCGGCCAATATCCGATTGACAAACCCATCAGTCCCCAGGATACGGGTATCACGCTGCCCACCCAGATGGAAGCGGTTTTCCACTGTCACTCCAATACCAGCCAATACAAATTGTCGGTATTGCTGCCGCGCAGCAGCATTATTTGAGTCTAGTTGGCTAAGTGTCCAATCGGTAGTCAGCCAGGGCAGGGTTTCCTGTCCCAGATAGGTGCGGTGACCGCTCCAGCCGTAATCCGCAGGATCTTCTACCAACCCGGCCCGCACCGGATTAAGATGGATATAGCGTACCAAGTCCAATAAATAATGGTCTTGATCGATCAGAATGGCTCGATAACGACCCTGGAACAGATGCCCTACCCGATCCTGACTACGGTTGACCCAACGGGTATAGCGAAAGGCCAGATTCTGCATCAGCTTGGACAGGGCGATGTTGCCGACTTGGATTAGCAAGTGAAAATGGTTATCCAGCAAGCAGAATCCGTGCACCCGATAATCGAAGCGGGCGATGCCTTCCTGCAACAGCAGGTAAAATCGACAACGGTCCTGATCAGTAAAAAAAATTCGTTGTTCTCCGTTACCTTTGAGCATGACGTGATAAACGCCGTCCGGTACATGCAGTCGTGTCTTTCTTGCCATGCTACACAGGGTAGCGGGCGCTTCACAAAAGTCAAATAATGAAAGCCTGACCCCCTATTCAGGAATAGGTGTATCGGTTATGATGAAACAGTCTGTTAGTCAGGAATTCACTATATTATGTATATCGTAATGGTCACCCCTGAGTGCGCACCCGTGGCCAAGGTCGGCGGGTTAGCGGATGTCGTTTATGGTCTGGGCAGAGAATTGGAAGTTCGGGGTAATTCGGTCGAAATTATCCTGCCTAAATACAATAATATGCGCTATGACCATATCTGGGGATTATCAGTCACATACTCGGGATTATGGGTGCCTTGGTTTGGCGGCGGCATTCACTGTACGGTCTGGTTCGGTTTCGTTCATGGTCGCAAGTGTTTCTTTATCGAGCCCCATTCAGCAGATAATTTTTTCAATAGAGGGCTTTATTACGGAGCCAATGACGATGTCATGCGGTTTGCCTTTTTCAGTAGAGCCGCGCTGGAATTCCTGCTCAAAGACAATAGACGCCCGGATATTATTCATTGCCATGACTGGCAAACCGGTTTAGTGCCGGTGTTACTTTATGAGATGTATCAGAATCTCGGCCTGCACAGCCAACGGGCCTGTTATACGATTCATAATTTCAGGTATCAGGGTGTAACTGGCCCACAGGTATTGCACGCCACCGGCCTAAATCGCCCGGAATATTATTTACATCACGACCGCTTGGGTGATAACCATCACTCTCACGCTTTGAATATCATGAAAGGCGGTATTGTGTACTCCAATTTCGTAACCACCGTTTCGCCCCATCATGCCTGGGAAGCTCAGGTCGATCAAGGCTTCGGTTTGGAGGCCACGCTACGCACTCATCACGGCAAGTTCGGCGGAGTCCTCAATGGCGTGGATTATGATCTATGGAATCCAGAAATTGATCCGCACATCCCCCATCACTACAGCTACCATAACTGATTACCAGCATGGCGAAAAAAACCCGTACCACTGATCAAACCCCTAGTCGGACTCAGAAATCCCCTAGTAGGCCTACCACAGGGACGGCGCCCAAATCTGAACGGGATAGCACTCTTGAAGCCCAGCCTACTAAACCAGCCGCTCCAGAGCCCCCCGCCACCACAGAACGTTCTTCTGCGATAACTCCAGCGGCAGCTAAGTCAAGTTCGCAGAATACCCGCAACAAGCGTCGTTCTGGGGTACAACAGCCCGCTGCTTCAGCGGTGTCCCAAACCACTAAGCGAAAAACTCAGAGTCGCAGTCGGACCAAGGCTGACGCCGTAAAATCGCGTACAACCTCATCTGCTCCAACTACCGCCGGAATCGAATCGGCCACACCTTCTCAGCCTAAAGCAGCCGGTGCTGAGGATGTTGCAACAGCAACGGATTCGCCGGAAATTTCTGCCAAGTCTGAACGAGTTTCTCCAACTATCGAAAAGCCTGATACTTCGCTGAGCAATGTTGAAACCTCCACAACACAAGCTGAGCAGACGCCACCTAGCGAAGACACTCCTGTAGAGGCGCCATCCGTTAACGTCGCCAAAGATGTTATTGCGGAACAACGCGAGCAAGGCACAGAGGATGAAGCGCCCAGCATGGAAGAAGTGCTAGCCGCAGCGCAGCCGGTACAGGAACCACTTGATCAGGAACCACAGTATATCCCGCCCCCACTGGCCAATAAATATCTCAATAAAGAGGCGCTTCGCGACCGGCTCTGGTTAAGCAAAGAGTACAAGCCGATTATTTCTTATGTCGGTCGGTTGGATTTCCAGAAAGGTGTCAATCTGATTCGACACGGGATTTTCTACGCACTGGAACATGGCGCTCAATTTGTGCTGTTAGGAACCAGCCCAGAGCAAAAGATCAACGAAGAATTCTGGCAGCTCAAACACCAACTTAACGACAGTCCGGACTGTCATTTGGAAATAGGCTTTAACGAAGAGCTATCTCATTTGATTTACGCCGGCTCGGATATGATCATCATGCCCAGCCTGTATGAGCCTTGCGGCCTTGCTCAGATGCTTTCGTTAAAATACGGGACGGTGCCGATTGTCCGGTGGGTCGGCGGGCTGGCTGATACCGTGTTCGACAAAGACCATTCGCATAAACCACTCCATGAACGCAACGGTTACGTGTTTACCGAACCCGATGCCCAAGGACTTGAGTCTGCCATGTTCCGGGCTATCGGTTGTTGGTACAGTTATCCAGATGATTTTCGTCAGCTCATTATCAATGGGATGCGCTACGATTATTCATGGAACTATCCGGGCCAGCATTATTTAAACATTTACGAACACATTCGCTGTAAATAACCTGCTTTAGCGACATTTGACATTTTGGCATTAAACGGAATCTAAACTAATAGTAGGGGATTTGCGTACAATATCCGGTTTTTCGGATTTGTATTGATTGCCACAGGTGGTCGCGCAGTGAATGAAGCCCAACGCTTAAGCCAGCAGCCGGAAATTATCGACGAGCAGGTTTTTCGTGACCTGGTTGCTCGGCGTGCTTGGCGTTTGCTCAGCTTAGCCTATCATCTTTCCGATCATGTCTCGGTCAAGTCGGCGCTGAAACGTCCTTTATTGGGGAGCTTGCTTTCCCAGGCGACTCAACTCGAAGAGATGTTGGATACCTACGGGGCACGCAACAACCGCCGTTGGTGTCGGTTTCGAGCGCTAACGGCGGCCGTCAAATTGTTCGCCAATGTCAGCTATAAATTGCTGCATATCTGGTATGCTGTGCCGGATTACCGCCTATTGCCGATTGAGCATGACTTCGTGGCCGCTACCGAACGCGCCCTGGCGTTTACCGGCGAGGTACTAATGGAAGCAGCCGGCGGCCTGTTGGAACAAGCCAAGCGACTGGATGTGTTTTCCTTTGTCGACGTCGGCTATACCAAAGACCGTTATGCGGAATATCGGTTAGCCGGTCGTCTGGCTCATGACCGCCCCACCCGGCGCATTAAAAGTGCTGCGGAAACCGTCACTCATCTCGCCACCGCTTTTCTCAACTTGGCTGCCGACAGCGAACTGCTGCATACGGTGGTCAAAATACAGCCTGACAATTATTCCGCTTATTGCCCGGAATTGGTTAGCGAGGAAAGCTTGCGGTATCTCAAATACCGTTTCCATAATTTGCAATCCTCTTATGATACCTATGTATCGGAAACCCAAGTCGAGCATTTAGATGTGGATTTGCCGGTGCTACGAGGCCATATCAGCGTGGTCTTTCATCTGCTGGAAATCGCCACGGAATTGGTGCACTACTATGAGCGCCATGTCAACACCAAAACCGGCGATTTATCTTTACGTCGTCGTCCCATTCTTTCCCCCGATGCGCTGTTAAAGGTACTGATGGGCTATGCGCTGACTTACGCAAGCTACTATGTAGCTTGCGGTCAGCGACTGTGTCACAGCATGCTCAAACGCTATGCCGAAATCGACAGTATCCAGGTGTCGGTACCCAGTTATCGGGGATTTCACGTTCGCCCTGCAACTTTGATTGCCAAAATTGTCCTGCATTACGGCAGCGAAGTGCGCATGGAACTCGCCGACGATACCTATGATGCGGCTGCGCCGATGGATTTATTCCGCGCTAACGAGAAAATCAACGCCGGGAAACGGCGCTGGTTAGCCTCGGAAATCGCTCACCTGCCGCTGCCCAAACGCACCGTGACCGACCGACAAATCCAAGCCGCAATCAAGCGGATTATCGCAACACTAGCCGCGCAGAACAAAGTGGTGATTTACCAGCAACCGTTGCAGTTGACAGAAACCTTTACCCTCAAAGAAGGCGACTTGCTAGCACAAGTCACCGCCGAGATCGCGCGCCTTTTGGCGACCGGCCAGATCGACATCAATACCGATTTGACCATTACCTTCGTCGGTGACAAGCGCGTGCTCGCCGATATCAAACTGCTCGCGCAAGCCGGCTATGGCGAAGACCGGTTCGGCAATAATACCCCGTTACCCAAAGAGTTGGTTTATCTACGGCGTACCGAATAACCGGCTGACCTAATCGAACCTAATCGAATTCGGTGTCTTTCCAGTATCGTACCGTACCGAACACCTCAGCACCCGGGCGCAGGGATCGCCCGGCAAAAGCGCTGGCGGCTTGGATCACGGTCGGCGCGTCAAAGCGTAAGAACGGATTGGTGCGCCGTTCGACCTCCAAACGCGAGGGAACTGTCGGTAAATCCCGCGCCCGCAAGTCATTAGCTTCCTGTTCGCGCTGCAACAAATCCGCGTTGTCCGGTTCCACCCACTTGGCGAAAGCGATATTGCTCTGGGTATACTCGTGCGCACAATACACCAGCGTATCGCCGGGCAGACTGGCTAGTTTGGACAAAGAGGCATGCATTTGTTCGGCGGTACCCTCGAACAACCGCCCACAACCGACGGAAAACACCGTATCCCCGCAAAACAGCGCGCCTTCCCCAAAATAAGCGATATGACCCCGAGTATGGCCGGGCACATCCAGGATGCTAAATTCAACTTCCAAGCCGGGCACGGTGATCACGTCGCCCTCGGCTAAACGACGGGTAATGCGTGGAATGGGTTCACCAGCCGGTCCGAAAACGGGCAGATTGGGATAGTGCGTCAACAACGATTCAACGCCGCCGACGTGATCGCCGTGATGATGGGTAATCAAAATAGCGACGGGGGTGATGTTTTCGGTTTGCAGCGCCTGTAATACCGGACGTGCATCGCCGGGGTCGACGATGGCCGCCTGGCGACCTACGGCATCTTTAATCAACCAGATATAGTTGTCCTGAAACGCCCGCACGGGTACGACATTTAACATAAGTGACTCTCCGGTTTAACTGCAGCTTTGCTACTATACCAACTATGCACGCGGCACCAAACCGGAGTCGGTGCGATGGTTAAGGAGTGCATGTCCATGAATCTGCAACCGACGGTCTTTCTGGTCGACGATGATGAGGCGGTCCGCGATTCGTTCAGCCTGTCACTGGAAATGGCCGGATTGACAGTCGTCGGGTATGCCTCTGCACAGGCTTTTTTGGACCACTATGAGTCCACCCAGCCCGGTTGTCTGATATTAGACGTGCGCATGCCGGACATGAGTGGTCTGGAGTTACAAGAAGCGCTGTCTGAGAGAAAGATCAGTATTCCTATCATCTTTATTACCGGGCACGGCGATGTGCCGATGTCGGTCAAGGCAGTCAAGGCAGGCGCTGTCGATTTTCTGGAAAAACCGTTCAAAAAAGAAATTCTCTTAGAACGTATTCAGGAAGCTCTAGCGCAGGATGTTCGACAGCGCCAAGCAGAAGCGGATACCAGTCTGGTACTAGCGCGTTTTGCTCATCTGACCCCACGCGAGCAAGAAGTCATGGCATTGGTGATTGCCGGCAAATCCAACAAAGAAATTGCCCGAGCACTAGCGATCAGCCCACGCACAGTGGAAACACATCGCGCCCGTATCATGGAAAAGATGGAAGCAGATTCATTACCTGATTTGGTCATGCTAGCTGCGCAATGCGGAATTACTGCTACGAAACCACAGTGAAGCACTTTTCCGCCGCGGCACGCACCGGCTCCATACCTTCGCTTTGGCATGGGGTGCGTATCCCTCTCATGATTTTTCTGCTATTGACCGGGGCAATCGGTGCTACCGGCTACGCGATTTATCGCTACCAAGAACGGGCAGTACAAAGCAGCAAACAGGCTGAACTCAATGCCATTGCCGACACCAAGGTGGAACAGATCGCCGCTTGGATTGCTGAACGACGTGCCGATGCGCTGGCTATCAGTACCGACCCTTTTCTGGCTGAGGCAGCGCAGCACTGTTTGCAAATCGACACCCAATCTGCCGATTCCAGGCTCGACCAATTGCATGATCGGTTGAGCGGGCTGAAACAAGCCTATGGCTACACCGCGGTAGCCTTATTGGATAATGATGGGCAACGCCACCTCTGTGTCGGGGATCTCCCTGAAGATCCTCATTTACCCGAACTGCGGTCACGCGTTTTACAACGCAAACAAGCTGTGCTCTCCGAATTGCACCGCGATAACCCTGACGGACCGATTGAGCTGACGCTGTTGGCACCGTTGAAACTGAAATTCGACGGTATCGAGCGCATCGCCGGCATGATTTACCTGCGCATTGACCCCGAGCAGTATTTATTTCCACTGATACAGACCTGGCCGTTGCCGAGTCCTAGTGCAGAAACCCTGCTGGTGCGTCGGGAAGGCGATGATGTGTTGTTTCTCAATGAACTCAGACATCGAAAAAACACTGCCCTGAATTTGCGCTTTGCCGTCAGCGAGCCGCAATTACCGGCGGCTAGGGCGGTACTCGGTCAAGCCGGTTTGTTCGAAGGCGAGGATTATCGCCAAGTACCGGTTTTAGCAGCCATGTGGCCGGTACCCGGCACCGCATGGTTTTTAATCGCCAAAGTCGATGTTGCGGAAATTTATGCCGCCGCCCAGCGGGTCGCTCTTTTAGTCGGCATGTTAGTCAGTGTTTTCATTGCAGCAGCGGGGGTGGGGGTCGGTTTATGGTGGCGGCAACAACACGCGCTATTCTTGGCCGATCATTATCGCAGTGAATTGGAACGCGAGGCGTTGGTTCGCCACTTCGATTATCTCGCCCGCTACGCCAATGATATTGTTTTGTTATTGGATGGGGAGGGTCGAGTGAGCGAAGCTAACGACCGGGCAATCAGCGCATACGGCTACAGTCACGACCTATTGCGGAGTCTCACTTTAAGTGAGTTGAGCGACCCTGATCAACGAGAGCAGATCAGCGCCCAATTCGCCCTAGTCGAGAGCAGCGGGGGTTTGGTGTATGAGACCACCCACCAACGCAAGGACGGTAGCTTGTTTCCGGTCGAAGTTAGCGCCCGCCCGATGCGGATTGAGGGTCAGCTGTTCTTTCAACATATTATTCGCGACATCACTGAACGCAAACAGGCTGAACAGGCTCTCGTCCGAGCACGCGACGAAAGCCGACAAGCTGAGGAACAGGTCAAACAACGTCAAGCCGAGTTAGCGCATGTCAATCGCCTGAGCACGCTGGGTGAAATGGCCTCCAGCATCGCGCACGAACTAAATCAGCCACTCACCGCCATTGCCAACTATTGCGATGCAGCTTTAATGATGTTGCATAACCAGAATAGCCCAACACCGAATAAACTGGTTCACGCACTCCAGCAAGCTATCAGCCAAGCGCAACGAGCAGGTGAAATTGTCCGTCATTTGCGTCAGTTTGTACGCAAGGGCACCCAGGGGCGAGAACGAACCGATTTAAACACCTTGGTGCGGGAAACGGTTGCGTTCACCGAAGCAGAGGCCCGCTTCGAGGGAGCGACAATCACCTTGGACTTAACCGAGTCCTTGCCGACTTTGATTATGGACAAGATACAAATTCAGCAAGTCCTGGTGAATCTACTCCATAATAGTCTTGAAGCAATGGAACAAGCCGACAGTTCGGTACGGCAACTGATTATCAGCACTGCTCGAATCCAAACGGGTAAGGTGCAAGTCACCGTCGAAGATACTGGTCCCGGACTGGATCCCGCAATCGCAGAACGTCTTTTCCAGCGGTTTCTCACCACCAAAGCCCATGGAATCGGTTTGGGTTTATCCATCAGTCGTTCAATCATTGAAGCCCACGGCGGCCGTTTGTGGACCGAGCCCACTTCCGGAAGCGGTGCAATTTTTCACTTTACCCTATCCTCGGAAGTCGATTAGTAATCTGGTCTTGCCGTCACTGCAACCGCCCTCAAGTTCTTCACTGCCCACCGCTCTGTTATCTGAAATGAGTTGTTCTGTCCGTATTGTTACTTACGTAGTCACACTAATTTTTTAATAAATAATAGCCTGTTAGATTAGCGCAGAGGGCTTGGAGAGCCCAACAAAGTTCGCTAACAAGCGCCGAGAAAGACCGTGTGTGAACGACATGATTTTAAACTGGTCAGTCGCCAAACATTCGAGCAATGTTTGGAAGAACTTTCTGCCGAGTGTCCCGGCAAGCAATTGCATGCGCTGCTCTATGCCCAGTTGCGCGGCGGTTCTATTGGGCAAGATCGCCACCAAGACATGACCGCAGAAGCACTGGTACAACATGTGGTGCAGTTGCTTGGCACGGATAATGGTCAACATGATGCGATTACCCTCTTAGGTTCTGAAAAATTCGCCGTACTAATCCAGGACTGCCTCTCGGAATGTGCCCTGCAAGTGGCCCGCTTGATGCGCACGGCGATCCAAAACTCGCTGCTGTGGTGGCAAGGAGATACTGTGCGGTTCAACGTCAATATCGGTTTGGTACTGTTCCGTCACTACAGCGATAAAATCGCCCTGTTAACGGTTGCCCACCAAGCCTGCCGCAGCGCCAAGGAAAGCGGATACAACCACATTCACGTCGTGCGACTTGATTAAGACCGGAGTTGCTTCAGCAGCATCTTTCAAACAACAGCAGGAGACTGAAATGACTAATCACTCAGTGACCGTCAAATCCCCGTCCACTCACAGTGAATACCGCTGGCAGAGTGAGCCGATAGCCCCTCCTATCGATGCCGAATTGTTTCGAAAGGGTCAATGTGTAGCGGCAGGGAAAATCAGCCAAGTCGGCCCGCACGGTCTGTTAGTGGAAACCGCTGCGGAGTTTCCCGAAGACGCATACCTGCAGGTTCGCTTCGCGGTTTTGGAGCAAGACCAGTTGGTGCATTACGAGCCGTTTGGGCGAGTCGTTAGTTGTTCTACCCATGGAGTGGGATTATTGTTGGATGTCCTCGAACCTGCGGCTCGGGACGCCTTGCAAGCGCTGCTGGCGTATGGAACGCGAGGAGCACAGCGGGAGAACGCGTGAAGCAGCTGTCTGTGAATGCGCTACTCATCACTTGAACGACGTGCTTGAACGACGTGGAGGAGATCATCGGATAGCGAATCGCAGCCAATGACTGGTGGAAGCTGGACAAGTTGCCGTTAGCGGGTATGCTAACGCAGTGCTCAACACCGCAGGCAATCCCATGGCAGGCACCAGTCAATTTACCCTACTCAAACAACGGCGCTTCGGGCCCTTTTTCGTCACCCAGTTTCTTGGCGCCTTTAACGACAATGTCTTCAAAAACGCGCTGGTAATCTTGATCGCGTTTCAGGCAGCCCTCAACAGCGGCTTCGACTCGAATACATTGGTTAATCTCAGCGCTGGCCTGTTCATTCTGCCCTTTTTTTTGTTTTCTGCCACCGCCGGCCAATTCGCCGATAAATACGAAAAGTCCATGTTGATCCGACGGATCAAATTGTTGGAAATTCTGATCATGTGTGGTGCCGCCATCGGGTTTTATTTGAATAGTATGGCGTTGTTGATCGGCTTGTTATTCCTAATGGGCGCCCAGTCCACCCTGTTCGGTCCTATCAAATATGGGATTCTTCCGCAACACCTACATGAAGATGAGTTGATGGGCGGCAACGGCATGGTGGAAATGGGCACCTTCCTAGCCATCCTGCTCGGCACCATGGTCGGTGGCATTCTCATCGGGCTGTCCGACGGTGCGCTGTGGGTCGCCGGTATTGTCATCACGCTTGCCATACTCGGCTATTTGAGCAGCTTCCGCATCCCTGCCGCCCCCCCGGTTGCACCCCAACTAAAGATCAACTGGAATCCGTTCACCGAAACTTGGCGCATTTTTCTATTTACCCGACAAAACCGCACCGTGTTTCTGTCGATCCTGGGGATTTCCTGGTTCTGGTTCGTGGGGGCCAGTTATCTAGCCCAGCTCCCCAATTATACCCTGCATACCCTGGGCGGCTCAGAGCAAGTAGTCACCTTGCTGCTGACTGTGTTCTCCCTGGGCATCGGCATTGGGTCGCTACTCTGCGAACGCCTATCCGGTCATAAAGTAGAGCTGGGGCTGGTACCGTTCGGCTCTATCGGCATCACTATTTTCGGCATCGATTTGTTTTTTGCGGCCCCTTATGCCGATTATGCTGGCGAGTTGCGCGGTGTCAGCGCATTTCTGCAAAGTCCCGGTCAGTGGCGGATCGTAATGGACCTGAGTCTGATCGGGCTGTTCGGCGGCTTTTTCATCGTACCGTTGTATGCCCTAGTGCAGCAACGCAGCGAGGCCAGTCATCGGTCGCGAATCATCGCCGGTAACAACATCCTCAATGCGTTCTTCATGGTGGTTTCCGCATTGGTGGCTATCGTGCTGTTAAATCGGGGCTTCAACATCCCGCAGCTGTTTCTGGTAATCGCAGTGTTTAATGCAGCGGTGGCGATTTACATTTATTCCCTGGTGCCGGAATTTTTGATGCGCTTCATCGTCTGGATCCTAGTGAACATCATGTATCGGTTACGTACGCAAGGGTTGGAACGCATCCCAGATGAAGGTCCGGCAGTGTTAGTGTGTAATCATGTCAGCTTCATGGATGCACTGGTGATTGCCGGGTGTTGCCATCGCCCGGTTCGGTTCGTGATGGATCATCGCATCTTTAAATTACCGATATTGAGTTTTGTGTTCCGTACTGCCGGCGCAGTCCCTATCGCACCATCCCGAGAAGATCCGGTGATGCTGGAACGGGCTTACGAACGCATTGCCGAGTATCTGGATGCTGGGGATGTGGTGTGTATCTTTCCCGAGGGTAAGATCACCACAGACGGTGAACTCAATCCATTCCGCTCCGGCATTGAACGCATTATTAAACGCAATCCGGTCCCGGTGATTCCGATGGCGTTACGCGGTCTATGGGGTAGCTTCTTCAGCCGCAAAGGGGGTGCAGCGATGAAGCGCTTGCCGCGTCGGTTCTGGTCTAAAATCGCGCTGGCTATCGGTGCGCCCATAGCCCCGGAACAAGTCAATGTGGTCGGATTACGGTCTGTCGTCGCCGATTTGCGGGGAGATTGGAAATGACTCAATTACCTATTGCCGCCAATCGACAAGCAGGACGAATCATTTTATGGTTATTGGGAGCCATTGTCGGGATAGCCGCTATTGCCGGTTATTGGTATCTGGATACGCGCGGTTATCTCGACGAAGTGCCATTGCCGGAATTCGTGAAAGATAACCTACCGAAAGACCAGAAAACCACTAAGCCGCTCTACCGTTGGCGCGACGATCAGGGGCAGGTGCACGTTTCGGATCAGCCCCCTCAAAATCGCCCTTACGAAGCCGTGGTGTATCCCAAAGACGCCAACGTTATTCCGTCTCTACCCGATCCCGATAAGTAGTCATTCTCCGCGAACCTTATTTCATCAATGGCTGATTTTTCACTGATTCGCCGGTTCTCCGCACCGCGCTACTGGTCTGCCTGGATCGGGGTCGGTTTCGGACAATTGATTGCGAGACTTCCCATCGCCGTGCAATTAGGTTTGGGGAGCTTTTTAGGCCGGCTGTTCGGGCGACTCAATCGTTACCGCCGCCATGTCGCCGATGTCAATCTAGCCCTTTGCTTTCCTGAACTATCCACTGCAGAGCGAGCAGCGCTGGTGGACAACCATTTCGCTGCAGCGGGCATGGCGTTTTTCGAGATGGCGACGGCTTGGTGGGCACCCGATCACAAGGTCCGTCCGTTAGGTTGGGTTGAAGGATTGGAACATCTTGAGGAAGCATTGGCACGCGGTAAAGGGGTAATCCTGCTGACTGGCCACTTCACCACCCTGGAAATGGGCGCGCGTCTCATCACCTTTCACCAATCGTTTCACGCCATGTACCGGCCGCATAAAAATCCGCTGTTCGAAACCTTTATGAGACGGGAACGGGAACGGCGTTCCCGGTTTCCGCCACTGCGCCGCAATGAGGTGCGGGGCATGATTCGGGCATTGAAGAAAGGTGAAGTGGTTTGGTATGCGCCGGATCAGGGCCACGGCAAGAAAGACAGTTTGTTCGTGCCGTTTTTCAACGTTCCTGCGCTGACTTTGGTGGCCACTTCCCGCTTGGCGAAAATTACCGGCGCGGCGATTGTCCCCTATTTCCCGCAACGGCTGCCAGGAAAAGCGGGTTATCGGGTTATTATTCAACCCGCGTTAGAGGACTTCCCTTCCGATGATTTTTCCGCTGATACGCTGCGCATTAATCAGTGTCTTGAAGCGTGGATTCGGCAAGTACCTGAACAGTATCTTTGGATTCATCGGCGGTTTAAAAAGCGTCCCCCAGGCTCGCCGAAGGTGTATAAAGCCAAGGGCAAATGGTTTAGCGTGAAGCATTGATGATCTCCCGACCCGCCACTTAACCCCAACCCGACTCGTCCGGGAACACATTGTTGAATTTAATACTGGAGCGCGGCTCGGCCATCATATCCGCGACCGTATCGCGCCACTTTTGATAGTGAGCGGTTTCCTTGTGCCGATCGGGGTCTTGCGGGGTACGATACACCTCTACCAACACGAAGCGGGTCGGATCATCGTTCTGCTGAACCACATCGAAGCGGGCGATTCCCGGCTCAAGGATGCTGTTTCGGGCATTCTCCAACGAAGCGGCTTTAAAAGCTTCAACCTGGTCGGCTTTGACATGGACAAATACGTGGACGATAAGCATAGTCTCCTCCCGCATAAAGCAGTCTAAGATTTAGTCGTTTTAGCCTCACCTATCATTTTAGCAAGGTCGTTGATGAGCACTAGTTTCTGGTCTTTTATCTACGTCGGTATCGGTGGCATGGCGGGTGCGCTAATGCGTTATTCCACCAGCCTGGGATTACAAAAGTATTCGCTGTTTTTTCCTTTCGGCACCTTGCTCTCCAATTGGGCAGGGTGCTTTATCATCGGTATCATTGCGCAGCTCGCTGAGAATACCGAGATACTGTCACCGGAGGCTCGGCTGCTTTTGGCCACAGGATTCTGCGGGGGGTTCACCACCTTATCCTCCATGATTTTTGAAATGGCACAATTCGCTCGGGATGGCGAAGTCTTTTATGGCTCCCTGTACTTTCTGGCGACTTTCTTGGGAGCATTTCTGAGTTTTTATGCGGGAATGTTGATCATCCGCTTGCTGTTTAAGTAACGGGGCGCTGTTATGGAACTCAATGGAAAAGCGAAATTATTGCGTATCTTTGTCGGCGAATCCGATAAGGTTAAACACACGCCGTTGTACGAGATGATTGTCAAAGAAGCGCATGCCGCCGGACTAGCTGGAGCGACAGCATGGCGGGGAATGCTGTCCTATGGACACACCAGTCATATCCATACGGCAAAGACTTTGGATCTCTCCAGTAATCTGCCCATCGTTATCGAAATTATTGACGTCGCAACGAAGATAGATGGGTTTATTCCCAGACTGGATAGTCTGTTCGAGGAAGCGCAAAGTGACGGATTGGTGACTGCTGAAAACGTGGCTATTGTCAAATATTCACAAGCAGCAAGGTAGTTCATCTTCCCCCTGGCGGGGGAAGGCTGAGAGAGGGCGGCTTATCAGCGCTGCACGAACTTGTTGATCAGATAATCTATGGAAAGCTTGCCGGGACCGCTGAGGACGAATACCAGCAAGATCAGACCCCAAGGTAAATGATCTTTTAAGGTGGCGTACTCGTAGGAAATCACCGCGACGAAGTTCAAGATGAACAAGCCTAACGCATTGACTCGTCCCGCCAAGCCCACCATCAACAGCGCGGCGCAGCCGAGTTCTACCGCAGTCGCCAGATAAGCGGCCAACGCCGGCGGCAATAAGGGAACCTGATATTCGTTCTCGAACAAGAAAATAGCATCTTGAATCGGCAGTTTGGTCAAGCCTGACTTGAAGAACTGCCACGCCACCCAAATCCGCAGCAACAGAAAGCCGACGGGCGAAACGAAATTCAGGCCATTGATAACCGTATCGAACAAGCGCGCAATTTTGGCGATGATTGATGGATTGGGTGGATTGTCAGAAAGTGTTGACGACAACACAGGCTATTCCTCCGTCGCTAGCGGATTGCGTGTAGGGTTAAAGGGAAAAATTAGTCAAGGTACCCTGCGCCACATGGCGCTGAAAACTGGCGGGTAGATTGAAATCCGGTTGTTGCGCCAATGCTTGTTCGCAAGCCGTCGTAAAATCCAACTGGTCGGAAAGCGCTTGCAGCAACACATATTCGCCCTCGGTCAGCGGTTCCAGTTCCACCTGCAGATGGCGGCGGATAATCAGCAGTTGATTGCCGCCGCTGTCCAGATCGACGCTTTGATCGCCCGCGAAACCGTCCTGGTTGACTTGCCAAATCCGCAACACGGGATAGGCCGAAGTCAACAAGCGGCTGGCAGGGCTCAGGGTAAACCGCAAATCACCATAGCGTTCCTCGGGAATACGCGACATGGCCAACGTATCCAGCGGGTCAGGCTCGGCGGCATAAAAAACCTGCTCATACGCCCATTCTAAGCTGGCCACATCAGGCAAGTAAGGCAAGCTGGCAGCGGGTTTAAAGGTGCGGAGAAATTCCGGAAAAGTGTCACCGTACTCTTGTAAATCGCCCGAGGTTGAGGGTGTTTGACCGATATAATGAGCGGCGGCGTAACTGAAAAACTCGTCTCCGACCAAGCGTTGCACAACCGGGTAGGTAAGCTGCAACGCATCGGTAAAATTGGCAAACGTGTTATTACGATAGATGCCGACTCGATGTTCGGGATTCAGACCACCGTCGGGTCGCACATAGGCACCGAAGCTCAGTTCATTCCCAAACACTGCGCGGGAAAATTCCGTCTGCAACTCACGTAACGAGGGCATGACTTTGTTCCGCGATACTGTCTGCGCGTTGCGCCTCGCCAACCAGCACATTCAATGGTGGCAAATCGGCATCCCATTCGATGAGTGCAGGAATAGCTCCGAGTTGCTGCACCGCCTGCTGATAAAGCTGCCAAACGCCTTCCCAAACCGGCCGACTGTGAGTGTCGATTAGTATTTCCCGGTCTTCGACGGTATTTACCGTAAAACCCGCTAAGTGAATCTCCTGGACTAGATCGCCCGGGATAGCCTTTAAATAAGTAAGTGGGTCGAAGTCGTGGTTTTGCGAATTTACATAAATGTTATTGATATCCAGCAACAATCCAGCGCCTGACCGGCGCACGAGTTCCACTACGAATTCCCATTCTGGAATCGTCGAGGCTTGATATTGCAAATAACTAGACACGTTTTCTACTAGGATTTGCCGTCCCAGAAAATCCTGTACCTGGGATACACGGCTGACCATGTGGTCCAGCGCCTCTTCGGTGTAAGGCAACGGCAACAAATCATTAAAATAGCGCCCGTCAACTGAACCCCAGGACACGTGTTCAGAGACTAAAGTCGGCTCAAAGCGTTGAATTAAACTTTTTAGTTTTTCAAGATGATTATGGTTAAGTGGGTCCGTTGAACCAAGTGATAACCCGACGCCATGCATACTCAACGGATAATGGCTGCGGATTTGCTCCAGTAGTGCGAGGTGCCTGCCTCCGGCTGCAAAATAATTCTCTGGATGGATTTCCAACCATCCGATGGCAGGTTTTGAGTCCAAAACGTCTTGATAATGACCGGCCCTAAGGCCGATCCCGGCTTGCGCCGGGATCAGATCAGGACCAAGACCGCACGTTGTCGGCTTGGACGACATCACATTCAATCCTTAGCTGGGCTTGGAAGTGCTACCACCAGCGATTTTGTCACAGGTGCCAGTAGGCAGATATACCCACTCATTGGGATCGCTGTCTTTGGTGGCCTGACCCGCACAGGAATGGCCGGGAGCACCGCAGTCGTTCTTACCGGCCTTCACCACACCGTAGCACTTCTCCTTACCTTCTTCAGCAGCAACTGCAGTACCAGCAACGGACAACATACCCAAAGCAAACACACCAGCTAAAGCGGAATTGATGACAGTCTTGGTTTTCATCAAATCAGTCTCCTAATCGCTCAGATTCGAAAGGAAGTTATGAGAAAAATCAATACGATCACGGTATCAACCTGATCGGGACCACCGGGGTCCCCTAAGGTACCGAATGCTCAGGACCTTAGGGGACAGCAGTGCGCTTGTGCCCCTTGGGTGTTTCTATACGCGCTTATCGGTAAAGCAGATGCATTGGGTATTGAAATTTTGCAAAATCATTCCTGCCTTGGGCTGCGGATTGGTTCATCACTAACCGCATCAAGATCAACACCGGATGCGGAAGACGCCTTACGTGCTGGTTACGAAGGAACAAAACGGGAAAAAAATCGACGCCGGGGTTGCTCGGGCGCTGGGGGATCGGAAGTTAATGACTTATTGCATTTGACGCTCATGCACAAAGTTACTGCGAAAACGTCGTTTCGGGTAACAAGCACGCCCACCTGATCAGCCCTGGCATCGGTATGTTTGCATAACACATCCAGCAGCGCCGTCTTCAACGCGGGCAGATAACCAGGATTTTTACGGCGCAGATTGCGTTGCTGGTCGACAACGCTTCTCAACCGCTCTCTCGCCAAAGCGGCTGAAGATAGGGTATTGGACTGATTAGAATGATACGTTGTGGTAACCATACACTAATTCCCCCGATCGCCACTTTTATCGTTGATCCATGTCAAGAATGCGCAGGATAATTGGAATAGCGCTCGAACTTCAAGCACTACGGCGTTGCGAGTGCCTTTTGAGGTGAACCAACAATAGTGAAACAGCTGCCGGTGTCACTCCCGGAATCCGCCCCGCTTGCCCCAGAGTATCGGGACGTTGCCTGGCGAGTTTCTCGCAGACCTCGGCGGATAACCCCCGCACGTGGTGATAATCCAAATCACCCGGCAACTTCAGTTCCTCATAACGGCGGCTGCGCTGGATTTCATCCTGTTGCCGATCGATATACCCGGCGTATTTACACTGAATATCCACTTGTTCCGACACCTGAGAGTTATCTACACCGGGGCCAAGACCGGGCAAGCTCACCAAGTGCTCGTAGCTCACTTCCGGACGCCGCAACAGATCGATAGCCCGACTTTCTCGCGTCAAGGGGCCATTTAGGACTCGTTGCGCATCTTCCGCATTAAGCTGGCTTGGCCTAACCCAAGTGTCGGTCAGCCGCTGGCGTTCGCATTCAATTGCTTCGCGTTTAGTAGCGAAAGTTTGCCAGCGTTCCTCGTCCACGACGCCTAAACGGTAACCGATTTCAGTAAGCCGCAAATCGGCATTATCCTCCCGCAATAACAACCGATGTTCAGCGCGACTGGTAAACATCCGATAAGGCTCGCTAGTGCCGCGGGTAATCAGATCGTCTATCAATACACCAAGATAAGCTTCATCCCGACGCGGCCACCAAGGTTTCTTGCCTTGTACCCACAACGCAGCATTGATTCCGGCGAGTAAACCTTGCGCGCCAGCTTCCTCGTAACCCGTAGTGCCGTTGATCTGACCGGCGAAGAACAGGCCCTGCAAATAGCGGTTTTGCAGTGAATACTGCAAATCCCGTGGATCAAAAAAGTCATACTCAATCGCGTAACCTGGCCGAGTGAGGTGCGCGTTCTCCATCCCTTTGATGGAACGCACCAAGGCGAATTGAATATCGAATGGCAGGCTAGTGGAGATACCGTTCGGATAAACTTCCCGCGAATTTAAGCCTTCGGGTTCCAGAAAGATCTGATGCGAGGTCTTGTCGGCGAAGCGCATAATCTTATCTTCCACCGACGGACAATAGCGCGGCCCCACCCCTTCGATCACGCCGGCATACATCGGCGAACGATCCAAGCCACTGCGGATGATGTCGTGAGTCTGCTCGTTGGTATGGGTAATCCAACAGGAAATCTGCTGCGGATGTTCTTCAATCCGCCCCAAATAAGAAAACACCGGGGTCGGCGTATCGCCCGGCTGTTCAATCAGTTGCCCGAAATCAATGGTGCTGCTGTCGATGCGCGGCGGAGTACCAGTTTTTAACCGACTAACCCGCAAAGGCAACGCCCGCAACCGCTCTGCCAAAGCATTAGACGGGGGATCACCCATCCGGCCACCCTGGTGATTGGACATCCCCACATGAATCAATCCACCCAAAAAGGTACCGGTGGTTAATACCACTGCTCCGGCATGGAACTGAATACCGGTTTGCGTGACGACGCCGAGCACCCGGTCACCTTCGACGATCAGGTCGGTCACCGCTTGTTGGAAGATGTGCAAGTTGGGCTGATTTTCCACCAGATCACGCACAGCGGCTTTATACAACGCCCGGTCGGCTTGCGCACGCGTGGCTCGCACTGCCGGTCCCTTGCGGCTGTTGAGGGTCCGGAATTGAATACCGCCCCGATCTGCCGCCCGCGCCATGACTCCACCCAGCGCATCGATTTCCTTGACCAGATGACCTTTGCCGATACCGCCGATAGCCGGATTACAGCTCATCTGGCCCACGGTTTCGATATTGTGGGTTAACAGCAAGGTGCTTAGCCCCATACGTGCTGCTGCTGTACAGGCTTCGGTGCCGGCATGACCGCCACCCACCACAATGACATCGAAGTGTTCTGGATAATGCATGAGCTTACTGATGCGTCAGTGAAAAAAGATTGTGCATTGTAGACGGGATTGGGACGAGATTTAAGCCCCAGCGATAACCTGAATCACAGCAATAATACTCCTTGGGGATTCTTTGAATCGGTTGAATTGCACTCGGCTGATAAACCATATGGTTTATCAACTTGTGTACCACGTTTATTTGGCAGGTTCAGCGGCAGGCTTATCAGCAGTTACTGGCTTGTCAATGGGCTCTATAATCGGTGCCTCCCAGGACCCAGTCAGCGTATAGTAATAACGGGCGACTTGATCGATGCCCGGTTTCAATAGCTGTTCCGCCAAAAAGGCTGCTGCTCCGACCACGGGACCCCCAGCGATGGTGCCGGCAATGGTCAACGGTGTGCCAACATGCGGTGTTACCGCGATAACCTGATCATACCGGCGCTTGATTAAGTCGACCTTGCCTTGAATCGCGATGTCAGCGGTCGGGCCTTGCAGGTTGAAATCGTCGGTATACGCTTGGCCTTCTGCAAACGTAAAGCCCCCTTGAATTCGATCAAAACTCAGTCCTTTCTCGAACAAATCGCTGAAATCTAAGCGTAACCGCCGGGTTATATTATTCAAATTCAACAGACTGAAAATACGTCCCATACCAGGGTCGACGTTCACAAGCTGGCCAGAATCAATGTCGAAATCCAAGTAGCCTTCCAATCGTGTGGGCGAGAAATCGGTTAAAGCCCCTCGCCAACTGGCGGTTAATTCGGCGTGGGTTTCTCCACCTTCCAAGTCAGTGGTATAGCCTAAACTCCGCAGAGTTTCGCCTAAGCCTTTGCTGTTCAAGCCAGCCTGAATACGAGACAGGGGTCCCTGGTCGGTCATCAACCAGTTACCCGTGGCCGTCAACTCATGGTGCGGTGACTGTAGATATAAATCGGTTAGACGCAGACCTTCTGGCTGAGATTGGGTGGCGATTTTCAAGCGTCCTAAAGTACGATCTTCCCAACGCAGATCCTGAACGGAAATTGCTAAAGGCGGCAACGAACGCGGATCAAAGCCATCTGCTTTTGCAGAACGGGGTGCCACAGTCTGGGAACGTGGTTCTAGCACCAATCGCTCCAATACACCCTGCACTGGCTCCGCCGAACCCTGCTTCGGCAGCGATAACCGCCCGGCAAGCGTTGCACTGTCTAATAGCAGTGCTGTGTGGTCATCCTGGGGTAATGCTTCCAGCGTTAGGTTGGGTATGCGCCAATCACCGATCAGCAATTCGTCGAAACGGGCATTCAAACGGGTCAACCAGTCAGGAAAACCTGTATTTGTTTCTGTCGAAGTGGGTGCTGTTAGTTGCCAGCGTGGCAGATGAGCGGTGACGACCAAACCGGGATCTTCCGGCAACTGTACCGAGTCGGGGCTGAGATCACCGATTCGTAAAGCTCCCCGATGGAACCGCGGTTGTTGCGGCCAATCGGCCCATTCCAAGACTGCTTGAGTATCTGGGGCGTAGTTCAGTTGAATCTCCATATTCCCAGCGTCACGCCGACGAACGGTGAGTTTAAAATCGCGCTTTTCTTCTGCATTCTTACCTAACGGCGTGGGCAATTCTACCGTCGCGCCTGCTAGGTCCGAACTTAATTCCAGAGCAAAATCCGGGCGCTTGGAAACACCTGTGGTCAGCACGTTGAGCACTAACTTCCAGGGTGTTTTGCCGACAATATAGGGTTTTAACCGGTCGTTATTTGCTAACGTCGCTGAGCCCCAGCGGCCTTGCAAGGTAAAGTTAATGGCGGGTTTATCGGGATTCTCCAGCGTATCTATGTCCAGCCGCGCCGGTTCGCCACGTAGCACCAATCTTACATCGCGCGCCGTCAAGTTACGATCTGTAAAGTGCAAGTCGCCATGGACTTGACTCAAAAACACCCCTTGATCTAGCAACTTTACGCTATTGCCGGTAAAACCGATGGTGCCTTGCGCATGGATAGGGCTTCTATCCAATGGAACAGATAAATTCAATGCCAGCGTGTTGTTGCCACTGGCTTGCATGCCGGCAATATAGGGGCCTATCTTTTTTGCTAGAGGACTATCCCGCAACGCCGTCAATAAAGTTGTAGCCGGTCCACGGGCTAGACCATCTATCTCTACTATGGCTTTGCCGAGGTCATTGATACGCGCGGTTCCCTGTTCTAATTCAGCATCAAGCAGAGTACCGGCGCTGGCCTGCATCTGAAACGTACGGTTGCGAAAGACGATTTCAGCTGCCAAATTTTCTATCCGGGGCCAGCCGGGTGCATAGTCCGCAATACCATCATGCACCCGCTGACGGGCTTCGAATAGACCTTGACCATCAGCAAAGGGAAAATCCGCCAAATGGCCTTGAATTTTGAGTTGGCCCTTATCCACGCGGCCGCCAATCAATGCCCGGTCTAACCACTTGACCAGTCTAGGTTTCATGAGTTTGCGGGGTAGATACACTTTGATTCGACTCAAGTCCTCCAACGTATAGTCCAGCATGACATCCCAGTAGGGACTAACCCTATCCGTAGCTAGGGTTGCTGAGCCGTGCAGAGTGGCAGTGAGTCCGGGAGCAGCAATTTCGAGTCCTGTCGTCTCTACCTGAAGCCGATCATCTGTCTGCTGTCGCCAGTCAATTGCTCCATGCAAACGATCTCCGATGAAGGGCTCATCTAACGCAGCAGCGCTAAGTTCAAAATGCTGGGTATCGAGTTGCAGTCGTCCTTCGTTCCCCGCTAGGGTGATGTGTCCGGCCAGATCGGCGATAGCCGGAAGATGTTCCCAAGGCTGAGTCGTCAAATCCCGAAAATGGGCGGTTACACTGTAGCCGTCAAGCGACTGTAATTCATCGAACGGGATACGCCAAGTCAACGCTGGTAGCTTACCCGACGGATTTAGCCGCGCCAGCCAAAGCCGCTGCTGATCATTCAACCAAGGTTTTATCAGCGCAGTTAAATCCTGCAGACGTAATTGACTCGCATTACCTTGCAGCTGACCGGGTTGACCGGCTGCAGGCATCGCATAGTGCAGGTCAATCGGGCTGTCGATGGTGGTTAGACCTGCAGTATTTGTACCCTGCCAATGACTGCGGAATTGCCAACCACGCTCCGTAGCTTGCCAGTTGAAGGTAGTGCTTAATTGATCTAGTCGCGGTAACCAGGCTTGGACAGCGTGGGTTGCACCAGCGGGCGTTATGTCTTGCAAGTCAGCCCTTCCATGAAACCGGGTGAGTTTAAACGCTTGCCAATCACCCCACAGCTCCAAAGAACTGATCTGTCCTGTCGCTGGTAAGGTCAGTGATAACGGCCATCCCGCTAATTGCACACCTTCGGCGCGGGCGTAGACGACACCCTGCCAGTCGGCTGGGTCGTTGTTGTCTGCGTCCATTGTCAGTGCGAGCGAAAGCCGCTGTCCCAGAGCTTCCGGCAGTTCCATCGACAATCCCAGACGCTGTTGACCGGCTCTTCCGCGCAGACTCAGCCGCACATCTCGGAAAAACAGCTCCGGGTTAGCTGCGGAGATAGGCAAACTTAATTCGCTGAGGGTGATGTCTAAGGAACCTACTGGGAACAGCCAGGCCGCTACAGATTCTAACGACGGAGCATTCCCGCCGGGTGACTGGGATGCGATACCCAACCGGTTTTGAGCATCACGAGTCAGGCTCAAGCGGCCGCCCTGCAGGCGAATATGACGCGCAACCAAGCGTCCGTTGATTAGGGAACGGGGTAAATCCAACCTAGCCCAAGCGTTTTGGAAACTGACCAGCGGCAAACCGCTATCCGGATCATGCAGATTGAATCCCTGGATCCGCAACACCGGTTCCCAACCCTGCCAACTTGCCGTTACCCGCTCTAGTTGGATGGGCAAGCCGAGATAATCACCGACTGCAGCCTCCAGCTCGGCCCGATAGGCAGTCAGTTGGGGGAGCAGTAACCGTATTGCCAACAACAGCAACAAGACCAGGATGCCCAGACAAAAACCCAGACGCACCACCCAATTCCAACGGTATGGCGGTGTAGAGGAGAGAGCGGTCATAAACCCCGAACGGTTTACATCAGCACGACATCGTACTGTTCTTGGGTGTACAGCAACTCGGCTTGAAATTTGATCGGTACGCCTATGTCTTCCTGCAATTCTGCGACATGAGCGGATTCCTCGTCCAACATGCGATCCGCAACTTCCTGCGATGCCAGCACCAAAAATTGACGCGCTTCATACTGACGCGCTTCACGCAATAACTCCCGGAAAATCTCGTAGCAAACGGTTTCGATAGTTTTGACAGTACCCCGGCCAGCGCATTGCGGACACGGCTCGCAGAGCACTTGTTCCAGGCTTTCGCGGATGCGTTTGCGGGTCATCTCCACCAGCCCCAACGCCGAGACTTGTGAGATGTGGTTTCTAGCACGATCTTTTTCTAAGTATTTTTCCAGGGCCTTTAGTACCGCTTGCTGATGGTCAGGACTGGCCATATCAATGAAATCCAGAATGATGATGCCGCCTAGATTGCGCAGACAGAGTTGTCGGGCGATCGCTTGGGCCGCTTCCAGATTGGTTTTGAAAATCGTCTCTTCCAAGTTGCGGTGACCGACGTAAGCGCCGGTATTGACGTCAATCGTGGTCATTGCCTCGGTCTGGTCGATAATCAGATAACCACCTGATTTTAATAACACCTTGCGGCTCAGTGCCTTCTGAATCTCATCTTCGATGTTATACAAATCGAAAATGGGGCGTTCGCCGGGATAATATTCGATCCGCGGTAACATCTCTGGAATGAATTTTTCCGCGAAGCGCCGCAAGCGTTCGCAGGTTTCTTCGGAATCGACCCGCACCTTTTCCACTTCGGCGCCCACGAAATCCCGCAGAATACGTAATACTAAGGGCAGATCCTCGTAGATCGTGCCGGGTCCCCGCACTTCTTCGATACGCTCTTGGATCGATTCCCAGAGTCGTTGCAGAAACTGCATATCCGCCCGCAACGCCCATGGTTCCATGCCTTCCGCTGCGGTGCGCACAATGTAACCGCCACCGAATTCGGCACGAAATGTACCGATGACATCTTTCAGACGCTGCCTTTCGCATTCCTCGTCGATCTTGACTGACACGCCTTCCACCCGCGAGTCAGGCAGGAAAACCAGAAACCGTGAGGGCAAAGTGATATGCGTAGTGAGCCGAGCTCCCTTATTGCCGATGGGGTCTTTGATGACTTGCACGACGATTTCCTGACCTTCTCGCACCAAATCATTGATCGCAATAGGTCGATTGCCGTCAGCAGCGAACGCGGCAGACTCATCGAATCGAATATCGGAAACATGTAGAAATGCAGCTCGATCCAAGCCGATGTCAACGAAAGCGGCTTCCATACCCGGCAACACACGGCAGATTAAACCTTTGTAAATGTTGCCAACCAACCCGCGGCGGCGTTCCCGTTCGATAAAGGTTTCCTGTAATACGCCGTTTTCCACGACCGCAACCCGGGCTTCCCGGGGCATGACATTAATCAGGATTTCCTCGTTAGTACGCCGACTATTAGTGACCATAGATTTTCCATCACGTCGCTCGAGCAAACTCGGCGCCCATGCCAAGCGCATGGTTTGGGATAAGTTATAAGATAGGGATACTAAAATCCCGTAGTAATTCAGCGGTTTCGAACAGCGGTAGCCCCATGACCCCGGAATAGCTGCCACGCAATTCAGCAATGAATGCTGCAGCACATCCTTGAATACCGTAACCACCGGCCTTATCCAATGGTTCGCCGGTTTCCCAATAGGCCGCACATTCTTGCGAATTTAATGACCGCCACCGCACCCAACTTTCTTGAACCCGCACGGCTTCCCGTTCCTCCATAACTAAAGCAACGGCGCTGAGTACCCGGTGTTCACGTCCAGATAAAGTATTCAGCATCGCCAGCCCTTCCTGCCGATCACGGGGTTTACCGAGAATGGCATCATCTACCACAACAGCAGTGTCTGCTCCCAATACCGGTCGGATTGCCCAGCGCGGCAGAGTAGCCCACCCCGCTTGCGCTTTGGCTAATGCTAACCGCGCCACATAGGCTTGCGGCTGTTCGCCGGGTAACGGGGTTTCCTCTACAGCAACGGTCAGCGGCTCATAGCGGACGCCGATCTGTTCCAATAAAGCACGTCGCCGTGGTGAACCGGAGGCCAAATAAATCCTTGCGCTCTGGAACATACTTAGGCCCGGTGGTAAGGATGGTTAGACAGAATACTCCATGCACGGTAAATCTGTTCGGCTACCATGATCCGCACCAACGCATGGGGGAAGGTTAGGTTGGATAGCGACCAAATAGTTTCAGCGCGCTGCCGACACACAGGCGCTAAGCCTTCGGGACCACCGATCAGCAAGGCTATATCCCGACCCCCATTCAACCAGCGGGTCAGTTGTTCAGCCAATTGCTGAGTATTCCAGAGCACGCCTCGCTCGTCCAACGCAACGACGCCTACTCCGGTTGGAATCGCCGCTAACATCTTTTCACCTTCTTCCCGCTGCGCCCGTCCTGGGGCGACTGTCTTAGCCCGTTTTCCGGTGGGAATCTCCACTAATTGCAAGCGACATTCACGCGGCAGCCGAGTAGCATACTCGGAAAATCCCTGAGTAATCCAAGCGGGTATGCGGGTGCCCACCGCAATTAAGTGGATGCGCAAGCACTGTCTCCTGAGTTAAACCGCCGTAAGCGCTCAGAGTGCCTGAACAGAGGTGCTACGATTCGCTTGGCCAACCGACCATAACTTCTCAAGATTATAAAAATCCCGGGTATCGGGTTTCATGATATGGACCACGACATCACCGATGTCTACCAGCACCCATTCCGCTTCTCGTTCTCCCTCGACACCCAGAGGCCGAACGCCGGCTTGCTTGCACTTCTCGACCAACTTGTCGGCCAGCGCTTTAACATGACGGTCTGAGGTTCCGCTAGCTATCACCATTAAGTCGGTAAAACCGGCGACGTCACGCACGTCCAATGTTTTTAAATCCACCGCTTTGAGCTCTTCCAAAGCAGTAATGACGAGTGATTTCAGTGCTTCTAATTGCATGCAGTCTCGCTGTGTTCCTAACAGTATTAGTCTATGAGCGACCGGTACAGGCCCTGATCGCGGATGGTATGCCATACGGAGTCCGGCATCAGATAACGGGGACAACGTCCCTGAGCCAACAACTCTCGGATCCGGGTAGCGGATATGGCTAGTTGGGTAATCGGTTGAAATAAAACGTATCCTGCTGGCTGTTCGTTCAGCATTTGTGGATCTCTAACACGCCGCTGGGTGACCAGCCCCCCCAATGCGTCCGAATGGGTCAGATCGTAGTTGGGTCGATACAACACCACGATATGCGCCGTATCGGAAATCTCCCGCCAGCGATGCCAATGATGCAGATCGCCAAATGCATCCATGCCTAATAATAGACAGAGTGAACGGGTGCCGAGTTCGGCCCGTAACGACAACAGCGTATCAGCCATGAACGAGGGGCCATCCCGGTGCAACTCTCGTTCATCGACGATGAAATCAGCTTGCCCAGCGACCGCCTGCTGCAACATTGTCAAGCGCTGCGCTGGTGAAGCATTGGGTTGATTACGGTGCGGCGGTTGGCGGCTGGGGATGAACCGAATCTGCGCCAACCCCAGTTCTTCCTGTACTTCTAACGCCGCGCGCAAATGCCCGTAATGCACCGGATCAAAGGTTCCGCCGAGAATGCCGATAGGTTTCTCGCCGGACATCACCTTGCACTCATCGGATAAGAGTCAAATGGGTTAAATGCGAATATGGCCGTCACCCAAAACCACGAATTTCTGTGTCGTTAGGCCTTCTACTCCGACTGGTCCGCGCGCATGTAACTTGTCGGTACTGATGCCGATTTCCGCACCCAAGCCGTATTCAAACCCGTCGGCGAAGCGGGTCGACGCGTTCACCATTACCGAGCTGGAATCCACCTCGCGCAGAAACCGCCGCGCCCGGCTGTAATCCTCGGTCACAATAGTGTCAGTATGCCCGGAACCGTGCAGGGTGATGTGCTCAATGGCCTGATCCATATCGGTCACCACTCGAACTGACAGAATAGGCGCCAGATACTCAGTATCCCAATCCTCTGCCGTGGTTGGTTTGAGCTCCGGCATCACCCGGCAGGCACCATCGCAGCCACGCACTTCTACGCCGGCTTGCAAATACATGGGCACCAGTTTAGGCAGCACTCGCAGGGCGATGCCTTCGGCGACCAACAGGGTCTCCATCGCATTGCAGACGCCGTAACGATGGGTTTTAGCGTTGTAGGCGATACGGATCGCTTTGTCGAGATCCGCCTTGTCGTCTATGTACACATGGCAAATGCCGTCCAGGTGTTTGATTACCGGCACCTTGGATTCGGCGCTGATGCGTTCAATGAGGCCTTTGCCGCCGCGCGGCACGATGACATCGACGTATTCCGGCATCCGCAGCAACTCGCCGACAGCGGCACGATCGGTAGTATCGACCACTTGGACGCAAGCCGCCGGTAATTCGGCTTGCTGTAGTCCTTCATGAATGCAGGCGGCAATGGCGCGATTGGAATGAATTGCTTCGGATCCTCCCCGCAGAATGGCGGCATTGCCGGCTTTCAAACACAGACCGGCAGCATCGGCAGTGACGTTGGGACGTGATTCATAAATGATCCCGATCACGCCGAGGGGCACCCGCATCTTACCCACTTGAATTCCAGACGGACGGTAATTCAAATCAGTCATTTGTCCGATCAGATCGGGTAATGCAGCGATTTCCCTTAAACCCTCGGCCATGCCGGCAATCCGGGCATCATTGAGTTCCAACCGATCCAGCAGCGCAGCATCCAAACCGGCAGCAGCGCCAGCTTGCAGGTCCTGTTGATTTTCCCTAATCAGACGCGTTCTGCTAGCTTCGATAGTGGCTGCAATCGCCAGCAGGGCCTTGTTTTTGGTAGCGGTTTCCGCGCAACCGATAAGGCGGGATGCCGCACGTGCCTGCTGTCCCAATTGAACCATGTATTCGTTGATCGATTGGGCTAATGGTTCTACTTGAGCATTCATGATGTGATGACCTGTTTCTAATACCAATTCAGTTAATACACACTATCGCTGGGAACCTGCAACGCTCGTCCGGCCAGTTGCATACCCACTTGCAGCGCTATATCCCAGGGTTCACCGGGTTCAGCCCCTTTTACCACCCGATCCAGTTGCGCACAGGCGTTGAGCAATTGACGGCAGGTTTGCAGCGGCAGTCGCCGAAGCGCACTGCGCAGCAAGGGTTTGCGGCTTTCCCAAACTTTGTTTTCACTCAGTGCTGCTTCCAGCGCTTGGCCTCGGGTTGCGGCAAAAGCCAGTCGGTTCAGTAGTTCTATTTCTCGATGCAGTGCCCACGCCACTAACACGATATCGACACCCTCGTCGCGCAAGCCGTGCAGAATCCGCACCATCCGTCCGGGCTGTCCCGCCAAGGCGGCATCGACCAACTCGTAAACGGTGTAACGCGCGCTGTCGCTGACCGCAGCTAAGACTTGTTGGGTAGTCACAGTACCCGGTCCCAACAACAAATGCAGTTTTTCGATCTCTTGGACAGCAGCTAATAAGTTGCCTTCCACCCGCTCCGCTAATAAACCGGCGGCCTCTTGGTCAGGATGCAATCCTCTGGCAACCAGGCGTTGCTCAATCCAACGGGGCAATTGTTGTTTATTCACCGGCCACAGCGGAATGGTAATTCCGGCATTATCCAACGCGGTAAACCAACGACTTTTCTGAGCAGCAGCATCCAGTTTAGCGCAACTGACCAACAACACGACATCAGCGGGAGGACGCTGGGCATAACGATACAACGCTTTACCACCAGCGTCTCCCGGCTTGACGGCACCTAAACGCAACTCCAACAGACGCCGATCAGCGAATAGCGATTGATTAGCGGCACTCTGTTCTAGTGTATTCCAGTCAAACCCAGTTTCGACCGTCAAACTGACTCGTTCGGTATAACCCTGAACACGAGCGGCCTGTCGGATGGCGTCGGTACTTTCTTGGACCAGCAGCGGTTCGTCACCGAAGACCACATAGATCGACGCCAAGGGTTTAGCGAAGTGAGCGGCAAGTTGCTCGGCGCGCAACCTCATGAACTGGCGGCGACCTGCAAGCGCAGCAGCATAGAATACGCGATGTCGTCCCTCATGGCCTTGAGGATAATCGCTTCACCCTCTTCCCGGCCCAACACGGCGGCATCAGGGTAAAGCAGATCACGAGATAGCGACACACTGTCCTCGACCAAAGGTGACCCATCGGCCCGCGTTACCTTATAGTCGACGGTATAGGTTAGCGTGTATTCTCTATCCACTCCGCCACGACTGGCGGCCACCAATCGGCGCCTGACAGCGTCACGTAAAACCACCAGGTTCGCTGTGGCCTCAGCCGGGTCAGTGGTGACGACTGCTCCATTGGTCTCCAACACACGCCGCAGGGCAAACCCCAATGGACTCGGCGGAGTCGTCGGTGAGCCACCGACATTGATATAGGTCACTGCCATGTCTGGGGGTAATTCGACTTGTCCACGCAGCTTGAAGCCACAGCTGACTAATAGCGTCAGTGATAGGATCAGCAGGAGTCCCTTTGCGCTTTGCCTGAGCGTAGTTATCACCAGCATTCCGAGTGAATGCACATTCGTGTCCTCTCAACAGACGATATTCACCAATTTATTCGGCACCACAATGATCTTACGGATGGTCCGATCGGTGACAAAGCGTTGAACATTGGGTTCGGTCAGGGCGGTTTCCTCAATGGCAGCTTTTTCAGCATCTGCTGACACTTCAATTTGACCGCGCACCTTGCCGTTGACCTGTACAACCAGGGTAAGGCTATCGCGCACTAACGCAGCTGGGTCAGGAGTCGGCCACGGCGCATCAATGATCACACGCTCATAGCCTAGGGCCTGCCACAACACATGGGTGATATGCGGCGCGATGGGCGACAACAACCGCAGTAATATACTCATCCCCTCGCGGCGCAGCGCGTCCGCCAAATCATTGCCTTCGACTTCTCTCAAGGTGTTTAGAATGATCATGCTCGCCGACACTACGGTGTTGAACTGGTGGCGGCTGAAATCGAACAGCGCTTGATCCAGCGTTTGGTGAATTTGCCGACGCTGGCTACGTAAGGTCTTAGTCGCCTGCGTCCAATTCGGCTCCACCGGCGCTTGGCGGATGGCTTGGTTATATTGGGTGGCGAATGACCATAATCGTCCGAGGAAGCGATACGATCCAGCCACACCGGTATCCGACCATTCCAATGATTGATCGGGTGGTGCCGCATACATGGCGAATAAACGCACGGTATCGGCACCATAGCGGTCGATTAATTCCTGCGGATCAACGGTATTGCCCTTGGATTTAGACATTTTGGCCCCGTCCTTGAGCACCATGCCTTGAGTCAGCAAACGCGTGAACGGTTCGGCGCTATCAATCAACCCGGCGTCGCGTATCAATTTATGGTAGAAGCGAGCATACAGCAGGTGCAGGATGGCATGTTCGATACCGCCGATGTACTGATCCACCGGCAGCCAGTAACTGGCCCGCTCGTCCAACATGTGCTGTTCATCGTCTGGACAGGCGTAACGGGCGTAATACCAGGAGGACTCCATGAAGGTATCGAAGGTATCGGTTTCCCGCTCCGCTGGCCCACCGCAGCGTGGACAAGTGGTTTGATAAAACTCCGGCATCTGCTTGATGGGCGACATCACCCCCTGGAATTCGATGTTTTCCGGCAACACCACCGGCAAATCACTTTCCGGCACGGCAACCGCGCCGCATTCCTGGCAGTTAATGATAGGAATGGGTGCGCCCCAATAGCGTTGCCGCGACACGCCCCAATCGCGCAGCCGGTAGTTAACCCGCCGCTCGCCTTTGCCCTGCGAAGCCAGAAAATCCGCAATTGCGTCGAAAGCGGCAGCCGAACTTAGCCCGCTGAATTGCGCTGAGTTGACTAACACCCCTTTATCGGTAAACGCCTGCTGATCGAGATCAATGGTCTGCCCGTTGTCGGCAGGCGCAATCACTTGGATGATCGGTAGGCCGTATTTGTGGGCGAATTCGTAATCACGCTGATCGTGACCAGGTACTGCCATGACCGCGCCGGTGCCGTAACTCATCAACACGAAATTGGCGACCCAAACCGGAATATGCTCACCGGTAATTGGATGAATCACCGTCCGGCCGGTTGGCATCCCTTTCTTTTCCATGGTTTCCATATTCGCTTCGGAAACCAGAATCCGCTGGCATTCTTCCAGGAAAGCAGTTAACTCGGGATTATCTTTGGCCGCTTCGACAGCCAACGGATGTTCAGCAGCCACCGCCATGAAGCTGACGCCCATCAGAGTATCTGGGCGTGTCGTGTAAATGCGCAGCCCTTGCTCTTGACCGGGAATGGCGAATTCCACTTCCAGCCCCTCGGAACGACCGATCCAATTGCGTTGCATGGTGCGCACCGCTTCCGGCCAGCCGTCCATGTTATCGAGTTCGTTCAGCAATTCCTCGGCATAAGCGGTGATCTTCAGAAACCACTGGGAAATATCGCGGCGTTCCACCAATGCGTCAGATCGCCAGCCGCGCCCGTCGACGACCTGCTCATTGGCCAGCACGGTTTGATCCACTGGATCCCAATTGACCGTAGCGTTTTTCTTGTAAGCCAGCCCTTTTTCAAACAACTTGGTGAACAGCCATTGTTCCCAGCGGTAATACTCCGGGCGGCAAGTGGCGATTTCCCTACCCCAGTCGTAGCCAAAGCCGATCCGCTGCAACTGACTGCGCATGTGTGAGATATTGTCGTAGGTCCAATGCGCCGGGGGTACGTTGTTTTTGATAGCGGCATTTTCGGCAGGCAACCCGAACGCATCCCAACCCATCGGTTGCAGCACGTTTTTGCCCAACATACGCTGATAACGGGCGATGACATCGCCGATGGTGTAGTTGCGCACGTGACCGATGTGCAAACGTCCGCTGGGATAGGGGAACATGGACAGGCAATAGAATTTTTCCCGCCCCGGTTCCTCTGTGACCCGGAAGGTTTTTTGCTCTTGCCAATAGTTTTGCGCTTCCGCCTCGACGGCTTGCGGGTTGTAAGATTCTTCGATCACGGTGTTTCCCTGAGTGCGACGGCAATAAAAACGAAAAATAATATCGGGCCGCACCGGCGACCCGACGGATAACCTTGAAATAATTATTATGACAAAGGTCGCTGACTGGCGTTGCAGAAAGCAGTCTTTAGCTCATCGTAAGACCGAGTGACGGGCAACTGTGGAAACTCGTCAATGACGTTTTGTGGCGGGCTGAATAAAATTCCCGCATCCGCTACGGTCAGCATGGCGATGTCATTATACGAATCACCGGCAGCGATAACCCGATAATTGAGTGCTTGAAAAGCTTCGACGGCATGACGTTTGGGTTGTTCCTGGCGCAGCCGGTAGCCGACCACCCGTCCTTGCAGATCGACCTCCAGCCGATGGCACAGCAGCGTAGGCCAACCCAGTTGACGCATCAGCGGCGCGGCAAATTCGTAAAACGTGTCCGACAGGATAACCAACTGGAAATTTTCCTTCAGCCACCGCGAAAACTCAACTGCCCCGTCCAAAGGGGTCAAGGTGGCGATCACGTCTTGAATGTCATTCATTCTTAGCTGGTGTTGGTCCAACAAGGCCAGCCGTTGACGCATCAGCACATCGTAATCAGGAATATCGCGGGTGGTAGCCCGCAGCTCATCAATCCCAGTGCGTTCGGCGAAGGCAATCCATATTTCTGGAACCAGAACCCCTTCCAGATCCAGACAGGCAATTTCCACACATTCCCCCTTATGCCGTTCGTTGCGGCAGTAACTGTCGATATTGGGTGTGCATGTTAGCGTGTTTTGCGTTCCGGTCGCAAAAGGTGGCATTCGCTCAAGGGGTGATCTGGCCCTCTACTCTGAAAGACGCTTCATCCACGTCCGCTCCAACGAGAATTTCAAGAAATAGCGCATCTCGCGCTCAATTTCCCGTTGCTCCAGCACCACCCCACCAATCCGTTGATAAAGCTTCAATAATCGGGCGGCGGTTGTACCATACGCGATTTCTAACCCACGCTGACGCAACTCGGCAAAACACGCCTGCCAAAATCGTAGCTTGTAATTCAGTCGATGATCGGTAACCGTGAAAAAGGTCAGGAATTCACAGCATCGCTGATCACGGGGCAGCGAAAAGTCGAAGGCCGCCGCCTGCCACTCGCGGCAAGCGATGTTAGTAGCAATCGCAGTTTCGATCATTCCAGTCGCATTGCGCCCTACCACAATAAGCTGATCCTGATAGGCAATCCGGGTAGATAAGCGCTGTTCGGTTTCGTCCCATAGCCACAACGAACGGATCAACCGATTGCTGGTCACCTTAAAAAAGGCAGCGTAAAACGCGCGTTCGTAGTCGGCAACCTGCAAGCTATCCGAAGTGTCCAGGCACTCGAAAGCATAGCTCATAAGCGGGGCACCAAGCGCAAATAGAGTTCTCGGTCCGGGACCAGGGTAATTTGCGGTCGCATGCCTAGTGGTTGGTCATCAACCCGCTCAAAGCGGTATCGTTGCCCCATCAGGGCTAAGGCCACGGTCATTTCAAGCAACGAAAAATGATTGCCGATGCACACATGCTTACCCGTCAGAAAAGGAAGAAAAGCTTCTTTTGGCCAATCGCCAGCCGCGAAACGCGCTGGACGGAAACGTTCCGGCTCCGGCCAGTAGGCTGAGGAACGATGAATGCCGAAGATCGACACCAGACACAGCGTTCCTTCGCGCAAAACATAACCAGCCATTTCGTCATCGGCCAGCGCTTGCCGAACGGCGGCGAAGACCGGCGGGTACAAACGCAGAGTTTCGAGAACGACACTATTCAAATACTTGAGGCGAGGGACATCTTCCCAGGTCGGCGGACGCTCAGCCAACACTGTATTGAGCTCATCGGCCCAAGCCGCGTCTTCGTCTGGATGACCCGCTAATAAATACAGGGCCCAGCTTAAGGCGGTGGCGGTGGTTTCAAACCCAGCAACGAACATCGTTTTCACTTCCGCCAGCAAGTCTTCAGGCGACAGAGGCGCACCGCTTTCTGGATCGCGGGCAGCCCGCATGGCGTCCAATAAATCTCTGGGTTCATCGGGAGGCGGGGCCACTCGTGCGGCGATCCGTTCTAGCAGGTAACGGTCGAGGTGCGACTTGATGCCCCGCAAACGGTTGTGATCGGGAGTAGGCAACCAAAAAGGCAGCGGATAGGGGTGATAATTACGCCGAAAAATAAGCTGCAGCGCACGGGTGACCAAGGCGTTGAACCAGTCGGCGGTGGTCGGGTCCATCGGCTCGGAAAACAACATCCGGGAAATCACGTCAAGTGCTAGGCGGCGCATCTCCTGTGGAATTGCAATCGGCTCGCCGCGGCGTTGCAAAGCGTCCCAACGGTCCAGCAAAGCCAGGGTCGCCTCTTGAGTAGCCGCCACCAGAGGCTCTAACTGGCCGGGCCGAAAAGGGGGTAACAACATACGACGATGCCGCAGCCAGTGCTCGCCATCCGAAGTCAGCAAGCCGCCGCCTAACACCAACGCGCCATTGTGCATGGGAAAGGTGCGACCGTAGCGTTCGTGATGAGTGACTAACCAGTGACGTGCATAGGCAGCATTGTTAGTCGCTACCAAACGACGGTTTAACACGCGAAAACTGACCAGATCGCCATGCTGCCGACAAAGATCAGCTACATAGCTGTGCGCTTCCTTCTGCATCGGTCGGGCATGGCCAAGCAACCAATGTCCGGCAACGGTGGGGATGGTAAGGTGCGTCATGACTGCTGCTCTTTAGTGTGTTGCATCAGGCGGCGAGTGTCCTGGAGGAATTTGCCATCAAGGCCGGCCGCCGCTTCCAACAACTGCACTAAACGCTGAGCAAAGCGGGACAAAGCCATGCCGTCGATCACGGCATGGTCTGCTCCGGCGCTCAGGCAGACGATTTTTTTGACAGCGTTAGGCTTGGCGACTTCAGGCACCGGGCGTTCCACAATCGTGCCTATCGCCACTGACAAGGTAAAGATGTTGGGCGGCAACGCATAAAAAGGTTTGTGAAAACCAGGGCTTTGCAAATTGGTCAAGCCAATCGTGCCATGGTAGCGACGCAACAGAAAGGGATCACGTCCGATACGCCAGCTGACCAGGCGGCGTAAGGGCTTTGGCCAGTGCGCCACGCGCCGCCGTAAGCGGAGTGCTTCGCTGTCGAGCTGAGATGCACGGATAGCCTGGCGCAGCTCCCAGTTAATCTCCGCCAAGCGCTTAGTTTGGGCCTCGCGCACTGTGTAGCCGACCGGCAACCGCACGCCATCAGGCAAGCGTTGATCAACGACGGTGGCCATATCAACCGTTTTAAACGTGATCAGCTTGCGCCGGTGGCGATAAGTCAACACTTCAGGATGTTCCATGGCGGCCTGAGTTAGACAGTGAAGTACGAAAGCGTGGAACGACACCGCAATCCGCAGTTCTTTCTGATAAGCCTTTATGGCCGCTATTGCCGCCGTCACATCAGCCTCGCCAAAGCCATAACAGGTATACGGCCGATGTTGAAACAGCAGACTTTCGACGGTGTTGCGCAGAACCGGCCAAGGGGTGGCGCGGAACAGTTCCGATTCGTTCATCCAATGCTCCTGATCTGTCTCCCCATTCGGCGTTGAAAAACTCTCATGAACTCACCCAGCGCCGCTACCGCTTCCACAGACACAGCGTTATAGAGCGAGGCCCGCAAACCACCGATTGAACGGTGGCCATCCAGGCCCGCCAAACCGGCCTCATCTGCTGCTTGTAAGAAACTCTGCTCCAGTTCTAGGGTCGGCAAATTGAACGCCACGTTCATCAATGATCGATCCTCCACGGCAGCGCGTGGCCGGTAAAAACCATCACTCTCATCCAACACCTCATAAAGTAAATTCGCCTTGGCGTGGTTGATAGCGGCCATAGCAGCTAAGCCGCCGATTTCGTCTCGCAGCCAACGTGTCACCAATAACGTGACGTAGATTGCGAACACAGGCGGCGTGTTATAAATCGAGTGGTTGGCGACATGCGGGCGATAATCCAGAATGGTATGCAAATCATCCGGCGCTTGTTGCAGCAGCTCTTCACGCAAAATGACCAGAGTGACTCCTGCCGGCCCCAGATTCTTCTGCGCATGGGCGTAGATGAGCGCAAAGCGCTCGGCTTCCAGTGGGCGGGACAGAAAATCAGACGACATGTCGCAAACTCTCGGCACCTCTTCCCGTCCCAGCACGCGGTGAAATTGCAAGCCCTCCACGGTTTCGTTGGATACGTAGTGAAAGTAGGCGGCGTCTTTGCCGAAGGTAAGCTCTGTATCGCTCGGCAAGCGCGTAAATCCCTGCGGCTCCCCGTCCCAAAGGACACGCACCCGACCCTCACGATAGGCTTCTGGAATGGATTTACGGCTCCAATACCCTGTTCGTAGATACTCAGCGGGAGCAGACCGACCGCGCAATAAGGTCATAGGAATCATGGAAAACTGCAAACTGCCGCCGCCCTGCAGAAGCAGCACATGATAACCTGCGGGGAGCCCCAACAAGTGTCGGACATTGGCTTCAAGCTCATCGACAACTTGGCGGAACCAATCCGAGCGATGGCTGATACCCAGCACCGAAAGCCCAGCTTCCGGGACATTACGGATGGCGGCTTGAGTGGCGTCAAGCACGACTTGCGGCAACGCTCCGGGACCGGCGGAAAAATTATATCGATAGCATTTGCCCATCGGAATCATCTTGTTGAATACGTTTTCAGCTTCAGCAGAGGGACCTTATGCCCCTAACATTACGGGAGATTAATCATAGATTGAATGGCCAATGGATGATGAATAAATACCGCAAAGCTTACCTACTGAAAACCCTCTGGCCAACTTGGAACTCAGCCGATTATGCAAGCAACAACAATTTTGCCCGCCGAATGGGCGCCGCAATCAGCGATTATGCTGACTTGGCCCCATGCAAACAGCGACTGGAAACCGTGGTTGCATGAAGCGGAGCGCAATTTCGCCGAGTTAGCGACCCAAATCAGCCGGCGGCAAAGTGTGATCATCGCTTGCTACGATGAACCCCATCGTCGTCATGTTTATGAATTATTGCGCGCCGGCGGCGCTGTTTTACAACGAATACGCCTCTACACCATACCGTCTAACGATACCTGGGCCCGTGATCATGGACCGATTACCGTTTATCAGAACCATCAACCGGTATTACTGGATTTTCACTTCAACGGTTGGGGCGGGAAGTTCAATCATGAACTCGACAACCAAATCACTCAGCGGTTACATCAGGCCGGTGCGTTTGGGGATACCCCGTTGCTTAGTGTCGATTTAGTCTTGGAAGGCGGCAGCATCGAATCCGATGGGGCGGGCACTTTGCTGACAACGCGGCGGTGTCTATTAGCAACTAACCGCAACGCCCTGTCCCAGACTGCTTTAGAAACGCGGTTGCAGGACCTGTTGGGAGCAGAACGATTGCTGTGGCTTAACGAGGGAGATTTATTGGGGGACGATACA
>JAZBPA010000369.1:0-3396 GCA_036351435.1 Candidatus Competibacteraceae bacterium
AGCGAGCCGTTCGAAAGTCGCAATGGCACGGAACTGCCGAGCTACCGGGGCGACATTATCAACGGCATGGACTTCACCGCCGAAGCCCGCCAACCGGACCCGGAACGGCAAGTACGCGCTTATTCGCAAGCTGCCGCCACCTTGAATCTGCTAAGAGCCTTTGCACAGGGCGGCTATGCCGATCTGAATCGCGTGCATCGCTGGAATTTGGACTTTCTCGCCGCCAGCCCGCAAGGCGCGCGTTATCAGGATATGGCCAACCGGATTACCGAAAGTCTCGCTTTTATGGAAGCCTGTGGCTTAAAAGCGGATATCGTGCCGCAAATCCACGAAACGGCGTTTTATACCTCGCACGAGGCCTTGTTGCTGGGTTACGAGCAATCGCTATGCCGGGTCGACAGCCTGACCGGGCGGTGGTACGACACTTCGGCGCATATGCTGTGGGTGGGCGAGCGCACCCGGCAATTGGACGGCGCGCATATCGAGTTCGTGCGCGGTATCGCCAATCCCCTCGGGGTTAAGGTTGGCCCGACGATGGACACCGATACGCTATTGCGCCTGATCGATACGCTGAACCCCGCCAACGACGCCGGCCGTTTAACACTTATCTGCCGGATGGGTTCAGAGAAAATCGATCAAGCACTGCCGACGCTGATTCGGGCTGTACAGCAAGAAGGGCGAAAAATCGTCTGGTGTTGCGACCCCATGCACGGCAATACCGTTAAATCCTCCACTGGGTACAAAACCCGGCCCTTCCAAAAGATTCTGGACGAGGTGCGGCACTTTTTCGCAATCCATCAGGCCGAGGGCAGTTATCCGGGCGGGGTGCATTTCGAAATGACCGGCCAGGATGTGACTGAATGTACCGGCGGTGCCCAAGCGATTACTGAACAAGGGCTGGCCGATCGGTATCACACCCATTGCGATCCACGCCTGAACGCTTCGCAAAGTCTGGAGCTAGCTTTTCTGATTACGGAAAATTTGAAAGCCTTTAAACAATCCCGGTTAGCGGCAGCGAACGGAGAACACGCGCAGATACCGGTTAGCGTGCACGGCTGAATGTCCAGGTAGCCATGAGCAAGCGTATTCTCCTGATCGTTCAAGTCGAGAACGCCAATCCCGGTCGGGTAGCCGAAAAACTCAGCGAACGCGGGTATGAGTTAGAAATCTGTTGTCCCGTGGAGCGCGGTGATTCTTTACCCGAAAATCTGGACGGTTATGCCGGCGCAGTCATATTCGGCGGCCCAATGAGTGCCAACGACGACACGATATTGCCAGGTATACGCGCACAACTGGACTGGATTCCCGGCTTCGTCGATGCGGGTAAGCCGTTTTTGGGGATTTGTTTGGGCGCACAATTATTGGCGCGTACTCTCGGCGCTCGAATCGCTGCTCATCCTGAAGGCATGGCGGAGATCGGGTACTTTCCTATTCAACCCACTGCCGCCGGTGCCGAGTTATTTGACGGTCCGCTCAGCGTTTACCACTGGCATCAGGAAGGGTTTGAGATGCCGAAAGGTGCGGTGTTACTAGCCAGTGGCGAGCGTTTTCCCAACCAGGCATTTCGCTATGGGGAAAAGGCATTCGGTATTCAGTTTCACCCGGAAGTCACCGCCGCGATCATGGAAGACTGGATGCAGCGGGCGGCACACAAACTCAGTTTCCCCGGTGCGCAATCCCCGCCGCAACAGCGAGAGGGGTATGATCGTCACGATCCCGCTTTTGAGCGTTGGTTGGACCGCTTTTTGGATCGTTGGCTTGACAGCGATGTCGAGATTAAGTAGACGAAAAACTGGCGCATAGGATTCCTGGCCTGGTTGATTTGGGCAGGAACTACATTCATTGGTGCCGCAGCACCTTACACTCTACGGGTAGGCTGGGAACCTTATGCACCCTATACTTATGTCGATGCAAACGGCGTCGTATCCGGCGCTGATATTGAACTGACCAAAGCAGTTGGAGAAGAGATTCACTGTGCGCTGGGTATATTTTCACACGGCACTGGACATATATACTCAAATTTGTTGCTTGAACTTGAAGCGTTAGGCTGGCCTCTTGTTTTGAATCAAGAGCAACTGAGCAACTTGAATAATCAATTTAAGCATATCGAAAATGCAGGTTACAGTACACAGAAGCATTAATGAAATCGAACCTTTGCAGTGGGACTCTATTGTAGGAACGGATCGAATCATTTTCTCCCATGCTTGTTTAAAAGCAATAGAAGCGTCGGGTATTAATGATTGCCGTTTTTTTTATCTTGCATTTTGGAGAGATAATGGTGAGATAGCTGCACACGTGCCTGTTTATTCAATACCGACTGATCTGCTTATTTTTTCAAATAGAAAAATAAAGAATTTAATCAATTTTATTCGCAAAAGAAAACCTTTTTTCCTTCAGCCAAGATTTCTGGAATGCGGTTCCCCTGCCTGTTTAGGGCAACCTTTTAGTCTACGAGAAGGAGTCATGTTTTCTGATATTGTCGAACTGCTATCACACACATTAGATAGCATTGCTATCTCTGAAGGCATTCGGTTTATCTTGTTACGGGACTTTTTGCCTGCTGAACTTACCACGTTTCGCCATATTAAGAATTATCGCTTCTATGCTATTGAAAACCTACCCAACACCGAGTTGGAGATACGATGGCAATCTTATGATGACTACGTTGCCTCGATGCGCAGCCGCTATCGCTATAAATTGAAACGCCAGGAACAATTATGGGAACGTGCAGGTTTCAAAAGTGAACTGCATCATTACTTCAGTACGTATGCTGAAGAACTCGCACAACAATGGAAAAACGTTAACATTAATGCCAAAGAATATAATCGCGAACAAATCAACTCTGATTTCTATCGAAATCTTGATCTTGATCTAGAGCTACGCTGTCGCGTGCTCGCTATTATCAAGGGAAGTGAATTAGTAGCTCACGCTTTCCTTATATTCGACGACAATGTGTTAAGATGGCTTTATTTCGGGCGAAAACATGTCGCTCAAAGAGATAACGTCTATCTTTTTACTGCTTCACAAGTTATAAAACTTGCTATTGAGGAAAAGCTAAGTATTCTTGAGATGGGTATAACAAATTACACAGTAAAACTTGAATTAGGTGCTAAAATCGTACCTCTGTTCATGTTTTTACGTTTCCGAGGCCCGTTGCTTGCTTACCTCCTGCCGCGCCTGCATCAGTTATTTAATTCTCCTCCAAAAATAGAACCAGCAAATGTATTTAAAAAAGTTTAGAATTTTTGGTTGTTTTCGTTAGATATACCTATATGCGAGTTATTCGATGATCTTGTTGATGGGCAATTCGATAATGCCCCGGGCGCCTGCTTCGTAAAGATCGGGAATTAATGCCCGCACCTGTTTTTCTTCCACTACAGTGCTGAGATCCACCCA
>JAZBPA010000370.1:0-2067 GCA_036351435.1 Candidatus Competibacteraceae bacterium
ATTTCGCCCCCTCCCGCAATAGACCCCTAGAGGCGTAAGATAATAATCGATAATCGCGGTCTGGAAATTGCCGAACTAACTTTGACTTGCGCTACGACAATGGGGTGATGTTCATGTTGAAAACCGTAGAAGGTGTTTATGAGAATGGCCAGGTCAAGCTTCTTGAACCGCTGCCCGGCATTGATCGTGCCCGTGTAGTAGTGACAGTTCTTCCCGACCATCTCTCAAAATCTAACCCTCCAGTATCCACACTGGAACCTTTTGCTAAGCTGTCACCTGAGGCGCGCGCCCAGTGTGTTGCCGAGATCCAACGACGCTGGCGTCACCGGCTCAGTTCCAGCGACGAATTTTCCCGGGCCAAAGCCGATGAAATAGCCTTGGAGGACCGTCACTTGGGTCCCCATGACTGATTCAATACTGGTACTGGATGCCTGTGCGCTGATTGCCGCCCAACGCGGTGAGCCCGGTGGCGAAAAGCTGCTGGAATGGCTTGCCGATGGGAATAGGCAGGTCATTATGCATGGACTCAATCTCTGCGAGGTCTTCTACGATGCCCTACGCCGGGATTCTTCCACACAACTGGACAGCTTGGTTGCCGATGTGGAGGCGTTAGGGATAGGCATTGAAGTCCAATTGGGGTTTGCGTTGATTGACCGCGCCGGCCGATTGAAGGCGCATTGGCGGCGCGTATCTCTTGCCGATTGCGTCGCCCTGGCCTTGGCCGAGCAGCTCGGCGGCTGTTTGGTAACGACCGACCATCACGAATTCGATCCCTTAAGCGCGGCAGGTCATTCTCTGATCTTTCTTCGCTGATTAGACACGCTTGCCAACATGAGGCAAAACATCAATATCCGATGTCTGAAAGTAGTCGATCTATTTTTCAGAATGCACACCACGAAAAGTCGCAAAATTAACCGTCACATGAATGAGGAGGAAACAATGATGAGCGATAAACCGATCAGCCGCTACCCGGTTCCGGCGATGTCCGAGCTTCCCGACGACATCCGTGAGAGACTCCTGGCCGTGCAGGAGAAAGCCGGCTTTGTTCCCAACGTGTTCTTGACTCTGACCCATCGGCCCGACGAGTTCCGCGCCTTCTTCGCCTACCACGACGCCCTGATGGAACGCGAAAGCGGACTGAGCAATGCCGAGATGGAGATGATCGTCGTCGCCACCTCCAACGGCAACTGCTGCCAATACTGCGTCATCGCTCACGGCGCCATACTGCGCATCCGCGCGAAAAATCCATTGATCGCCGATCAGGTGGCTGTCAACTATCGCAAGGCCGACATCACCGATCGTCAAAAAGCGATGCTCGACTTCGCTATGAAGGTCTCGAAAGACTCAGGGTCCCTTGGTGATGCGGACTTCGAAATCCTGCGCGGCCACGGCTTCAGCGACGAGGACATCTGGGACATCGCCGGAATTACCGCCTTCTTCGGACTCAGCAACCGTATGGCCAACTTCACCTCCATGCGTCCCAACGACGAATTCTACGCCATGGGGCGCGACATTGAGTGAGCGTTTGGCCGTAGCCCATCCGGAGCTTCAGCTTCGTCTGTGGTCGAATTAGAACCTCATGACGAGGCCGGGAATCCTTGTTGTGAGAATTTTGACGCCTGCTTGTGACGAAAACCGCCTAATCGGGTCGCTGGGGGTTTTTCTCCCCCAGCTCCCACACCACCTAGCAAGCGGGTCCGCACTAGGCGGTTCATCCTGGATAGTGCAAGGCACTCCACATTGCTTTCAAAGAAAGCAGCCCTTGTTGACTGAACCAGATGTTACTCATGGCCGCTTGCGTCACCGGGGTACGTGACATCGTCCACGGCCCCAAACTGCTGCGACCGGTCGTAATCGCCTCCTTGGGTGCGATGCCCAGGGCCAACAAGTTGCGGATAGGACTTGGGGAGCACCAAAATCTGTGGGGTATAGGCTGTTGCAGGTACGAACGCGCACCCTGGATAGCACCCTCAGGGATAAATTTGAGCAATGGTATCCGGCTCTTGCCAATGAAGGCAGCGACAAGTTAAATGACCTCCGGCAAAGCCGGAGGCTTATTGGGTGAGC
>JAZBPA010000371.1:0-4158 GCA_036351435.1 Candidatus Competibacteraceae bacterium
GGCCAGCCGCACCAGCGCCGCGTCCTCTGGCAGAATTTCTTCCTGCGCATCCCGAAAATCGCTCAACAGAGCAAAGTGCAGGTGGTCGTCCCGATTGGCGAGAAACCGAACTTCCAGGGCCTCGACCAGCGCCTCAATGTTTGCAACACTGGTGAGCATCGTCGGCGTCACTACCAACGTGCGCGCTTCCTGCGGAATGCCGCTGGAAAAGTCCATGCGCGGCAGTGGACAGGGCTTCGCCAGCAACGACACCAGCCAGTTCACCAGCGCCACCGCCAGATGACTGACGCCCAACAACGTCAGCACACCTAAAAGCGCGAGCAAGCCACCCGCTAAGCCCCCGGTCTGCGCTGTTATCAGCAAGCTCCCGGTCAACAATGCTGTCAACAGTGTGATCGCGCCCAAATATAAGAATAGAGGGAACTGGCGAGCCCATCTTTGCAATGACCCCAGGGTACTCAAGCCTGCCTGTGCCCGGCTTTCGAGCAGCACTAACCCCCGGTCCATCAGGTAATACCCCACATGCGCCGCCCGCTCATCGTTGCCATTCTTGGCCGCGTCTTCCCGTGCCAGTTCAATCGCGTAACGCGCCACTTGCTCTTCGGCAAGTGGACTGTGCTTGGCGATCTTCTCCACAACATGCCGGTAGCTATCGCGGCTGGCAAAATCCATTCTGCCATACACCCCGCTCGGATCATCACGCAAGTGGTGCTCGACTCCGCTCATGGTTTCCACGAACTCGCGCCAGTCCATCGCCCCCAGGAAGCGAAGACTACCGATGCTATTGCTGATGGACACCTGGTCGGCGGCTTGTTGCTGATTCTCTGCCTGAACCAGATGTTCAATGGTCAGATCCAACTCGGCAAGCCGCTGCTCGATCCAGGTCAGCGGCAAGGCCAAGGCGGAACTTTGGCCCTGCAGTCGGCGCGCCAACTCCGCTACAAAGGCGCTGGACATCGGTGGGTTAGAACGCGCCATGTCCGCGATTACCAGGATCAAATTCTTCGGGTCGTTGTCGGCGATCGTCGTCATCTGATCCGCCCAGCCATCGGCCCGGTTTTGGTCAGTTCGGCTGGCGGCGATCCGGCTGGCCACGCGTCGAAGATTCTCAATCAGCGCCAGTCGCAGCATGATTGGGATGGCCCATAATTCACCCAGTTTGAGAGAGGTAACCGTCTGATAGGCCGCGACGAACCGGTTAAGGTTTTCCGGGTCCACCCGGCCATCGCCGTGCGCGATGATTTCCTGCGCGAGGTCATAAACCCGTGGCAACCCGGTTGATGGGCCGTTCAACAGGCGCGGCAGTTCCCGACTGTAGCCCTTGGGCAGATGTCGCTTGGCGGTGCGAATTTGTTCTTCAATCAGATAGAAATTATCGAACAACCATTCCCCGGCCGGCGCGATCCGGCGGTTTGCCGCGACCGCCGCCATGAGCAATGCGCAGACATCCATCAAGGCTCGTTCATTATCGGTCAGCCGAGCCAGAAGCTGGTCCGGCGCCTGTCTTGTCGTCAAGCTATGCGTGGCTGCGAGACGCTTGCCGTGCTGCTCCATCTGGACGGCACTGAACAGTTCCGCGCGCAGCGGGGGCTCGTCGCCGACGTATTTTTGGGCCAAACTATTGCCCAGGAGCCGCATCCTCAACCAGAGCCAGGTTTCGCGAATCGCTATATTGATCATCTTGTCACTCACCATTCGCCCACCGCCACAGGTGCCAATTGAGGAGGCCGCGGGCGCTTCTTTCCCGCTGCGGTTGAGCATCTTTCCCAACCAGGAACAAGGGAAGCAGAAATCAGAACTGAACGACTGGGAGGCGGAAGGCGGAAGGCGGAAGCCTGGTGGAGTCCCCGCCGTCGCTCCGCAATCGTCTCGATTTAATCGGGTCAGCCAATCGCGGACCGTGGCCTTGAAGATGGCCCGCACGACTTTCTCAACGACCTGCTCAATCGGGCGCTGCTGGCGGAACGGCTCTTAGGAACCGCTTATCTCAGCGACACTCAGTGTGCGGCGTGGCGACTCCCGGCTGTCTTTGAAGGTGATAAATGCATCACCTTCTAGCCAGCACCCTCAACGACAAGGCTGTTTTCTACCGATTTCACATTCTGGTTACTACGGGCTATTTCCATCGCTCTGTCGATACTTTGCTGGGAATCAACGGTACCGCTCAGTTGCACCACACCGTTGGTGGTGGTTACGCTAATCTGAAATACCTTAAGCAACGGGTCACTCAGAATATCTGCTTTAATCTTGGTGGTAATAGCCGAGTCATCCATGTATTCTCCGGCGCTTTCAGCTTTCTTGCCTAACGACTCTTTTGTGTCTTGAAGTGTTGTGCCTGCTTGTTCAACCGCTTGATCAATCTTTTGCCCCGCCTTTTCAGCCGTATCCTCGCGTTGACAACCCGCTAGCCCGAGAACGGCAGACAAGAGAACGATAAAACAAACTCTATTAGATAGACGCATCGGCTTGTACTCGTATTTTGTGTTCATTGGTTACTTCTCAATGAGTGGGTTACCCGTGGTTTCAGCAACTAAAAAAAGCGTAACCGAAACATCAGGCGTCATCTGTACGGTATCGCACATAAGATCGCTATCGCTGATATACCCTGAATCTCCGACATTCGCATCGCGGCGATGCATCCCGGGTATATAGACAAGACGTGGTCGCAGGCAATCGCGTAGACTGAATCCGTATCTGAGCGTTACCGCACAGACCGCTTTCAGTGTTGCATGCATTGTATTTGATGCAATGGTTAACCATGCTACGGTCATGGTTAAATTCATTATCAGGAGACTCTCATGAACAAAGACCACGGAAAAGGCCGAATCAAAGAAGTCAAAGGTAAAGTCAAGGAAGTCACCGGCCATATACTGGACGACAAGACTATGGAGGCAGAAGGAAAGGTCCAGGGCGGCCTTGGTCATCTCAAGGGGGGTATTAAAGGCAGCTAAAGCCAGCAGCAGTGCCGAGTTATGGACAGGAGAAATCCCAATAATGAAACCCAATACCGACCGGCAACCGGCTCCCGAATCGGAGCCGGGAGCGAAGATCAATGCGAAGGACGATCTGAAATCCCTGCTCATGCATGACCGAAAGGATGAAAATCAAAAGATATCCGTGTGATTGAGGGTCTTACACGAGCGGATAAAGGGCCTCGTTATTTGAAATGCGCTTTGAACGCCTGCACGGAATCCTTAAAGGCTTCCCACACATTTTCGGTTTCCGCCTTTAGTTGCTCCCAGGAATCTTCGGTCGCGGACTTGATTGCCTCCAGCTTTTTCTCGCCTTCCTGACGCTTGGCGCGCAACTCGACGAGTTGCTCCTGATATTTCACCTTGGTGTCCGTTTTGGCCTTTTGCGCTTTGGCCTCCAGGAGGTCCATTTCCGCGCTCCATTCATCAAGCTGTTTCTTCATTTTTGCTACATATTCGTCTCTTGTTGACATTGGGGTTTGCTCCTGTTGTGAATCGGCAACCCGGCAAGTCGCCGGAACTTTAAGGGCTTGCTCAGCGCATCCTCCCGCCAATAAAATCTGACGGGTTAATCCACTATCCGACGCGTATCCCTTGCATGGAACCCAAGATCCCGAAGGCGGACAACAGCCAAAGAACCACCACAATTACCACGACCACATTCAAGATTTTCTTGATGGTCGCCTCCATCGGTATGTAGTTATTAATCAGCCACAGCGCAACGCCAACGATCACTAGAACAACGATTAATTGGATTAAAGGCATGGCATTTCTCCTCCCCTACCGTATGAACATAAGAAAAACTCCAAGATGTTTCCTGGTAGAGACGTATCAAGCGCGTACTGAATCACCTGTAGTGCGGCCACGTGACCATGGTAGTCGATCATATTTCACCTCCCTAGTATCACTAATCGCACCAAACTTTTGAGAGAAAGTACAACAACTTAGAGTACGGTAAAATCACGATGGAATGCGTTGAGTTTCGATGCGCATCACCTTATAGCCCGCCAGTATCTTGAACAAGGCACCGGTATTGACGACCGAATGAAGGATAAAGCGGATATTCGCTTCGTTGACCAACACTTGAACCCCTTCAATTCCGCTAAACGCGTAAGGGTCACAGGCTTCCCACAGAACCACTTCGACTTGCATAGGCAGGTGCATCGTCATTTCGCACCCTCGCCGA
>JAZBPA010000372.1:0-3684 GCA_036351435.1 Candidatus Competibacteraceae bacterium
CGCCGAATCAACAGCACAATTAATGTGGCAACCGCAATAGCGCCCACGACTAGGATGATGTCATTCGGCAGACCGGGCCAAGAGATACCGAGCAGGCCCTCAAAAAAAAGAATATGGGGCTGGAAAAAAAGTACCACGATAAAAAAGCAGATATGCCAGAGATAACCCGAATAATGCTGAAACCGAATGACCTTGTGGAATTCTTCCAACGGCCAAGAGCGGGTCTCAATAGCTTTTAAACCGAGCATCCAGGTATCGGTGCGACGGGGTGTGGATAATTTGAGTCGGCGGGCGATCAATAGCGCACCACACAAGCGCCATAGGATACCGAACACCAAGATCATGAACGCCCATTGCAAGCCAGGGCCGCGGGCGAAATCTAACAGGTTCATACCTTCTCCTCCTGGACTTTTTTCTGTTTATTACGCGCTGTCAGCGCGGCGCCCACACCAGCCGCTACGCCAACGGCTGCGGCTGCCCCCAAACCGGCTCCGCTGCCCCAATTGCCTTGGGCTAATGCTTGATAGAAGCTGCCCTTGTCCCAGAAACCGGGTTCGGAACAACCCAAGCAAGGATGACCGGATTCGATTGGGAAACTGACCCCACCATTCCACTTGGTAGTGGCGCAAGCATTGTAGGTAATCGGACCTTTACAACCCAGTTTGTATAAGCACCAGCCTTTCTTGGCGCCTTCATCATCGAAGCTTTCAGCAAACCAGCCTTTCTCATAAAAGGGGCGACGATAGCAGCGGTCATGAATGGTCTGGCCGAAAAAGGCCATCGGTCGGTTATGCAAATCCAATTCGGGAATCGTGCCGAAGGTCAGATAATGGGCCAGTACGCCGGTAATCACGACCGGTATCGGAGGGCAGCCGGGAACGTTGATCACCGGTTTGTCCTTCACGATATCCGCTACTGAAACAGCCCCAGTCGGGTTCGGATCAGCCATCGGCAATCCGCCGAATGCGGCGCAACTGCCTATCGCGACCACTGCAGCAGCTCCTTTAGCGGTTTCTTGCAGCATCTCCAAATTACTTACTCCACCGATGGTCGAGTACCCCGGATTACCGAGCGGGATGGAACCGTCTACCAGCAGTAGATAGTTGCCCCAGTTATCCTTCATCGCTTGCTGGCGAGCTTCTTCCGCAGCGTGACCGGCAGCAACCTGCAGGGTGTCATGCGCATCTAGGGAAATGGCGTCAAAGATTAGATCTTCCAGAGTTGGTGCGTGAGAACGGGTCAGGCTCTCAGTGCAACCGGTGCAGGCTTGAAATTCCAGCCAAATTACCGAGGGTTTGCTGGCTTTCTCCAGCGCAGCAGCGATGGCGGGTACCGAACTTGGCGGTAGTGCCATCACCGAGGCAAGTGCGGTGCAGTATTTGAGAAAGCCGCGGCGGCTGACTCCTCGCTCGAATAGGCTTTCGCCTAACGTTTTATAGAACATATCGCTTTCTCCCGGATGATACGTTTAATGACGTATGCGCGGAACGATTTAATTATCAAAAACACCTTAGCGGTCGGTTCATCTGTTTTGCTAGTGACTCATAACTCGCGTCTCCTCACTTAGCGGGTTTGATTTGCTTTGTTATTCTTCTAGTTGGGCGGTTAGTCTTAAGAACCCCTTGCGAACGTCTTCCGGTTGAGATTTCAAAATGGTGGGAATAAAGGTGACTTCAATCGATTGGCCTACCAAGCGTTCTTCGATATTGAAATGTTCGATAAACCACACACCCGGAATGCGGGTCTCTTGGATAAGGCTTTTACCCAAACTATCCAGTTGCGCCTGTATTTCTCCTTGGCCCAAGACCTGGAGCAGTTGTTCTGCATCCATTGTGCCCAAGGGCAAGCTACGCAAATCGATTACTGTCGCTTCGCCTGTTTCCAGCAGCAACGCTAGGGCATGGCGTATCTCGTGTAGTAGGGGCAATGCATTTTCAGTGCGCTCCTCTTGAACGACAGCCCCCTCTAAACGCACTTTGATGTCTTTAAGGCCACTCATAGTATTTATCTCGCATGAATGACGCCGTTTAACAACATGGCAAGCCTACTCCCTGCCACTTCTGAATCATTGTCATGATTTTTGAAGCTGCTTTGGGAATGGTTGCGGCTACTGCAGGACTGGGCTGATCACCCCAGCCAAATTGAAACGGTTGGATCCCAACCAGCACGCGTCGAGCTGGCAACGTATCCGTTAAGCGGGCAATATCAATGAGATCTGCCAAGCCTACCTCATGGACGCTGAGTTTGGCTGTTCCGAGAAAACGATCCATATCGGCGTTGACGAAAATTTGCATTGCACCCGGTTCGGCTTCCAGGTGGGCTGCATCAATCACGATCAGATTATCTGCGTCGGCAATAGGGCCTGCCAAGGTGAAACTGAGTGTACCGCCATCCAGATAAGTTACTTCCGGCAAATTCGGATAATGCTGTTGCAGATAGTGGACGACATGAACCCCGGTACCTTCATCACTTAGCAAGGTATTGCCAATCCCAAGAATCAAGGTTGCTGACATGGCGATAAAATACGTTCTGTTGCAGAGCACCATTTTAAAAATAGCACAAAATTTGAAATGTTTTTTATGCTGAGGAATTATTGGCGAAACGCGGTATGCTCAAGAAGCCCGACCTAGCCCATGCTGACTGCTATGACATAGGTCATACTCGTCTTGATATGCAGGAAGAACCGTTCAAAAAGATTTGACCTGGATCATTTTAAACAGGCATTTATCGCTGCCGAAGACGGGTAGTCAACTTTATAATCAGCCGTCGGCGTCGGTACCGATTCCTTGCCGGATATCGACAAACTCCGGTAGTTGTTACCTATTGGCTGAATAAGAAAAACCAAGACGGGGAATTAATTTGCAACACCGCCTTTGGGGATGGGTGTTATCGTTGTCGCTGATGTGCTTGGGCACGGATACGATGCCTCAGGATTCCGACCCTTTCGCCATCATTGCTGCACCTGATGTCAGTCAACAAACTTTGTCACCCAACGCTTTGCGCGCTATTTTCAGTATGCGTCTGAACAGTTGGCCTTCGGGTGAACCGATTCGGGTTTACGTGCTGCGTGACACCCACCCAGCCCATATCAAGTTTTGCAAACAAGTTCTCAATATCTATCCGCATCAACTTAGATTTGCCTGGGATCGCCAGGTCTTTTCGGGCACAAGCCAAGCGCCACGGCAAGTTGATTCGGAAGAAGCGATGCGTATTCAAGTATCGCTAACACCTGGTGCGATCGGCTATTTGGAAGGCTCTATGGTCAATGACAGTATCCGTGTTATACCGATTCAATAAGAAACTGATGCACCTACTCAAAAGCAGTCTCGGAATTGTGTTGGCCGGCATACTCGGCTTGGCTCACGCTCAGGATTGGGAATGGCCGGAGGGTATCCAACTGCATGGCTTTATCAGTCAGGGTTATCTGCTCACGTCGGACAATAATTTTTTTGGACATAGTCAGGATAACGGATCGTTCGACTTCCGGGAGCTAGGACTAAATGGTTCCTGGCGGGTTTCGCCACGTTTGTTGCTTTCGTTGCAGGCGTTGTCGAGACGAGCTGGCGAAACAGATGACGGTGATCTACGGGTAGACTATGGGTTCGTGGATTATAGTTTTTTGTCGGACGCCGATAATCTCTGGGGGATCCGCCTCGGAAGGACCATGAATCCCTTGGGTCTTTA
>JAZBPA010000373.1:0-2134 GCA_036351435.1 Candidatus Competibacteraceae bacterium
GAGGTCCAAGCACGGTTCGCGGATTACCACATTGAGGACTGCGTTTCACTGCATACTGGGACGGACCCAAAGCTCAATACTCTTGAACCGCAGATCGTAGCTGTAAACGAACTTGCCACGCTGAATGCGGTGTTCGGGACGAACTGCGAGACAAAGGATCAAGTTCTGGAAGCAATGTTAGCAAACAAAACTGGTTCTGCCCTCGCAATTTTCGAGTCCGAAGTGTCGATCAATATGCCAGAGTACATTAGGAATGCCCTTGGCGAGTGACAATCTCGCGATCCTTGCCGCCGCAGGCTCACGCAAGACAGAGCAGATTGTTGAATTAGCACTCGCTGTGAAAAGCGGAAACGTACTAATCACTACCTATACGGAAGAAAATCAGCGCCAGATCGTCAGTCGAATTGAGCAAAAGGTCGGGACAGTTCCATCTCATATATCCATTATGGGTTGGTTTTCATTTCTTATTGCGCAATGCGCAAAGCCTTACCAACGTGCACTTACGCAGGAACCTTTACTTATTAATGGGCTGAACTTCAAGGGAACCAGAAAACGATATACGAAAAAAAAACATCTCTCGTATTTCATTGATCGCAACAGGGACATGTACCGGGACGGTGTCTCCGACTTCGTGGTGAAACTGAATGCGGCTGTCAATAGCGCGATAGTAAAGCGCCTTGAAAGAATCTTCACTCACGTCTTCATTGATGAGGTGCAGGATCTCGTTGGCTATGACCTTGAGGTTCTTGATCTACTTTTGGTTTCGCAAATCAAAATGGTTCTCGTCGGAGATCCACGACAACATACCTTCGCCACTAATACTGGAGCAAAGCACCCAAAATACCGAGGGATAGGGCTTACAGATTGGTTTGCAGAACGTTCAGCTATCTGTGGTCTTGAAGAGAGAACGGAGAGCTATAGGTGTTGCCAAGCTATATGCGATTTTGCCGATGCTATTTACCCCAACCTACCGGCAACTACATCGGTTAATGTTCCTCCAACTCATCATGATGGAATAATGCAAGTATGTTTCGATGACATTGAAGAGTATGTAGCCGAATATGGCCCCGTTACGATTCTCCGATATGACAAGAGAGCAGATACCAAAGGATTTCAGGCGATCAATATTGGAGTTGCTAAAGGCAGCACCTTTGATCGCGTGTTGATCTTCCCGACGAAACCGATGCTTCAGTACCTGATCGATAGAAACCCAGTGAAGTTAAAGACACGTGAAAAGCTTTACGTGGCCGTGACGCGTGCAAGATTCAGCGTCGCTTTCGTCGTACCCAGGCCTCAGCAAATCAATACACCTCTCTATCTGCCGAATAGGCTGAAGCGAGATCACAATCCATGACGCCAACAAAAAATATGGGTTAATTTCAAGGTAATGGGTTAAGTTTGTGGATTGGTCTATCCTATCCAGCATGACCAGCTATCATGAAGTCCACTGCCCGGACCTGCGGTAGTACCCTTCAAGCCAACGCGGCGGCGAGATCGGCTTTAGCATCCGTTCCGGTTAACTTGAGGTCAAAACGATCCTGCAAAGCTGCAAACACGCCAGGGGTCAGAAAAGCCGGAGGTTTAGGCCCAATAGTGATGCCCTGTACATCCAACGCCAGCAAGCTTAGCAATACGGCCACGGCTTTTTGTTCAAACCAACTGACGACCAGGGTAAGCGGCAGATCATTGACACTGCAATCAAACGCATTCGCCAGCGCCAGTGCGACCTGAATGGCGCCATAAGCATCATTGCATTGGCCCATATCCAATAGTCGCGGAAAACCGAGATGATCGCCGTAGTCTTGCTGGTTTATGCGGTATTTACCGCAACCTAGAGTCAACATGAAGGAGTCGGCGGGGGTTGCTGCCGCATAGTCGGAAAAATAATTACGCCCGGGTTCCGCGCCATCGCAGCCGCCGATAACAAAGAACCGGCTGATCTGACCGGCCTTGACCGCTTGCACCAGAGTATCGGCGGCATCCAGCAGCACGGTGCGGTGAAAGCCGATCTTGAGGGTACTTGGGATAGACTCTGCTAATGGCTTACATTGGTGGGTTTTATCCAGTACGGGGGTGAAGTCGTTATCCTTGAGCCTGGTTCCACCCGGCACAGCGGTATAGCGGGTGGTAAAGA
>JAZBPA010000374.1:0-9186 GCA_036351435.1 Candidatus Competibacteraceae bacterium
AGTGCTGACATTATTGGCGATAACCGTCATCTTATTCTTGCCGGAGATAACCTAAGTCAGCTCAATCAATTTATTCTCCCATTGTTGCAAGTGTGACAAGCGGTTTTACCTGTTCAGTCAGTGCTTTGCCCAACAGCAGGTGTTGCTCGGCATCCAGATGAACGCCATCAAGCGGGCTGGAAGGGGTCACGGTGCCAGCATCGAAAAAATGACACCCCAGTTCTGCGGTTACCTCTTGATAAGCTGCCGCCAAGCCAGTGCATTTGGTATCTGCGCCTAAAAACTTAGGTGCAATAGGACCTTTGGGAGTTTGGATGGGCGGTGGTACTACGACCAAAATTGATGGTGTCGGCATACCGGGTTCGATAGGCGCTTGACGAATGGCCGATACCAACGTGGCGATGCCTTGCGCCGAATGCCAGGCATTATGCGGATGCATGGATTGGAAATCGTTGGTGCCCAACATGAGAATGACCAACGCTAACGGGGAATGAATCTCAATGCGTTGTGCCAGCCCAACCAAGCCATTGCGGCCGGGTTTAAAAGGATCTTCCCAGACGGTACGGCGTCCGTTGAGACAATCTTCAATGATTCGAACCGACAGGCCTTGCGCGTTCAGCTCATTTTCGAGCACGCCCGGCCAACGGGCATCGAAAGCAAGCCGTTTCCGAGTGGTCGGTATGATGCCCCAGGTCAGTGAATCTGAGTAGACTAGTATTTGTTGCATGGGGTTGCCTCAATCAATCGCCCAGCTTCTAAATGCAAAGTTCGAGTCGCCAGACTCGCCACGAAATCCGCATCATGGGACACAATCACCATCGCTTGAGGCAAATTGCGCAAAATCTCAATCAGCCAATCCCGATTTTTGGCATCCAGCGCGTTGGTCGGTTCGTCCAACAGCAGCACATCGGGTTGCATGGCTAACACAGTCGCTAAAGCAACCAAGCGCTTTTCCCCACCGGATAGCTTATAGGTGATCCGGTCCGCAAAACCGCTAAGACCCAGAAAGGCCAACGTGTCGTGAACCAGGTTGTGCACTTCTTCCCGGCCCTTGCCTAGATTCAACGGTCCGAACGCAACATCCTCGGCAACGGTGGGGCAAAACAATTGATCGTCCGGATCTTGAAAAAGCAGGCCTGCCCGAGCACGCACTTCGCCGAAATCCTTTTCACTCTGACGGCGGGTTCCGAATGCATGGATTTCGCCGGATAGAGGTTTGTGCAAACCCACCATTAAGTGTAGTAAAGTCGTTTTGCCGCAGCCGTTAGAACCGGCCAACGCAATGCGTTCCCCGCCGTCCAGTTCGAAGCCAACCCCGCTCAGTATAGTTTGACCTTCCGGGTAGCCGAAATGAACATCGTGCAAGCGGAACAAGGGTTCGCTCACAGCCATTCCAAGCCCAGCAAACCGACTAGAAAAACGCTGAACACCAGGGCGGATGACCAATCATGGCGGGTCATGGCGAAGTGATCCAGCAGATAATAACGACCCCGGAAACCCCGGCATTTCATCGCAGCCACAATGCGCTCAGATCGATCCAGGCTGCGCACCAGCAGCATACCGAACAGATAACCCAAGCTACGCCAGGTATGCCAATTACTACGAGCCACAAAAGCGCGGGCGATCATTGCGCGACGCAGGCGCTGATACTCGCGCTGTAATACTTCGATATAACGGACGGTGAATAACAATAAATGAACCAATTTTTCGGGCACATTGAGATGATGCAGTGCGTGGCCTAAGGTCACCCCATCCAGCGTGCCGACCAGTGCAAGCAATGTCAGCACAACCGCATTGGCTTTCAAAGCAATGGCGGCAGCTTGGTACAGCCCCTCTTGGCTAGCGCTCAGCCCACCCAGTTGAAACACCGGTTCACCCGGCACGGTGAAAGGCAGCAGACCTAGCAGACCGACGATAAACAAGTCCATAGCGAGCACGCGCTTAACCGTCGGCTTGAGTGGCAAGCGGGCTAATAATGCCAATAAGCCGGTGAGCAGCAAGGCAGTGGACAACATTAGCAAATCTTGACCCGTCACCACGATGACAGCAAAGCCTACCGCAGCAATAACACGTAATCGGGGATCAAGACCTTGAATCATGCCGAATTAATCCGGCGGGCTTTGCCGTCGCGCCAACAGATAGCAAGCAATGCCGGTTAGTCCAAGAATGTAACCGATACCGCCAAGCACATCATGCCAGCGAGTTTTGGCCTCGTAAGCCTCCAGTTGCTGGCGTAACGGGCCGATTTGTCGGGCTATGGCTTTTTCTACCACAGCCTGTAATTCAGCGGGATCGTGCTGAATCCGGTCTGTGGTGATGATTGTAGTTTCCGGGTCAGAGCGCGCCGTTGTGGAGTCTAAAGCACCGAGTGATGCCGGTAGCACCTGGGCGGATACGATAAATCCCGCTTGATGGCCGTCACTCGTATCGGCGATAAAATGATGATTGACCCGCTGTTGTGCAGTAAAGGTGAACTCTCCCTGTTGATCAGTGATCGTTTCACCGAGCGGCAAACCTTCAGCATTGAAGGCGGTTACCGGCACGTTAGCTACCTTTTTGCCACCGGCAAAATAAACAGTCCCGCGTATGATTGTTCCCTCGGTAGTCGCGAATAGCCTCAGTTGGTGGGCAGCGACGGGCAAGGTGACGGTAAATCCGAGCACTAGGAATCCGAACGTAAAACGTCTTGCCCGAGAGCTATTCAAACCCATGCGCGGGCGGGGACGCTGAACAGTTCGGGTTTGATTTTACGAACCATCACTACCGTAGCTCCCGTCAGCAGCCCTTCGACGACCAGCACGGGAATGTTAGAGATCAACACCAACCAAGCAGCCGCAATGAAGGCATCACCACTGAATGCCAAGGAAGCGGCGACTGCTAATGCTGACAAGGCAATAGCTAGCGCGCCGGCCAGCACACCCCAAGCGAAGGCCGTTTGTGGGCTGCTGTTGCGAATGCCGGGTCCGCACAAATAAAAACACAATACGGCCGGCACGGCCAAGTTAAGGGTATTCAAGCCTAAAACCAATATACCGCCGAAGCCGAACAACACCGCTTGCAATAACAAAGCGATCAACAGTGCCGGAAAAGCCGCCCAACCCAATACGACGCCCAATAAACCGTTGAGCACAAGATGGGTGCTGGATAAGCCGATGGGTACATGAATCAATGAGGCGACGAAGAATGCCGCACTCAATAACCCGACTTGCGGTATACGTTCGGCAGACAAGCGACGTAAACCTATCGCTACGCCCCCAACGGCGAGTAAACCACCGCCGACTAATACGGGCAAGGAAACTGCGCCATCGACAATATGCATATCGGTCTCCTAACGCATGTCTACGGTTTTGACCCAAAGTAAAGCGCCTAACTCGTGACCGGCATCTTCACCTCCCGGTCCCTGCACAGGCGCGCTACTGTCGATCAAAGCAGCAAATCCCCACCAACCGGCGCGCGGCATGGTATAGGAAAAAGTGCCGCTCGCATCGGCTTTAATCACCTGAGTAATGAATGGATCAGCAGGTATGGTCACTCGACCGCCTTCATTGCGGTATTCCACTTCGATGGCTGCGAACGGCACCGGTTGTCCATCCTGTTTGACGACACCGCGAAACGTATTGCCAGTCCATAGTCCATAAGGACGCACCAAGGGTTCTATTTCTACTGGAAAACCAACCAGTTGATCCCAACCCGTTTCCGCACCAAAACCGTCAACAATGACTTTGGTGTAATGGGTGATGTATTTACTTTCGGCGGGTTCCCAGTAACGCGTCGGTTCTAGGTAAAACACATGGTCGGCTGGCTGTTTAATCGTATAAGCCGTTTCGTAAGTAGTTTTGTCATCGATTTTTATAGCCTTGAGTTGGGCGGTCAACTCTTGCTTTTGGCCGTCGAGTAACACACCGAACTGCGCGGGTGGAGCCATCTCCATCAAGGGTCCACCCGCCATGGGATGAGTGAAAGCGATAGTGAAGGTGACCGTTGCCCCGCTGTCTGCCGTTACGATGTCCGTGGAGGGGATTAGTTCGAGAAAATGCGCTTGGGCTGGACCAGTTGCAGTGAGTAACAGGGTAGCGACCAGAGTTACGGACCGTTTCATCAGGCTTGTTTTCATGAAGACACGCTCGATTTTGCGGATTTTTTTATCGGATGATCATAAATAACATTATCACACTCGCTGAAAAAATATACGGCATGAAAAAATTATTCTGCCGAGGGTAAATCTGGTTGGGCAAATTGGTATCGATCTTTACCTTTTTTCTTAGCTACGTACATGGCGTCATCGGCCTGCTGCAGTAACTGGTCGGTTGACAGACCATGTTGGGGGTACAGCGCGATGCCAATGCTGGCACTGATGGTCACCTCACTATCGTGCAACTGAAACGGTCGGCGCAAGGATTCGACCAGTTTCTCCGCAACCCGCTGAGCATCATTCGAAGTGCGAATATTCACTAGCACGATAACAAACTCATCGCCGCCCAGACGAGCAACGGTGTCGGCTTCGCGGACACAGGCGCTGAGCCGGTCGGCGACTTGTTTCAGCAATATATCGCCGGCTTCGTGTCCTAGTTTGTCGTTGACTGGTTTGAAATGGTCTAAATCAACAAATAACAATCCAGTCATGGCATGACTGCGCCGTGCTCCTGCCAGGGCGACAACCAAACGATCCATCAGCAAACTGCGATTGGGCAGGCCCGTCAACACGTCATGACTAGCCAAGTGAAGAATGCGTTGCTCAGTTTGTTTGCGTTCGGTGACATCCTGTACCGTGCCAATCAGTTTGATGACTTCACCATGTTCATCTTTGACCGGGGTAATGACAGTGGCGTGGTACACAGAGGTGCCACTAGGTAGCTGCAAATGCAACTCTTCTTCGGTGCGTTTGCCCTCTTTAATTGCACAGCGTAAGGATTGCCGTAAGCGGTCGCCGTCTTCAGGATAGTATTGGAATACATCTTCAAGGTGGAGCGGACCTTGGGCCGGGTCGCATTCTAGCAGCCGGTAAACTTCTTGCGAGCAGATGGTTTCTTGGGTTCTCAGATCGAACTCCCAATTCCCTAATTTGGCAATCTGCTGAGCATTTGCCAAGCTGATTTCGCGTTCTCTTAGCACGGTTTCCACTTGGCGACGTTCGTTGATTTCAGTCAGCAATTCCTGGGTACGTTCGGTGACCAGCGCTTCCATGTTGTCATACGCTTGTTGCAATGCTTCCTCAGCTTGACGGCGGCGGGTAACATCTTCGTAGACTGCAACCACTTCGTCATTGGGTAATTTATACAGTGAGTACTCGCGCCAGCCACTGCGTTGATCATCTTGATAAAATAACGGCCCTAAGTGTTCTGGCTGACCGGTCCGCCATACCCGGCTCAGTGCATCAAGTAACCCGCTTTCCCGAACGGGAGGGAACACGTCGCTTAAAACACGCCCTCGCAGTTCGGTGCGACTGATTCGCTCAATGCGTTCGCCGCTGCGGTTGAAGTCTTTGAAAATAAAATCACTTCCCGAATCAATAGCCTCGAAAACGGCTACGCCGTTGCTCATGTTTTCAAACAACTCCCGAAAGCGAAACACACTATCGCGGACCCGTTGAACCATCGGATTGGTGACCCAGAACAATAGAATTGTTCCGCCAATAACTAGGCAAAAAGCGGTAATACCAATCAAAGTGCCCGCCTTTACGAATGGGGCACGGATCTCACTCAGGTCTAGTTTGTTGATGAGCGCGAGGTTGAGCGCCGCGATGGGTTCATAGGCCGCCAATACCCACTCATTACGATAGTCCAGACCCAGCCAGGTGCCGGATTGACCGGCTAGTGCTCGACGTGCCGGTTCGCTATGGGAGGCATTAAGTTCGAACGACGGTGAAGCCGTTCCAGAGTGACGAGAAGGCCATAAGTATTTAATTGTTGAGCCGTCCTGTTGGAAAACAATTAGTTCCCCGGTTTCCCCAGGGCCTTGGTAATGTTGCAGGGCATCCCGCAGTTGAGATAGGGTGGCTGTGGTTGCTCCTGCCGGGTAATCATGGCTGTAAGCTTGATCAAATCGACTAACTGATTCGATCAGCCGGGCCTGACTTTGAGCCGTTTCCACCAGCCGGGAGCGCACTCCCTCCATTGCTGTCTGATAAAGTATGCTGATAGCGGTCGTCCCAACCGTTGCGGTTACCGCAAGCAGGATCAGCGCTAGTAAAAAAATTCTTTTGTAGTCTTGCACTCAATTATGTGCTGGCCGGATCGTCGGGGCTGTCCAACAATGCAATGGGTTGAAAGGACTGCCTTAGGAAAAGCAGATACATCAGCAATTTAAGTGCCAACTAAAAGTTGCCGATGTGATGCCCCTAGCAAATCGCCTTGAGCGTCGCGATTTAATGAAACAAGAACGCCTTTTCCAAGACTGAACTTAATGATGACGAAGCGCGTGGCAAGCCAGTATTAGCCGTATTTTGTCACTTGCTAGACAAAAAATGCCGTGAGCTAGTCTCACTCGACGCACCACTATCAATGTATTTCATGAGCAAATCAAATCGTCAAGATAAATTATTACAAAAAGTTACCTCCAACTCTTTCCTCAGAGGCGCAGCCTTAGTCAGGGCGGGGTTCAGAAGCAGCCTAAATTTGGGAGCTTACTCACTAAGTGGGTGGTTCTTAAACAACGAACAACGCGCTGTCCAACGTCACAAGATGCTGCTAGAACAGGCCAAGATCCTGGCTGAGGAAATGGGTAAATTGAAAGGCAGCGTTATGAAAGTCGGCCAGATGGTGGCGCTCTATGGCGATCATCTGTTTCTACCGCCAGAAGTAGTGGAAGTCTTGCGGACCTTGCAAGACGATAGTCCACCGCTTGATTGGTCGGCTTTACAGCCCGTACTGGAAGGAGAATTGGGGGCTGCTCGACTCAGTGAATTGCATATAGATACTGAACCGCTTGCCGCTGCATCTTTGGGCCAAGTGCATCGGGCCTGGCGAGTGTGCGACAACAAACCGCTGTGTATCAAAATTCAATATCCGGGAGTAGCCGATTCGATTGATAGTGACCTGAACACCTTAAGTGCGCTATTGCTGTTTTACCGCATACTACCTGCAGGATACGACCCCGGCGGCATGTTGGATGAGGTGCGGGAGATGTTACACCGAGAGGTTGATTACCAATCTGAATTGGAAAATATGCAGTGGTTCAGCCATAAACTAAGCCACGATTCTCGTTATTGCGTGCCGGAGGTATTCCCCGAATACTCCAGTGCCCGAGTGATCACGTCCTCATACGAACCCGGACTAGCGGTAGATAACCCAACGGTTAAAGAGCTCAGTCAGGAACGCCGCAATTGTTTGGGAAGTGCTGCTTTAGAAGTGTTCTTATTGGAATTTTTTCGGTGGAATCGGATGCAGACCGATCCAAATTTCGGTAATTACCGGGTTCGCCTGGACCCGGAGGGGCGGAGAGATCGGTTGGTATTGTTGGATTTCGGGGCCGTACGGCAATATTCCCGAGATTTCTTAGAAGCTTATCACGAGATGGTCCGAGGGGCATTTCAAGGAGACAAAACTCGTTTATTTGAAGCTGCTGTGGCGTTACGATTTATGCCTGCTGAAGTGTCATCTGTCACGCTGGATAATTTCGCGGCAATGTGTGCACTTATTGTCGAGCCGTTTGCCAACCCGGACTCCTCGGAAGCCAATCCACGTTTCACTAATGAACGGGGACAATATCAATGGGGGGAGTCCGATCTTCCGCAGCGCTTTGCCTTGGCCTCATCCAAAGCTAGTTTATCGTTTTCCTTTCGGGTGCCGCCTAGGGAATTTGTTTTCCTGCACCGTAAACTCGGTGGCGTGTTTATGTTGCTGTCTGAACTGAACGTTGAACTGAATGCACGGTCGTTGTTACAACAGTATTTACACAATCCTCAGGCTACTGGAGAACGCCATGACACAGACCAGCACGGTTAATCCCGATCCCTATTGGGCCAATCTCCCGGAAAGCTTCGACTCGGAAATTAAACAGCGCTGTTTCGAAGACTTAAGGGCGTATTACACGCAATTATGCGATCGTCTGAACGCCTTACCTTTTGGCGAGCAGCAACGCATTAATTTGATGGTGGAAATCAACGGCGTGTTGGGTGCAATTCGCTCACTGACCGAAGCAGACGATGAGCAGGTCGCGCAATCCCATGCTCAGTTTTTGCAGGCCGCCGAACAAAATGGCTTACGCGGGTTATCCCATTAGGCTAAATCAGCGAGAAGTCGAAACCGAAGGCAATGATAACAAATAGCAAGAACATTACCCAGCAGCTTCACGCTGAGATTGACCTGACCCCGGAACGTTACCGGGCACTTTTACTACGCCTAGTGCATTCCTTCCGTGAGGGGGTCGAAGCAGATGAACCCTGGCCCAATGCAGTAGATTCTTTCCGCGAAGGATGGCGCGACGTGAAAGCAGGCCGAACGCATCGGGTTGATACCCTGTGGGATGGCATCGACGTAGACTAAATCGTGATTGTCAGTTATTCAGATGCCATCCTGGCTCAGCGATGTGTGTCAAGTCAACTAACAACAGCAACGATCCATCATCCCTCGCAACAAGCCGCGCTCTCGGGTAGCGAAGGCGTACAACACGCCGTCTGCTCCTCCTGTTTCGGTTTCATCAGGTGGTCTTCGCCATAAACCGGTGCTTCATCCAGGGTGTGAAAGGTTTCCCAATATAATCCCTGCGGATCAGTGATCCAGGATTTTTCGGAGCGAGCGTAACAACACATTGTCTCACCCTGCTCTATAACTGGACGCTGGGCTTGCTTGAGACGGCCATAAACTTCACTGAGCTCAGCCTCGTCTTCAACCTGAATACCCAGATGATCCAACCCGCTGACCTGACTGCGAGTGCTGATGGCAAAGTTAACCCGCGGGTCATCCAACATCCATTTGGCGTAGTCGTCTTTCAAAACTGTCGGTTCAGCGGCGAACAGGGTGGAATAAAAGTGAACGGACTCGTCGAGCTTATCAACAGAAATATGGACATGCAGGCGTTTCATAAACGCTAATCTCCTCAATTGTGTACATACAAGGCCGTAATGCGATCAGTATTGCCGCACAGTCTGCGGCATTGGGTTCTCAAACCAAGACCGACTGCGATTGACGACGCCAACCAGCAATAACATCACCGGCACTTCCACCAGCACGCCAACCACGGTTGCCA
>JAZBPA010000375.1:0-3184 GCA_036351435.1 Candidatus Competibacteraceae bacterium
ACAGCCGTTGATTTCATCCGGGTGTATGCCGATCGTACCCACCACGGGAAGGAAGAAGATATCCTCTTTCGAGAATTGAAGAATAAACAGCTGACGGCCGAAGATCGCCAAATTATGGAAGAACTAATTGAAGAACATGTGTTTGGCCGCCAGACAACCAAGGCACTTGTTGAAGCAAACACCCGATACCGCAATGGCGATGAAAACGCCTTGACCGACATCGTCGCCAATCTTCAAACCCTTACCGAGTTTTACCCCAGGCATATTGAAAAAGAAGATAAAGTGTTTTTCCCTTCTTCCAGAAACTATTTTACGGATGAGGAGGATCAGGCCATGCTGACGGCGTTCCGGGAATTTGATCGAAATATGATTCATGAAAAATACGAATCGTTGGTCGATGGATTTGAAGAACAGCAATAAACTCTGAATAAGCAAGTGCACCGTCTTGCCATTTCATTGATGCTGCACGGTCAGAGTTCGCCGTGCAGCATCACAACATATGCAATCCTAATCACCTCTGTTACCTGGTTACAGCTACCTGCTATTACAAACAGGTTCCCAATCCGCTTTAAATCATTTGGTACCTCCAACTAGTCCCAATACCGTTCCCAATGCTGATTTGTAAAGAATATCTCAATCTTTGTCGCCAGAAAATAGGGCACCGGCAACACTCGGATCCTTGTGTCCGTGGGCAAACTCAGAAGCTTTGCTGCTTTGAATGCCCTCCGGAACCAGATGTCGCCGAAGCCCAGCAATTCCGGTTTGGTCGGCATGACATCGAGAATAACGCTTCCCGATTGCCATCGACATATCGGCGCTTCCGGGGGATCTATCCTCCACGAATCTCCGCTTGCGCAACCTATCCGTGAATTAGTGGTAGCGCGAAAGCGTTGCGACTTCCACCATCACATCCACATCTCTTGTGACCCGCAAAGGAGGCGCCCCAGGGTCAGTTAGCAATAGCCCCGTGGCACAACCGCCTATGAACACCAGTTCATCGGCAAGCGTTCCTAATTGCCCGATTGCCGCCTCAAGTAATTCGAGGTTGGGATTTCTGCGCCTCGACATACCGATTCAACCTTTTCCGTATTTCCTCGATGGCCGCACTTTTTTCGCGTGCTCGCCCTCCCCGGATCGCATCGACCAACGTCAACAGAGCATAGAGATGGTCGTCCTCCCGAGCGGCTTGTGGAACCGACTTGTATAACGGCGAAAAAGCCTGTCCTCTCACCTCCGTTCGGATCGGGCCATACCGGTACCAGGTTGTCGGAGGCCTCAAACAAGGACGATAAAGGCTGGCCGGCAAAACCTGTGGGCATGCCGCGGGTCACTTCACCCAATTCGGGCACGAACACATAAGGCAGGCCATGCACGATGAACTCTTCGAGATTCCGCGCGTTGGGGACAGCCCGATCCTTGCGCATGGACGCCAAGCGCGCCGCAATGGTCCGTTTTACGCCGGCGTGAACTTCGGAGGGGCTCATCCATAAGGATACTGCCAAGCGGCTATACGACCAGGGTGCTTTCCCAATCGCAGCCAGCTTAAGCAAAATGACGACATCCTGGGGTTTCAGAATCATATTTCCACCATTCGTTATTCGCGAATCGCGTACAAAGAATGGCTTAAAAACTGCAGATTGTCAGGCATATATAAGTGCCAGCTTACAGCAAACGTCATGAAGAGGAACTTCGGTAGAGCGGCCACCACGGTTTTGCCGAAGGCTGTCGCTGAACTCAAGCCGTGGCAAGCGCTAAACGTTCATGGTGGATTCCAATTCAGCAGTCTCAAGTTGGTCTTCACCGACACCACTGCAGTGATCCAGTGCCGTTTGCAATTTTTCCTTTATCAGGGCCTTGAGCTCGGCAGGCTCCACAACCACCGCCTCCGGCTGATATCCTTTTTTCGCGAACTTGCCGGAACGAAAGGCAGGTTGATACCGGCGCAGGCTCGGCACGGTCTTTAACGATGTGACACCGAAAAAATTCAGAAGCTCACGGACCTTGTCTACCGGCCGGGAAACCGTGTCGACCTCGCCCATTTTGGCCAGGTCGGCATAACGGTAATGGGTCAGCAGTTTGGATTCGGCCTTCAAACGCATATGCTCATCGACCTCCTGGGCGCGTGCCACCGCCAGGCGATATTCGGACTCCAGCCCGATCCAGATGTGGGCCGGGACGCCGACGACCCTCTCCAACCGCAGGGCTGTGTCCGGTGTGATGGCTTTTTCGCCCTTGAATATGGCACTCAACTTGGGCACCGGGCGATCCATGCGCTTGGCCAGCTCGTCCTTCGTCATCCCCAGCTCTTCCAGCACTTCCTCGAGGTATTCCCCCGGAGGGACGGCCAGATCGGAATGCACCCTCTGGTCAGTCATCATAGTGCTTGCTCAACTCCTCAGTGGTGTCCGCGTCGCGGGGGGGGGGTTGTCCCGCGGTGCGGGACGCAGGTTGTTACAACCGGCGGGTACTCAGTGGCCAACCAACGAGGCGCAAAGCGCCTCAACTCGCGGGCACGAAGCCCATACCCACGGGTGCGAAGCCCCCAAACCTACAGCAGGCAACGCCTCCGACTAACATGCACACAGTGCCCAACCCGCCCGCTAAACGCTAACATAGATCAGGAGAATTGGCGGCAAGCCAATCCAAGACATCGCTTTTCAATTCTCTGACGAACGATAGAAGCTCTTTGGTTTCGGTTTCTGTAACAGCGCCGACGTATTCGTACTCCACCGTGTTCCGCTTGGCACGACACCTGTCGAGGAACAAGGCGTCATCCTTTTTCTCGGCACCCAGAATCAACGGCAACGCCTGTAGGGTACGGTAGTGCTGCAGGTTCCGCTCGGCACGATAGCCGGAGGCATAAAGGAGAACCGTGCATAGCTTCAGGGCCGCGTTGTATGCGATTCCGAATTGCCAATCGGTTGAAATGCCGCCATCCGCATCTTTGAGATCGCGTTCGACAATCTTCAACAAGTCGCGAATCTCCCTTGCGCTAGTCTGGTGCGGCCGTAGCCATCCATTGTCAGCCCACTGTTTTAAGGTCATCAGCGCTTCCTATGATGAAATGTTTCGGGCCATCCAAAACAGCCGTGATGAAATGTTCCCCATCCGCAACACGCTTTATGAATTCACGGGCGGACATCACGATGGGGTTGATTTCCCGGCCGATACGCTCGCTAATGCC
>JAZBPA010000376.1:0-2667 GCA_036351435.1 Candidatus Competibacteraceae bacterium
TACCGCCCCCGGCCAGGTCATGCGCGATAATGGAAACTCTCCTGGACTTGTATAATGACAACGTGAGTTTCCGGATTTATCGAGCAGCCGTCGATGACTTCACTTAGCTGTCACCGATGACCGCTGCTATCGGTTTTCCTTCAACACCTGTCAGCTTAACCCCCACCAGAGACGTTATTGTTGGCGCAAGATCCATAACTGAAACCGGCTGCTTTATCTCACCTGGTGTGATGGCAGGTCCACTGGCAAAAAACACACCCTCCGGCTTATGGTCTCCTGTACGGCATTTTTTATACTCTCCATAGATTGTCCCTGTCTTCGGTGAATACACTTCCGAAACCGGCGCGCTTCGATTCCATTCAACCAGCAGATCCGGCAGTAAATGTGCATTCCTGCCCTGGTAAATATCGGCGCTACGCAGCACACGATTGACGAGCGGTTCTCCGCTGGTGACATTTATAAGACCTGTCAAATCTGCGCATAAACTTTTGCAAAGTGCTTCATACTCTTCGCCGGGCGAAACGATTCCCTTTGGCTCTCTGCCGACAAGGTTTATCCTTATGCCTCCATACGCATCGTTATTTGGAATACTGAAAGACTTGCGGCAGGCAAGCTGGCCGGGCGTTGGATCCACCTGATCAACACCCAGCCTCACTCGTGTCTTTCGGCGCAGAGGTCGCGCGAGCTTGCGCAAACGCAGGGGTAATAATTTCCATACCGGCGTTACTAACGATGCCAGTTGACGCTTGAAGCGGGCCGGTTTCTCGCCTTCCAGGCGGCGGAGAATATCGTCGAGCATAAAGGTAGCGTCATAATGCGGGCCCATTCCATGACTCGCAAATACGACAACATTTGCATCACTACCCGCTTTATCCATCAGCGTGCCGATTGCTTTATCGATAGACCGGTAAACATCTTTAAGCGGATCACCCACCGCAATACGCATGGCTGGATCATATTTCCGGTGATGTTTATCATGCAGGTGCCAGCACTGATGACCTACGCAGTGGCTTTCACTGAAACAGGTAACAAAACAGTCCCAGTCACCCTGCTCAAGAAAGTAGCTATCCAGCCGGGTTTTTTTATCAACTCGCTCAATCAGGGCATCGCGAAAGTTCCGGAATTCATCGCTCGTGGTTCGAAATGCGTTACAGCTGTGCATACTGTCAACACCGAACTTTTCCTGTATTTCACATGCCGTCGATTCCGGCCATACTGAAAACCCGACCGGGTCGGGATCATGACTGCCCCAGTCAACTATATGCAGACCATTCTCCAGTTCGGCGGGATAGGTTTTAGGCACATCGATAACCGCAACCCGTTTACCCGCCTGACTCAGGGCGTTCCAGAAGGGCTCGGCCTGTACATCACGCGGAGAAACTCGTTGCACATCGTAGCTACCGGATTGCAGCTGCTTGTAGCAATACCGGCCATGTCGGGCGGGAGACACCGCGGTGTAGAAAGACGGCCATATCGCCCCGACATAAAGCCCAACCGGACTTTGCGTTACACCCCATGCGGAGCCAGCGAGCAGTCTATTGAAATTCGGGAGATCTCCCGCCTTTGCCCACTGCAATATGAGATCCTTGTCTCCGGCATCAATACCAATAAAAAGCACTTTCGACAAACCCGGCATCGCGCTTACCTTTTTAATCAGTCTTTACGCCACAAGAATCCGCAAAAGCCGCGTGCAGCGGCAATGTGCTGGACCCTCTGCACCTGGACTTTTTACCTGGCCGATTGACGAACCTCGGCCGACCCGATTCCGCGCGGATCTGATGCTGCAACGACCTTACCACTTGTGAAATCCTGGTAGATGGCCTGCATATTGCCATAGTCACTTCCCAGCAATTTCAGTTCATGTCCTTTGGATGACAGCGATTCACACAACTCTGTATTGAACGCTTCAGGCTCGTACTGGATCATATCGGGCAAATACTGATGATGGAACCGTGGCGCTGAAACCCAGGCTTCCGGACCACCACCCGCTTCAAGCTCAAGGATCCCCAACAAAACCATCGTGATTATACGACTGCCACCCGGCGTTCCGAGGATTGCAACACCATGTTCGCTCTCGACGAAGCTGGGAGACATGCTGGATAGCGGCCGTTTGCCTGGTGCGATCGCATTCGCTTCTGCACCGACCAGCCCGTAAGCGTTGGGTACCCCGGGTTTGGCGGAGAAATCATCCATTTCGTCGTTCAGTAAAACACCCGTGCCCGGCACAACGAACGCAGAACCAAACGGATAGTTGATGGTGAGCGTAGCCGAGACCCGATTGCCCTCGCTGTCGAGTACGGAAAAATGACTGGTATGAAAGCCACCGCTCATCGCCTGGCTTGCCGGTAGCGAGCTACTCGGTGTTGCGCGATCATGACGAATCGACGCACGCAACCCATCTGCATACAGCGGGTGAATCAATTTGGTCACGGGCACCTCAACAAAATCAGGGTCGCCCAGATATTCGGCACGATCACGATAGGCGCGGCGCATAGCCTCAACTATCAGGTGCACACGCTCAGCTTCATCAAGGCGCGGCAAGGGATAATCTTCCAGTATATTCAGCATGGTCGCCAGCGCCACGCCACCCGATGATGGAGGTGGCGCGGAGATAATTTGCATACCGCTATAACTGAAACGCACTGGTTCACGCTCTATCACCCGGTA
>JAZBPA010000377.1:0-2907 GCA_036351435.1 Candidatus Competibacteraceae bacterium
ACCCGCCAAGTCGCGCCGGGCGTCTTGGCCTCCTTTCTCACTACTGTGGCGGTGTTCGGGCCGTTGGCTTTTCTGGAAGGGGACATCGGCAAGGTATTGCGGGTGATTCCCGTCGTCCTGATCCTGGTACTGACGGTGAGTTATGTGGAGGCTTTTCTGATTCTTCCCCATCATTTGCTGCATTCCTTACAACATGCGCATTCGCAGGGTACCAGCCGTTTTCGGCAGCGCTTCGAACGGGGGTTGGATACGGTCCGGCAACGCGCGCTCGGTGCGACCGTGGATTGGGTCATTCAGTGGCGGTATCTGTTCGTCGGCCTGGTCATCGCGTTGTTCATCGTGTCTATCGGCATGATTGCTAGTGGCCAGCTTAAATTCCGCGCGTTTCCCGATATAGAAGGGGACACCATCGAAGCGCGTATTTTACTCCCGCAGGGTACGCCGTTGTGGCGCACCGAACGAGTGGTGGAACGGGTAGTCGATGCGCTCAAACGGGTAGACGATGAATTCTCCCCATCCCAGCCCGATGAAGAGCGGCTGGTGCAAAGCATCAACATCCGTTTCAATCAGAACCAGGATGCCAACGAAACGGGTCCGCATGTGGCGACAGTGACGGCCGATCTACTCAACGCCGAAGTGCGCACCGGCCATTTGGACGATGTGCTAAACCGTTGGCGCGAGGAAACCGGCGCTGTGCCGGATGTCATTAGCCTCAATTACAAAGAACCGCAGATCGGACCGGGCGGACTGGCTATCGATATCCGTTTAAGTGGTCCCGACCTGGATGCGCTCAAAGCGGCGTCCTTGGAGTTGCAGAACTGGTTGGGTCGTTATCAGGGTGTCTTTGATCTCAGCGACAATTTACGCCCCGGTAAACCCGAATTGCGGTTGCGCTTACGGGAAGGCGCATTGGCGTTGGGGTTGGATGCCTCGACTATCGCCCAACAATTGCGAGCTGCGTTTTTCGGCACCACGGCTAAAGAAATTCAGGTGGGCGTCGAGTCTTACGAAGTGGACGTGCGGTTGCGGGAGTTGGACCAAAACAGTTTGGTCGATTTGGAAGATTTTCGAGTGACTACCGCCGACGGCGCGCAAGTTCCTCTAGGCGCAGTCACGACATTGGAACTGGAGCGGGGATTTGCTCGCATCCAACGGATCGACGGCTTGCGCACGGTCACTGTTCAGGGTGATGTGGATGGTCGATTCGCGAATGCATCCGAGATTGTCGCGGATACCCGCGCTCAGTTTCTGCCGGAATTGATGCAGCGTTATCCGTCAGTGAGCGTGGGATTAGAAGGCCAAAGCAAGGAAAGCGCAACCACCGGTTCGTCGCTAATGCGCGGTTTCCTAATCGGGCTGGCGGGGATTTTTATTCTGCTGAGTTTTCTGTTTCGCAGTTATCTTGAACCTATAGTGGTGATGGTTGCTATTCCGCTATCCCTAATAGGGGTGATTTGGGGTCATCTATTAATGGGGTTAGAAGTCTCTATGCCCAGCATGATGGGTTTTGTATCACTGGCGGGTATTGTGGTGAATGATTCGATTCTGTTGGTGGAATTTCTCAAGCTGCGCGCCCGTGAAGGACATTCGGTGCTGGAGGCTGCCAAGCTCGCCAGCCGCGAGCGATTCCGGGCGGTGTTACTGACCTCGCTGACCACTATCGCCGGATTGATTCCGTTGCTGTCAGAACGCAGCTTACAGGCCCAAGTGCTGATTCCATTAGCGACGAGTATTGTGTTTGGGTTGCTGGCTTCGACAGTGTTGGTGCTGTTGGTGGTACCGGCGTTATTCAGTATTTTGGATGATTGGGGCTGGACATCGTTGAACAAGGCGCAGCCCGATATACTGAGATCAGCAGGAAATCAAACCTGAACTTTAACTGCGGATGCTTCGTGCGCATCTATTAACGGCGAGGCCCTCTATAATGCAAACAACCCATTATTAGGAAGCGATATTGCGAATAACACATGCTATTGACAATGCAGCAATTCCCGTTCCCCAAGAAATCGCTTTAGAAGCAAAAAGTTGTGCTGGCAAGTGGAAGGGACTTTTCGTGCGCACTGAGCGCCGTTAAGCTAACGAGGGAGACCGTTGAATGCCAGCTGTGAAGGAACTGCTCGATGCCTGCGCCGCGTCCCCGCATACGCCAACATCCCTCTGCTCCGGGTTTACTGCAGACGATCCGGCAGTGCTTTGCCCGGATCCCGGACCATCGCCGCCCGGGCAGCCCCATTGGGCTGGCTGATGCGCTGATGTCGGGGTTGGCGGTGTTCGGGCTGAAGTAGCCGTAGTTACTGAAGTTCGATGAAGCGCGCGCGGAGGCGGTGATCCGCGCGAACCTGCAGAAGCTCTACGGAGTGGCGCAAGCGCCCTGTGACACACAACTGCGCGCGATCCTCGACCCGGTGGAGCCGACGCAGTTACGCCCGGCTTTTCGGGAGATTCATCGCCACCTGCAACGGCGCAAGGCGCTGGAGGCGTATCAGTACCTGGATGGGCACTACCTGCTGTCGATTGACGGGACGGGCCAGTTTGCCTCCAGTAGGAGCGGCTCTGGGCCCTGTTCGTCGGCTTCTCCATCCCCGATTGGAAAACGCTGCGGGAGGCGATCCGGCACGGCCATGAAGCTACCGTGCTGCAGCCCGACACCTCGTAGCTCAATCGCCTCGCCCGCGTGCTGACAGCGACGACCCGGTTCTTGAGCTTAGCCACCTGCTTCTCTACTGATTCGACCCCGCAATCGGCCTCTCGACACCGGCTGAGCGTAGAGTGTACCCGGGTGTTTTTCAGCTCACGCGTGACTCTCCTGAGCAGGCATAATCACGGGCGAGCGGGAATTGCTGTAACCCACCTGTGAGGAAAAAGTCAGATTTGGTGGGTTACGTTGCGCTAACCCGCCCTATTGAG
>JAZBPA010000378.1:0-2213 GCA_036351435.1 Candidatus Competibacteraceae bacterium
GACCCGTCCGACCTATATCGGCGGTCTGGGCTTCAGCATGAAATGGAACATGGGTTGGATGAACGATACCTTGCGCTACATCTCAAAGGAATCGATTCATCGCCGCTATCATCAAGACCTGCTCACCTTCAGCATGTTGTATGCGTTTACCGAAAACTTCCTGCTGCCCTTCTCACACGACGAAGTGGTGCACGGCAAGGGATCAATGTTGAACAAGATGCCGGGTGACGAATGGCAACGGTTCGCCAATCTGCGCACCCTGTATACCTACATGTTCACCCATCCCGGCAAGAAGCTGTTGTTCATGGGGACCGAGTTCGGCCAGGGCACGGAATGGAATAGCGCCGTTACTTTGGATTGGTACGTGTTGGAATACCCCTTTCATCAAGGGATGCAACAACTGGTCAAGGACTTGAACAAGCTCTATCGTGACTCGCCGGCCTTGTATCATTATGAATTCGACTGGCGCGGTTTCGAGTGGATCGATTGCCACGATGCGGATCAGTCGGTGCTGAGTTACATCCGTCAAAACGACGATGAGTTGCTGGTGGTTGCGGTAAATTTCACGCCGGTGCCACGGGAAAACTACCGCATTGGGGTGCCGCTAGCCGGTGACTATTCGGAAATCCTCAATTCCGATTCCTCGTTTTACGGCGGCAGCAACGTTGGCAACGGTGGCGAACCTTTGACAGCCGAGAATAAGCCTTGGATGGACAGAGATTATTCGCTGACTATTACCATTCCCCCGCTGGGCGCTGTGATATTCAAACCGTCCAATAAGAAACCCCCGGTGCTTATCGAAGCGGATGTTGAAGAACCGACAGAGGAAGCGTCGACTGCGGTGGATGTTGTCGACACTAAATCGGCAGCATCGTCCGCGGTTGACGAAGCTCTAATGGACTAGAGGCCACCCCCCCACCCCCCCCATGACCGGATGCTCCGCAAGTATCCGGTCATCACTCAGCAACACCGCATTATCAATGCTATTCCGAGGATACAAGCCGTGATTTACTCGCTTGCTGATCGTCAAGTCGAACTGCGCGGAAATGAGCACTTTATCGCTCATAATGCCACCGTGATTGGCTCGGTGATTCTGGAAGATCGCGCCAGCGTCTGGTTTAATGCGGTGCTGCGGGGTGACAACGAACCGTTGATCGTCGGCGAGGGCACCAATATTCAAGATGGATCGGTGCTGCATACCGACGCCGGGATCGTGCTGACCATTGGCAAAGGCGTTACCGTTGGGCATATGGTGATGCTACACGGCTGCACCATCGGCGATAACAGCCTGATTGGCATCAAATCCGTCATACTTAACAAAGTCAAAATCGGCAACAATTGCATTATCGGGGCAAACACCTTGCTTCCCGAAGGCAAAGTCATCCCCGACAATTCGCTGGTCATGGGTTCGCCGGGACGGGTGGTGCGCGAAGTAACCGAAGCTGAAATCGCCGCGCTACGTCGCTCCGGCGAACATTATGTGGAGAATATGCGGCGTTATCTGCGCGACCTGCAGCAGGAAGCGGAATTCATGGGATCACGCCGCTCCGCCGAGCAAAAAGTGAATGATATCCTGCGCTCTCGCCGTGCCAACAGAGAGGACCCGCGGTAGTTTGCCCAGTTGAACTATCTAGCGCATTTTTATCTTGCCGGAACCGAGCCACAAGCACTGATTGGCAGTATGCTCGGGGATTTTGCCAAAGGCCGCATTGACGACACATTCCCTCCTGTCATTCGGCAAGCCATTATCCAACATCGGCAGATTGATGTGTTCACCGATGCTCACCCCATAGTCAATCGCAGTAAACAGCGACTGGGCCCAGGTTTACGCCGCTTTGCCGGTATTCTGGTTGATGTCTATTATGACCACCTGCTGGCCCGCAACTGGCCTTGCTACGCTGATACACCGTTACGTTCCTTTGTAGACCGGGTTTATCGGGTGTTGCGCACCCATTACGCTGATTTTCCGGTACCGATGCAACGGAGCGTAACTTACATGCTCAGTACTGATCTGCTGCATTCCTACATCGACTTGCAAGGTATTCGGCAGGCCTTGACAGGGATTTCCGGGCGTTTGAGGCGTGCTAACCCAATTGCCGAGGCCGTTACAGTGTTGGAACAACAGGATGCCGGATTGGCGACTGATTTCGCAGTTTTTTTTCCGGATTTGTCCGCTCATCACTCCGCAACCCAAAGTTCTCCCAGCGACAAAC
>JAZBPA010000379.1:0-9498 GCA_036351435.1 Candidatus Competibacteraceae bacterium
GCAGTAGAATGACTAGAATCATGATAACGAAATACCGGTTTAAGTGTTGTTGCCCTGTTTCGCCGGAAAAATTCCTGCTCAAGGTAATTATCGAATGCAGACCTTAGAAGACCAACTCCCCTACCTGCAACTGCTGGGTAAAGAATACCCGTCCATCCAGGCCGCTTCGGCAGCCATCATTAATTTGAGTGCGCAACTCAGTTTGCCTAAAGGCACTGAACATTATCTGTCGGACATTCACGGCGAGTACGAAGCCTTTCGGCATGTGCTCAGAAACGGTTCCGGTTCGATTCGCCGTAAAATTGAGGAGATCTTTGCTGCGAGCCTTTCCGAACAGGATAAGCGCAGTCTGGCTACGCTCATTTATTATCCCACCCAGAAGTTATCACTGGTTCAGGGAACGATAGCCGATGAAGCGGCTTGGTATCGCGCTACGCTATCGCAGGTGTTACGGGTTGCCCGAGCGGTGACCGCAAAGTATCCACAAGCCCAAGTTAGACACTTTCTCCCGAATCACTTTGCGGCCCTTATTGAAGAACTGCTGGAAGAACACAGCGAGGACAAACGGGAGTATTACCACAGTCTAATCGAAACGGTTATCGCTACCGGTACGGCGAACGCATTTATTGTCGCCTTGGCAGAGCTGATTCAGCGATTGGCAATCGCCCGCTTGCACATCATTGGGGATATTTACGATCGCGGCCCCGGCGCGCATCAGATTATGGATACTTTGATTGAGTATCACGATGTGGATATTCAGTGGGGCAATCACGACATCGTCTGGATGGGCGCTGCTGCCGGTAGCGGGGCCTGCATCGCCAATGTCATCCGCATCTGCTTGCGCTACGCTAACATGGAAACGTTGGAAAACGGCTATGCGATCAGTCTGTTGCCGTTAGCCTCTTTTGCTATGGATTGTTACGGTGACGATCCTTGCTCGCGCTTCCAACCACCGTCGATCACCGAAAACGAATTGACCGCGCATGAACGCCAGCTGATGGCCCGGATGCACAAAGCGATCACCATCATACAGCTCAAGCTTGAGGGGCAGATCGTGATGCGTCGCCCTCAGTATCAGATGGAGGGGCGCTTGCTGTTGGACAAAATCGATGTTCAGCGAGGAACTGTCCGCATCGTCGACAGCGTTTATCCGTTGCTTGATGCCCATCTGCCGACACTCGACCCGGAACATCCTTACGCGCTGACCGAGCGGGAACAAATCGTTATCGACAAGCTCAAGCTGTCCTTCGCCAACAGTCGGCGTTTGCAAAAGCACGTCCGCTTTCTGTTTGCGAAGGGCGGCACCTATCTAGTCCACAATGGGAATTTGTTGTATCACGGCTGTGTCGCCATGAACGAGGATGGCTCATTCAAGGCGTTCAAGGTCGGTGGTGAGGCTTACGCGGGCAAAGCCTTCATGGATCGGGTTGATCGGCTGGCCCGTCACGGGTACTACGCCACCGATCCCGAGCAGAAGCAATACGGGATGGATGCGATGTGGTATCTGTGGAGTGGCGAACAATCCCCGCTGTTCGGCAAGGAGAAAATGGCTACGTTTGAACGTTACTTCATTGCCGACAAAGCCACCCATACGGAAAATAGAAATGCGTACTACATGCTCCGCGACCAAGAACCAACGGCGCGGAAAATTCTGCAAGAGTTCGGCGTTAATCCGGACACCGGTCACATCATCAACGGTCATGTGCCGGTCAAAGCAATGAAAGGGGAAAGCCCGGTCAAAGCAGGTGGCAAACTGATTGTGATCGACGGCGGTTTTTCCAAAGCCTATCAGAACAAAACCGGCATTGCCGGTTATACCCTGGTGAACGACTCACACGAAATGCTGCTGGTCGCGCACGATCCCTTTGAATCGGCCCAACACGCCATTGAAAAGGAACTCGACAGCGCGCCCCAGACCACGGTACTGGAAGTCAGCCCGGTCCGGAAACGGGTGAAAGATACCGGGATGGGTCAGGAAATCCAACGGCAAATCGATGCTTTGAATGCGTTGTTACAGGCGTACCGGGAGGGTTTGGTGAAGGAGCGCGAATGACGCCGACAATGGTAGACTGACCAACCCAACAAGGGAGGGAATGCAAAGCAATCCGATCAGGCTCCCACACTGACCGCATACGACGATTTTCTCATGACAACAAACACAACCCATATTTACAAAATCATCTTCCTGAACCAAGGCAAAATCTACGAGCTTTACGCCCGCAAGGTCTATCAGGGCAACATGTACGGCTTCATCGAAATCGAAGAACTGATTTTCGGCAAGCAAGACTCCATGCTGGTCAATCCGGCTGAGGAAAAAATGCAGGGTGAATTTTCCGGGGTTCGCCGCACCTTTGTGCCCATCCATTCGGTCATCCGTATCGACGAGGTGGAAAAAGAAGGCGTCAGCAAAATCCGCGAAAAGGGTGAGGCCGCTGCCGACAACGTGGCGTTTTTCCCCGGCATGCCTTATCCGCCCGGCGGCAACAATAAAGAATAGCTTCTTCCCTGATCGTTGAAAGGGTCGTGAATGGCGATAGCGCTCGTTTAATAAAAGCGGGATCGAAAGCTTTTCTGGCTATAGCTGCTTCAGTTGTTGTGCTTGTTTTGGTCGTTTTTTTCTTGGCTTAAAGACTTTGCGGTTATCAAGATGAAGGTGCTCATCATCGATGATCATCCGGTATTCGCCTCCGCCATGGAAAGTGTTCTCCAGAGCATGGAGTGCGGCATCGTTGCAGACACCGCATCGACGGTCGATGCTGCGCTGGAGCGTATTGAGACCGTGCCGGACCTGCAGTTCATCCTGCTGGATCTGTCGTTTCCCGGATTGGATGGTTTCTCTTTGTTACGGGTGCTGGCACAGCGAAAGTGCCCGCTACCGGTCATCGTTGTGTCCGCCCGCGCTGACCCGGACGTGATTCGCGCCTGCATCGACGCCGGTGCTGTAGGTTTCATACCCAAGGCGTATTCCGCGCAGGAGATCCGGGAAGCGATCGAAAGGATTCTGGCCGGGGAAATTTACCTGCCGGCCGGCGAAGGGCTTACTGCGGTCCCCCAAGCCTCAGCCGGCGGTGCGGCGGATGAGTTGCCCACTGCTTGTCGGCAACTGGGGATCGGTAACAGGACCTTTCAGGTTCTGCAATGTCTGGCAGAGGGCTGCACGAACAAAGAGATTGCGCAGCGCGTCCATATTTCGGTGCACACGGTCAAAGCCCATCTCGCCAAGTTGTTCCAATGCCTGCACACCACCAACCGAACCGACGCGGTGATGGAAGCGGTACGCCTGGGCCTGATTGAGCATACGGGAACCCGACCCCGACAAGAGTGAGTTTCTCGGGCTTGGCAGCACGAGTCATTCTCCGCTGGTCCACGGACGTTCAGGGCAAACGTCCGCGTTACGGATCCTGCTGCCGGGATCTGGCCAGCAGGCGGTGTAAAGCGCTACGTAGGGTGATCGGTGCCACGGGCTTGGTGAGTACAGGATAACTGCCGCCTCGCAGTTCGGCTAGAGCTTCTGGGTTGACCTCCCCGGTGACGATGACCGCCCGATGTTGCCTGTGTGCTGCGTGATTCAGCGCCCCGATTATATCCATCCCGGTATCGTGGCCACCAAAGCGATAATCGGCGACGATGACATCAATGGTCTTTCCCACCGCTACACGCAGTGCTTCGTTTCGATCTGCCGCAACTAGTGTATCGCAGTTCCAGGAGGTCAGAAGCTGCCCGGTGGCCTCGCGGACCGCCGGATCGTCGTCTAAGACCAACGCCACTACACCTTGCAGGCTGTATCCGAACGTCGCCTGTGGCTTAGCGTCATCGCAGAGCGCCTGAGCAGGGTCCCCGGTCGGTACCGACAGCGTGAAGCAGGACCCTAAGGCCGGTGCTGAAGTCAGTGCGAGCGGTGCATTCAGCAATCGGCTCAAGCGCAGCACCACTGAGAGTCCCAACCCGAGGCCCTTGTCGCGATTGCGGGCGGAATTGTCCAATTGCACAAATTCTTTGAAGATCTCGTCCTGCTTTTCAGGAGCGATTCCCGGCCCGGTATCCCGGACTTCAATGGAAACGCTGCCCTGGTGACGTCGCGTGCTTACCAGTACTGCACATGGCGCTCCGTGCTTGATGGCATTGTCCATCAAGTTAGAAACAACCCGGTACAGCAATACCGGATCGGAGTAGCACCAATGCGGACATGGCCGCAACCGTAAATTCACATTCCGCTCTTGCGCTACGGGCCTAAACTCATCGCCGAGACGGGTCAACAGATCCTGTAGCGGAAAGTGGCTCAGCCGCGGCTTGAGCAGGCCGGAGTCCAGCCGGGAGATATCCAGCAACGCGCTTAGAGTCTCGCTCAGCGAGGTCTGGGCGTTACGGATCCGCGCCACCAGGGTTTTGGCGGCTTCGTCATGCAGCGCTTCCTGCAGGATCTCGGTTTGCAGGCTCATTGCGTGTAACGGTTGGCGCAGATCATGGCTTGCCGCGGCCAGGAAGCGGCTCTTGGACTGGCTGGTCGTCTCCAGGTCGCGATATGCGGTCTTTAGTTCCTGCTCCTTGGTTTCAAGCGTGGCGACCTTCTCCGCGAGTTCCCGAGTTCGTTCGGCCACCAGCCGCTGCAGGTCCCGCGACAGGACTTGCGCCTTTTCGAATACGTCGATGTCGTACTGGTCGAACAAGACCGCCAGCAACAGGATAAGGAATGCAAGACTGAAAGTTAGCGGATGCGGGCTGACAACCAGCCCGACGTGCCAACCAACGAGATCGTGTGCCGCCGTGGCCGTTAGCAGGATGATCGTCGCGAGCAACAGCAGCGCTACTCGACTCTCCCGACGCACGGTCTGCCAAGCGGCTCGGACCAGGAGGACCAATATCAGCAATAGATAGGGAATCAGCGCAAGCGACATGAATTCGGCGTAGGCGAGCGGACCGAACAGCGTCAGGAGCAAGACCAGAGCCAGGGGAATCAGCACCAGCCGCACCAGCCAGCGCGGGTGGCTCGCGGGGTAGAGGCTGTACGCCACTAGGGTGTAAAGGGGAAGGATACTGAAGTTGCTGAACAACAACAGCCGCAGAACCGCGTGCTGGTCAAGCGGTAGCAAATCGGGTACGAAGGCGAGGCCGTTGCCCAGATTATGCACGGCAATATTGAGGGCCAACAGGGCGATCCACAAGTACCCGGCATAGCGCCGACGGGTCACGAACAGAGTGAGATACTTAAGCCCGAACATCAGCCCGGCACCGAGAGAGATGAACGTCAGCATCATGGCTCGTTCACGAACGCGGAGCAGCGCCTCGGGGCTGCCGATGAACATCGGCTGGGGAGCAGCGCCCAGCAGGCTGATGTGATTGGAAGCGTGCAGAACCAGCTTGTACGTCGCCGCGCCCGCGGGCAGTGGCATCACCAAATTCCGGTCCAGTGGCCGCAAGGGCAATCGGTTGAAGCTCGGCTCGCCGGACTCACCTAGCAACTGCCCGTTGACCCACAAGCGGTAGGAACGACGGGGGCTCGGGAATGTGACCGCCAGCGCTCGCACATCCGTCGGCGGCAGGATCTCAAGAAAGTAGCTGGCGAACCCCTGCCCGAGAATCTTTTCGCCGTTCACCTCTACCCCGCGCCAGGGGCGATTCCACGGCAGAGGCAAACCCCCGGGCGGTGGTGCAGCTCCAGGGTCCGGCTGCAATTTCTGGTTCCAGTAGAACCGCCAGTCGCCGAGTACGGGTGCCCAGCCTTGTGCCGGGAGAGACCACTGGCGAAGGTCCAGAATCCCGTCGACCGCGACCGCGTCGCCGGCGGTGGCTGGTCCGGCACCGGCGAACAAGCAGCAGAGGAGCAGAACGAAGCGGCTAAGTATCATCCTAGAAACGGCAGTTGGGCGGTCCCTGAGGGGTATCCCGCGGGGTGGCTGGTAAGGCGGCAACGCTCCAGTATAGTTTGGCCGGATCGGCCGACCGACATCTACCCCAAATAGTGGTTTATCCCAATCCTTAGGATAAGAAATAGCCAAATGGCAAATTCGTGCGTGTCGCAACGCTGTTAGTCTTTAAGCCAAGCATGGGTATGCCGCTGGGCTCTCCACGCCAAAGCCGCCCAGTTTCCAACTACAGGCACCGCACCGCTGATGGCAGCGGTTCACGATCGGCAATTCTTCAAAGAAGGTAGAATATGAAAGTAAACAAAGGTACTTTAATTGTACTAGGTGCGACTCTGCTACTAAATACCAGCATCGCGTATTCAAAAAGTAAGCCATGGCGTGCCAATAACCATTCCGATCAGGATATAAAAGTCTTTTGGACTGCAGCGGGCTGTTCAGGTGTCAAGCCATTGTGTTATTCACATGACGAGGGAAATAACAATAGTAATGGTTTAGGAAACGTCAACTTTGTTTGTAAAACGAAAATACTACAACCTGGCGAAAAATCAGAGTACAAATTCCCAGACGGAACATCGAACAGAGAAAAGGGTGCATGTACCGTTGATAAAAAAGGTTACACATCCTGGACGGAACGGCGTAAAAGGAACGGCATCAAGGTGGATGGTGATCGCGTGATATGGTACGCCGATTGACAAAATCATCCCGATCATCACAAGTTTAATCCTCATGACCAATGCTGCCATGGCGGGAAAATCTAAGGAGTGGTGTGCCAACAACCACTCTATCAAGGATGTCAAGGTCTTCTGGGTGGCAGCTTAGGAGTTACGCAGTTGGAGTCCGCCCAGTAGATCGACATAGAACCGATTTACCTTATGTCACATGATGACTTATCAACTGCGTAACTCCTAATGTATCATCGCCTCCTGCACTACGGCTTCGAGAAACTGTCGGCGTCGCTCTGTCTGGAATTCTCCAAGCCGGTTGTCTCGTACAGGTTGATAAGGCTGTACATCGGCGGGTCGTATGGCGATCGGCACCTCGGTAGTGCGTAATAGTTCCAGGTTGCCTTGGACGGCTGCGGGCAGCGTACTGTCTTCCCATTGATAAAGTCGGCGTTTCAAGCGTCGCAGGGGTTCCGTTTGCCAGACATCGCCGACGGATATGGAGAAGCTGTCACGGGGCTGCGGCGGTTTCAAGGTTAATAAAACCAGCAACGTCGTTTTAAGCACTCCCGAAGTTTGCTCTGAGAAGACGATATCCAAGAGCGGCGTTTGGCGTAATCCTGGAACCCCCTGTTCTCTGTCGAGCACCTGAATCTGAGTCGCCGCTGAAACAGCTAGGGTTTGACCGAACTCCATGACTGCGGAGACATTGCTCCGCGCCTTATCGATTTGCAATCCACCCAGAGGAAGTCCTTCAGGTATGCTGTTTTGTAATGACGAAAGATCGGTTTCTACGCGGAGCTTGACGGTATTGGGAGATAAAAACTCCGGCGATACTACTAGCGAAAGGCCCACATCTTTCTCAGCGACACTCTCGAAATCGCCACCGGTCAATAACGTGATTTCCTGACCCAGGAAAAATTCGGAGCTCTCACCATCCAACGTCAGCACCGTTGGACGGCCTACGATGCGGGACAAATTAGTCAGGGAATTGATAATATTGAGCGAATACTGGACAACCGGAATGGATAAAGTGATATCGCGCGTTTGCGTTCGGGTATCCACTGTGAGTTCTTCAAATTCCCTTGTACGCTCCCGGACCACATTGATTAGATTCCCCTCCAACTGCACCGACAGCCCTTCCAGAAGGTTTATACCCCGACCATAACCGCTCAATGTGCCCATACTCACGATCACAGCTTCTATAACGGCCATACGGTCGAAACCATCATCGCCATTTCCTTCGCTTGGCAAGGTAAAAGCATACTCTATCGGGCTGCTTTCGGTATTAGCAGAAGCATTATCTTGTCCCACTATCCGTTCAATACGGGCATAGTGTTTTTCCCAGTAGCGCATCTGCCTGCGAACCCGTTCGAGCGCCTTGGCCGGTGCTCCCGCCGCCTCCATGGCCTCTAGTTGTTGCCTGGCGGCTTCAAAATCACCTACCCCGGCAAAAGTAATCGCTGCAATCCGGCGGGCATCTGTGTCCGGCTCGGGTTCCAATTCGAGTGCACGCCGTACCGCCAAATACGCTGTGCCCAGGTCGCCGGCAATACATGCGGCCGCCGCCAATCCAAAAAGGGGTTCGCTCTCGAAGGTACCGACGATCGCCGCCTGGGCAAAAGCTGCCGCCGCACTCAAGGCGTCCCGTTCCTTCAGGCTCATCAGCCCCAGCATGTAAGAAGCCTGCCAGAGAAAAGGATCGAATTTTTGAGCCAGTTGATACCCGGTCTTAGCCAAGTCCCATTCATAGCCCTCGCCCACGGCCGCCGCTTGATAAGCAAAGCCATTGAGAAAATTCACCAGCGGGTCGCGGGGAATGTCGACCAAAAGAATGTTGAACGCCGTATTGGCCGAACGGAATTCGCCGGCCACCAGGGCATCGACCCCCTGAGAAATCCTTGTGGAGTGAATTGAGGGTGAGATCGAAATGGAACCGAAACTACTTCTAGAATCCATGTCAATGCCACAGCCCTGGATGAGCACTAGCCATAAGCCACAACCGAGTAGGGTTGCCAGGATTCTCGTTGGAATTCTTTGGATAGTCATACCGAAAAGGCCGATATCGCCCCTATCGATATCGGCCTCTTTAGACAGTGTCATTCTTTTGATGACTTGTCTCACTCATCGTAAAACTCTGGACAACCAGAATCGCCAATCCGAATACCGTTCCTTTTTCTTTGACCAGTACCTTGATAACAGTACTTCTTTTTATCCATTGGGCAAACCCATTTCATTCTATATGTTGTGCCATCTTTAAATTTATATTCAGATTCCTCTCCTGGTTGAAGAATTTTAGTCTTGCATATGCGATCACGATCCGCTTTTAGACTATCACAATGTGGTTTAACTCCAGCGCAGCCGTCTGCCTCCCAAAAGACTTTTACATCTTGATCGGTATGATTGTTTGCTCGCCATGGTTTAGATTTACCTGCTTGTGATACTGGTATAAAGCTCATTAGGGTAAATAAAGTGAGTATTGAAATAAGTATTTTTTTATTCATCTTTGAGACTCCTAAGGTAAGAGGATTACGGTAACTGCAAGGTTGATTGGGTTTGCGCGTGCTGACCCACTCGGGTAACGCCCGGCTACGATAAGCGAGATGGCCCAGAGCTTTCGTAACCGGCTGACGCCCATGATGAACCCGTGCGCCATCAGGGCTTTGAGTTCTACAGCCAACTTGGCCTGTCCCGGCTCACACTCGATGGCACAGTAATATGCCCATCCTTCTCAGGCCCTGCCAGGGTCATTTCCGCCAAAAACCGGACTTTTCGCGACAGACAAGGCTATACTTGCCCGAATTGACTTGCTCTGTCCCACAGTCATTACTCCATATCGAGAAGGCGCATCATGTCTGCTTCGGATGAACAACCCCAAACTCGCACCATTTTGGCCAGCACGGGCCATGTTGCGTCTCTCTTTGCGGCTAAACTGGGGCTGCCGCTGGAGCGTTTCATCGCCTCGACTCGGA
>JAZBPA010000380.1:0-28795 GCA_036351435.1 Candidatus Competibacteraceae bacterium
ATTGAGTTTCCAACCGAAACCATTGTTTTCGCCGTAGAGGTCTAACATAGTCTGTGGTGCACGCGAGGGCACGCTATGACACCTCAAACACGCCTCATCCTTGATCTGAATCGGCCGTGCGATACTGAGCAAGGGGCCCAAAGGCGTTTGTCGCTCAACCACCACTTCCTTGCGGTCAGCATTGTTGCGGAATTCGTTGATGATATCCGCTTCCCAATCGGTGGCCCGATCATTCGGATTGGTCGGATTTAGCGCGGCCTCTTTGTAAGTATATTCAGGGAATTTTTCAGTCAGGGCTTTAAAATTCTGTTGCGCGGCATAGGAAGGGATGGAATTAGGAATAAACTGCCGCTTCAATTGTAATGTCAGCAAAGGCGTAATTTGTTTAACCGTGTAATCACGAGTAGCCAACGCACTTTCCATCATGATTTCGGCTTTTTGCATGACTTCGGCGCGTGCGTTTTCCTGGACATCGCGATGAAACAGAAAAGCCGCTAACCCCATGCCGACTCCGAAAGCCAGGATAAACACCAGATTGAATTTAGTTCTTAACCCCATTTTGTTCACTCTCTCGCAGTAAGTAATACCAGGAAGGCTAACCATTCCTAGATGCCCGGAGGGCCACTAATTTTGCCGGCGACCTATTTCTGTAGGACTTCTCAGTTAGTTAATTTTGTTTCAATTATTGCAATGAAATGTTCGACATGCTGGCATTCAGCTGAATGCACAAGCAATGCCAAATTATATGCTGCATTTGCTGCGGCGGCACTTCAGTGGAGCAATAACGGGCTAGGATCAGTACCCCTAGCCCGTTATCCAGCGAGAAAACTTATTGCGCAGGGGAACTGCAATCAGCGAGATTCTCATAGGCCTTGGTAAAGCCTCGCAAACTGAATTGAGCTGGAAAACTTTGGGTTGCCGGAAAGGTCGGCCAAAACCGCAAGTAGACGGTAGCATCATAGCCTTTGATGAACTGCTCAATGATGCCCTCAACATTTTGCTCGAATACGACGATTTTTTCGTTGACGACCCGTTGTGTTTTGATAGCCTCGTTCTCGTCCACGACCAGCGTTAGATCCTTGAAAGAGTCATCAATTATCGATTCGGTGACCACAATCAACCCATCGTTGTTGATCAGTAAGGTCACGGGCGTCGTGTCATAACCGTCCGAAATCGTAACGACGGCGCTTTTCAACATACACTGCTCCTGCTGAGTGACCGGATTAGCAACGGTGGCCATCACCCAGTTTTCCGCGTCATCTTCCGCTTGCTGGGCTAAAACGCTCGACATTCCGGTTAGAACCAACAGCGCTAAGCAGCAGTGAATTCGGTTGATTGAATGGGTCAGGTACTGAAGCAAATTTGGTATTGCGGTCACCGCCGTCACGGCATCTCTCCAATGGGCTGCGTTTTACGGATAGTGATAATAATCGCGATAAAATTATAGCGTCTTCCCTGGTATTACATCGGCTCCAGGTTGGCATACGCCAATACCAACCACTTTGACCCGGCCATGCCGAACCGCACTTGAACCCGTGTCCGACTGCCTTCGCCTTCGACACTTTGCACAACTCCGCTGCCAAAATTGGGATGGCGTACTCGCTGTCCTGGTCGCAAAGTATCGCCGGATTCTTGGGCCGGCGCGGGACGATTGAACGCTGGCAGGCGTGCTTTGGAGTGAGTGCGCACATCCTTAATCAGTTCTGCCGGGATCTCGGTCAGAAAGCGGGAAGGTGTGGGGTAAATTTCTTTGCCGTACAAACGACGCTTCTCGGCATAGCTCAAGGTCAACTGTTTTTGAGCACGGGTGATACCGACATAGGCCAAGCGTCGCTCCTCTTCCAACCGACCGGGTTCCTGCAGCGATTGTTGATGGGGAAACAATCCCTCTTCCAATCCAACCAAAAACACCACTGGAAACTCCAACCCCTTAGCCGAATGCAAGGTCATCAATTGTACACAGTCCTCCCAGGCAGCAGCTTGTCCTTCACCGGCCTCCAGGGCAGCATGGGTTAGAAACGTGGTTAACGGCGACAGAGGTTCTGCACCGTCGTCAAGGACGATGGGTTCCAGATCGACGCCAGCGGCATTGACTAGTTCCTCCAGATTTTCCACCCGGGTTTCGCTTTTATTGTCCTTGGCTTGGCGGTACATCTCCAACAGCCCGCTATGCACGACGACGTGATCGACCTGTTCGGGCAAGGTTAAACCCATCGTGTCACGATCCAGATTGTCGATTAAGAGCAAAAAACCATGCAGCGCATTCAGTGCACGACTAGGCAATAGCTGTTCACTGACTACCCGCTGAGCAGCGCGCCATAGCGGCAACTGCAAGCGCTTGGCAACGTCCCGCAACACGTCCAAGCTGCGTCCACCAATCCCTCGGGTCGGCGTATTATTGACCCGTTCGAAGGAGGCGTCATCATCCCGGTTGGCGATCAATCTTAGATACGCCAACGCGTCCTTGATTTCCGCCCGCTCGAAGAACCGTAAGCCACCGTAAACCCGGTAGGGTATGCGGGCACCGATCAGATTTTCTTCAAACTGGCGGGACTGGGCATTAGACCGATATAAAATAGCCACTTCGCTGCGCTTGCCGCCCTGATCCTCCCAACGACGAATGCGGTCGATGACAAAGCGGGCTTCTTCGATGTCGTTGAAAGCGGTATAGAGCGCGATGGGTTCGCCTTCGCCGTCCTCAGTCCAAAGCTTTTTACCCAACCGCCCGGTGTTTTGCGCGATCAGTTGATTGGCCGCTGTTAGAATCGTACCGGTTGAGCGGTAATTTTGTTCCAGGCGGACCGTGTTAGTGCCGACAAAATCGCGCTCGAACTGGAACATATTCTCGACCCGGGCACCCCGCCAACTGTATACCGATTGATCGTCGTCACCGACAATGCACACATCCCCTTGCCCACCGGTCAACAACCGCAATGACTGATACTGGATGGTGTTGGTATCTTGGAATTCATCCACCAACACATGCTGAAAGCGCTGCCGGTAGTGTTGCACCAGTTCAGGTGTATCCCGCCATAGTTCGTAAACCCGCAGCAATAATTCGCCGAAATCCACCAATGCAGCGCGCTCACACTGCTCTTGATAGGCCTGGTAAATCCGCAACCACTGACGCAACACCGGGTCATTCCCATCGTCGATCTGATGGGCGCGGAGTCCCTGATCTTTGCGAGAATTGATAAAACCGGTGGCTTGTTGCGGCGGCCATTTCTTTTCATCCAACGCCAACGTACGGATCACCCGCTTGACCAGCCGTTGTTGATCATCGGCGTCTAATACTTGAAACGTGCGTGGCAACTTAGCTTCTTGCCAATGCATCCGCAATAACCGATGGGCGATACTGTGAAACGTGCCGATCCACAACCCGCCCATGGTTGAGCCGAGTAGCTGTTCAACTCGGCCTCGCATCTCAGCAGCAGCTTTATTGGTAAAAGTCACTGCGAGTATCGACCATGGCGAAGCGCGCTCTACCGTCAGTAACCAGGCAATGCGGCGGGTCAGAACCCGGGTTTTGCCGCTACCTGCACCGGCTAAGACCCGCAGAGGACCGGGGGAGGCGGAAACGGCCTGGCGTTGGGCGTCGTTGAGATCGTCGAGAATGAGGGAAATATCCATGGCGCGGGATTGTAGCAGAAGGGCGCCGTCGCTGCTCAGTAACGATTTCTGCTGTGCAGCAGATCATGGATATAGGCAGAGTTGACAGGGTATCTCGCATAAAAAAGTCGATCCGGTAACGGATCGACTTTATCACTAAGGCATGTTGACGAAACTGATGAAGAGTTATTCTCAGTAACCGGAGTTGTAACCGCCCCGGTTAGTCTGATTAGCATTGTAAGGGTTATAACTTTCCTGATAAGCGCCTGGAGTGTTGTCATACTGCAGTCGATTGGGCGGCGATCGGTAATAAGCATTCTGCCGCTGATCATAGGAATTGCCCAATGCACCGCCGATAAGAGCACCTGTTACAGCCCCGATATAACGGCCATCATCATCGTCGACTTGATGCCCAGCTACGGCACCGACAGCTGCGCCCAGAGCCGCTCCCCCCATAGTGTGTTGATACGGGTGATAGGAGGTGGCACAGGCGCTTAGCAATAGAGAACTGCTGAGTACAGTGATCGCGAAAAATCTCGACATGGTCTTTGCCTCGCGCAACGAATTAAGTTTCGATTCGCAAACAGTTTCCCATAATCAAAATGAATACAACCTGAATAGTGATTTGATTTGATGAGGCAACCGGTTATGACTGCTTGAGATAGGCTAACGACGCATCGTCAAAGTGAGTCGGTTCTACTCCGAATAAAGAAAAGGGTGTTGGGATAGCGCAAGTATTGCCCTCCATCAACATGGTAATTTGGCCTTGGGTGATGGGGAAAAACTCGAATCCTTCCAGTAGGGCAGCCAACGGTTTGATAGCTAAGGCTGGGGCTGGCAAGGTCCATTTGCGCTTTCCACTGGCCTGCCCCAAACGTTCGATGATCGCTTTCCAACTGAGAGCATCCGGTCCGCACAATCCGTAGGTTTGACGAATAGTGTCCGGCAAGCCTAAGGATTTCACGAATGCGGCAGCCACATCCCTAATATGCACCGGAGCTAATTCGAAAGCGCCGGCATTAACCGGCAATAATCCTGCGTAGAACAGCGGTGCCGGAATCGGTGGATCGATCAATTGCGCTTTTAATTGTGTACAAAATTCCATCTTGCCGCGCGGATCACCAAAAATGACCGAAGGACGAAAAATCGTCCAATTTAAACCGGTGTTTTGTAGGTGCCGCTCGGCTCGGTATTTGCTGGTTTGATAAGGAGTGCCTTCAGCCTTGACGCCATTGGCGCTCATTAAAATGAACCGCATCACACCAGCGTCTACCGCTGCATCAATTACGCGCACAGCGCTTTGGTATTGAAGTTCATCGAAGGTAATCCCCCGACTTTTGAACTCCCGCAAAATACCGATACTGTAAATCGCCGCATCACACCCGGCGAGAGTCTGCCGAATCGCATCATTATCTTTGATGTCCCCCGGAATCAGATGGCAATGCTCGCGCTGTTCAACTTTGTTCTCACTACCGGGACGTACCAACAATACCGGCTGATGCTGATGTTCTAATAGTTCCCGGACTAGATAGCTACCTACAAAACCGGTCCCACCAAACAGGGCAACTTTCATAACGCCTTCTCCCTAATCGACTTATCGTTGTGCTACCAACATATAGTTGACGCCCATGAACGGCGTTAATGTCATCCGCCGAGTCAGCGGATTCACCTTTACGCCGGATTGATCAATAATCCGTAACTGATCCTTATTCAGCAAGGTTTCCAGTTCTTGCGGTTTGGGGAATCTGCGCCATTGATGGGTACCGCGCGGCAGCCAGCGTAGAATGTACTCCGCTCCGATGATGGCTATTAACCAAGCGAGCACGGTTCGGTTAATGGTGGCGATAAACATCAGCCCACCCGGTCTGACCAACTGATTACACGCGTGCACAAAGCCGGACAAATGTGCGACATGTTCCACCACCTCCATATTTAACACGGCATCGTAATGCTTACCTTGTTGCGCCAGTTCTTCAGCGGTGATCATTTGATAGTGAATATTGAGCTGGTTTTGTTGCGCATGATGGTGGGCAATTGCGATATTACGTTCCACCACGTCGATACCGTGCACAGTCGCGCCGCCATTGGCCACCGCCTCGCTGAGAATGCCGCCACCACAACCGATATCTAGAATTCGCAAACCTTCCAACGGCTTTTGTGCTTGGTGATCAAGCTGAAACCAACGGCACAGCTGCTCGCGAATATAGCCTACTCGCAACTCGTTCAATCGGTGCAGGGGCCAGAAAGGTCCACTTTTGTCCCACCAGAGATTGGCGAGTGCCGTGTAACGGGCTACCTCTTCGGGATCGATACTGGAATGTTGTTCAGACATTTCAAGTGCCATAGGATGCTCTCCTTACTACTTGATATTAGGGCTTATTGCGCAACTGATCTAAGTTCACGCTGAGAGACGACAAATCCGGGATATAAATGGCACCTATTTCGTCTATTGCTATTCGGTACCCAAGTGCCGCTCCTCCGCCGATTAACAGGGTGCTGTCTGCGGGCAACTGACGGCGTAGGCGGTGTAACGCTTCTGGCAAACGTGGATCGTCGGCGGGATAGGAAACACTTAATGCGACCACCTTGATGCCTTTCTCCATAGCGGCGAAGGCGATCTCGTCGCTGGGGATGTTTGGCCCTAAGTAAAGGGCATTCCAGCCACCCAAAGTAGCCGTTATCGTCACCATTAAGGCGCCAAGTTCATGTTGCTGTCCCATCGGCGTGGTTACCAACAATCCCGGACCGTTTCCATTCATATTGCTGTGATTAGCCAAATGTCCCAGAAAAGTGCGCAGTTGGGCAGACGCCAGGTGTTCATGGCAAGCACGTAAATCGCCGGTACGCCACGCTTCGCCAATTTGTTTCAGTAACTCACTAATAATGTTTTCCAATAAAGTTGGCGTGCTGAGCACCAAAGCTGCTTCTGCCAATGCTGCTTCCAAACCCTGGCCATCCAAAGTGCGGACTGCAGTCATGCAAGTAGCCAAATGCGTCTCTAGAGACTGTACTTGACTAGCCGGGGTTGCAGAGGGTTGTGGCGCTGTTTGGTCAGTAGCCAGCAAGTCCTTGAGTGCCGGCAAGGGAAGGCGCGCCACATCGCCGATTCGTCGCCCTGATTGAGTAGCCTGGCGCAATAACAACAAACGTTCTACATCCTCATCGGAGTACAACCTGCGGCTCGTCGGAGAACGCTTGGGGGTGACTGCATCATAGCGTCGCTCCCAGGCACGGATAACATCAGCGCTGAGGCCGGTGCGGCGCACCACCACCTGAATGGGATGAATGGAGTCAATGTCGTTATCGGACAATATAGTTTTGTTCATATTTTTTATTCAACAAGCGAAAGTTGTTTGTAAAAATATCTTGACATAATCGTGATGTCCACGTATTGTCCACTTCAGGTCAAGCAATGTCAATCGTAATTGCTCAAAATAAGTAATCTTTGTTTACAATTCGTGTTCGGTTAAGCGGTTACACTGCTCTACATGTGGCTCATAAATCACGCGGAAAAGCATTATCACCGACGCTTAGGAAAATAATCATGGATACGCCCAAGACCATTATGTTTTACGACGGCGGCTGTCCTTTGTGTAGCCGCGAGGTTGCCCACTACCAACGGCTAGACAAAGCTGGGCGCATTGAATGGATAGATATCAGTCAGGATATGACCGTCTTAGAAGCTTTCGGCATTTCTTTCACCACGGCAATGGCGCGCCTTCATGTGCTCTACCGGGATGGCCGGTTACTCAGCGGCGCTTATGCCTTTGCGGCTATTTGGTCGGAACTGCCCTACTATCGGCTACTGGCCGTTATGCTGAGATTGCCGGGCATGCTAACTGGACTTGATGCGTTATATCGGCTGTTTGCTCGCTGGCGTTTTCAACAACGTTGCTCTGACAATTTGTGTTCCACTTCTTGAATTTTAATTAGCGCCATTGCGCAACCCTGTCCAAATTAGACGGACATGCGTCCACGGAGATTAGACTATGCACTCGATTCGCACAGACTACCGCATTGCAACCATACTGCTGTTTGTTATTGGCGCTACGATCACAATCCTGGTACTTACGTTCGGCCATGCAGTAGCTGACCAACCCCTAGATAACAGCGCGTTTAAACCAGATCTAAAGGTCGCTGAAGTCCAAAACTATAGCGGTACATTCTTAACCGTTGTGCACGCCGCTCGGATGATGAGCAAGCTTGCCACCCCACAGCCTCTTGATACATCAGCCGATTCTTCCATGCGAGATGAAGAGGCCACTTCAGTGAGTAAACAAAGAAAACTAGCGCGATTGCTGGCTTATCATAAAGCGATAAACGGCAGCCTCATTACCGACAATACACACTATGCGATAGCAGAAGTGGTAGAACATCAACCTAGTCCATTAAATGCCGATGTTGATAAATCGCAAGTTGAAAAAGCAACGATTGCAAAAGCCGTACCTGTCACCAGCAAAAGTTTCGTTGAAATCACTGATACGATGCTTTGAATGAAATCCTGAGTGGTGACAGGACAATACAGCGATTTCCATGGTGGTGTATTTCGAAACAACTCACCTTAACCGAGGCAGTAATAATGAACGATCAGCACCCGGATAACCGGCGACGTAGCTTTCTTAAAATCAGTGCTTTCAGTTTAGTGTCAGTCCCTATCGGGGGATGGTTGGCGAACCAGCAAGCGCGCGCAGCCGACATGCCACAACTAGACGAGAGTGATCCCACAGCCCAAGCACTAGGCTATGTGCATGATGCAACAAAAGCCAATGTGGCGGAATTTCCTAAACGATCCGGCCCCGACGGCGCAGATCAGTTCTGCAGGAACTGCCAACTGTACACTGGCTCGGATGGTTCAGAATGGGGACCGTGCTCCATCTTCCCAGGCAAAGTGGTCAATGCTAACGGTTGGTGCAATGCCTGGGTTCAGAAAGCCGGTTGAATTGGTGCAGGAAAATAACCAATAGAATCGACTAAAAGTCTTCGTGCCCTCGAAGATTACGCCGTTGTTGGCACGGCATGCTAACAACGGCGTCGTTTTTTGCGGATAATGGCAGCACCTTTACCCATCAATTAGGAGAGATCATGAATAAAGTGGCCATTATTACGCTCGCCACCGCACTCACCAGCACCGTAGGTATGGCGCAGAGCCTCAGTATCAAACCGGGCCTATGGGAAACCACCGAGACCAGCATCAATCCCATGTCGGGCGAGCCCAAGACCTCCACGCAGCAAGAATGCATCACCCCGGATAAGGCCACCTTCGACCCATCTGAGATGGTGGAAGGCAACAGCGAATGCCAAATTACTGATAAAGACTTAAACGGCAATACACTCACGTTTACGTTGGTTTGTCCGGTGGAGAACGGCAAAGCGAAAGCAACCGGTACTATGACCTCCGACGGTGATCAAGGCAAAGGTGACATGGTTATGGAAATGACAATCAATGGTCAGACAATGACGTTCCAGATGAATTGGGAAGCAAAGCGGATTGGAGACTGCTGAGCGCAGCATAGGCTGATATATATCAACACTCTGCTGGTCGACGGGCGCGAAAATTGACTATGAGCACGCCGACCAGCAATACCAACCCCGCCAGATGCAATAGTTTCTGATGCGGCCACAACAGAGCGACAGCCGCCGCTAACAAGATCCCACGCAATAGCCAGCTTACCGGTGCCTCCAGATGGCCGTCGATGGCCCCGTTCAGAGCATAGATCCCCGTCACCCCGAGACCAAAGATCGCCAAATCCTCCATAAAATTGCCGCTCAGAAAAGGGGTGAAGGCGATCAGCAACGGTACAATATAAAGTCCTTTGGCAATTTTCCAAGCCATCAAACCGGTCGACATGGGCGGCGTGCCGGCTACTGCAGCGGCTGCAAACGCCGTTAAACAGACCGGCGGCGTGACATTACTGTCTTGGGATAACCAGAAAATGATCATATGGGCCGAAAGCAGTGCCATTGTTAACATCGCCGGGTCCAAAACCTGCTCGGTCAACGTGCTTAGAAAGTCCACCGGTACCAAATCCACTAACGCGGCAGCCTGTTCAGGTGACATGGGCGATCCCAATGCATTCACCTGATCCGGCGCCACTAGCAGGAAAATCGCTTTCGCTTCTTCCGGGACTACTCCTGCGGCAATCGCCCGAATCAATTCCGCCTGGGTAATCAGATCATAAAGCGCGGGAGCGGAGAGAGTGGCCAACACGATATAAGCGGCAGTGACCGGCAACCCCATACCCAGGACTAACGAAGCCAAAGCGATCAGAATCAAAGTGATCAACAAACTGCCGCCGGCCCATTGGGTAATCATCAAGGAAAAAGTATTACCCACACCGGTAGTCGAGATCACATTGACAATAATGCCTACAGCCACCAGCAGTACGGCTACACTGGCCATGTTGCGGGCGCCCAACGCTAAGGCTTCAACGATAGCGCTTGGTCCCATTCTATGGGGTGACAGCCAGGAGGCGACTATCACTGAAAGAATGCTCAAGCCCGCCGCATAAGTGGGCGTAAACCCCTGAATCAATAAAATAACCAGCACAATAATCGGAATCAGATTATGGCCCCCGGACCTGATTACATCCCAAAAGCGGGGAGCATCTTCCGGCGCGCCGCGAATACCCAACTTCATTGCTTCAATGCGGACCCAGATCGCGACCGAAACGAAATACAATAACGCCGGCAGGGTGGAAACAGCGATGATGTCCAGATAGGGAATCTGAGTGTAGGTGGACATGATGAAAGCGCCAGCCCCCATGACCGGCGGCATCAGTTGTCCGCCAGTGGATGCGGCTGCTTCTACGCCCGCCGCGAAGCGGGGCGGGAATCCCGAACGCTTCATGAGCGGTATGGTGATTACGCCGGTGGATACCGTATTGGCCACTGCAGAGCCGGAAATCGAACCCATCAAGGCCGAGCCGAACACCGCGACCAGTCCAGGGCCCCCGACCAGTCGACCGGCGGCGCAAAGCGCCAATTGAATAATAAAATCGCCCGCGCCCGAGCGCACCAGAAACGCACCGAACAGAATGAACATAAACACATAGGTCGAGGAGATTCGAGCAATCGGACCGAACATACCATCGGTACCGAAATATTGCCGAAATAGTACGGTTTCTGCGGTTAGGCCTGGAAAGTTAAATACTCCGCTCACCCAACGTCCCCACCAGATGACGTACGTGAGCGCTAAAATAATCAATACAGGAATCAACCAGCCGGTGGTGCGGCGAGCAAATTCGGTGGCGATCAGTACGCAGAGTAACGAGAATACCCAATCGGTAAAAACGAAATTCGAACCCCGCAGGTAAAAAGCGTTTTCCGCTGCGATCAAATAGATAACGCACACTACGGCAAGACTGCCGATGGCCAAATCAAGCCCTAAAATTCGTCGGGCGCTGACGGCATTATCTGTTCTTTTAAACGGAAAAAGCAGGGCGCACAGCAATCCGAAACCGGCAAAATGTATCGCCGAAGTCCATAGCTCCGGTAATGTCGCCAAGGTATTGAAATAAATATGCAAAAGCGACAACAACACCCCCAACCAGAACACCAAACGGTCGACCATTGGGCTTTGCCGTTGTGAGTTCTGGGTAGGTGTGTCACTACTTAATGTTGCGCTCACGCATCATTTCCAAAGCGATTTTCCTTTGGCACGACAGTGCTGCCTGCAACGAGAGCAGGCCATGGCAGGAGAATTTACTGAACTTGTAGATTATCTGGAATCTTCAGATTGACTTCCTGATAGTACCGCATAGCCCCTGGATGTAAGGGAATCGGCAATCCAGCAATCGCCCGGTTGATGTCCATGTCCTTGGTGGCTTTGTGAATGTTATGCAGAAAGGGCAGATTTTCGTACAGCGTTTTAGTGATCAGGTAAACGGTTTCCTCATCAATATCCTCTCGCACCGCCAGAAAATTTGGCTGAGCAATCGTTTGTATTGCTTTGCTTTGGCCGGGGTAAGTATTAGCCGGAATGACAAGGCGGATCCACAAATCGTAATTACCATTAGCCTGTTGCATTTGCTCATCAGTAAAATCCAACACGGTGATCTTATCGCCCAGCGCAGCAAATGCCTGAGTCACCGCTGCAACAGGCACCCCGGCAGGGGTATTCATACCCTTGATAGTACCGTTTTGCAGTGCTTCGGCGCTCGGTCCATACCCGAGATACGCCAACTCGAAGCTGGCCTCAGGGTCAATGCCGAGTCCTGCCAGAATCTGCCGGCCAGAGCCTTCAGTACCCGAATTGCGCTTACCGATAGAGAATTTCTCACCGTTTAAATCCTTTAAATCATCAATCGTGCCGGTCTTGGCTAGGCTGGAATCAATAGTGAAATGTTCGACGTTCTGCCACAGCATACTGATTGAGCGAAGCTGCTTTTGAGGGCCTTCGGCCTTGACCTGACCTTCGCCATTCCACGCCCAAGCGCCGTATAAACCCTGCAAAATTGCGAATTGGGCTTGATTTTCTCGAAGTAATTTGACGTTCTCTCCCGAACCGGCCGAACTGATTGCCGATAGGGAAATCTTATGCTTAGGTTCCAATTTGACTTTGATCAGCGTCGCAATAGCAACCCCGACTGGGTAATAGGTTCCACCAGTGGTAGCCGTGGCCAGAATATAGGAACGATCTTGGGCTTGGCTTGCTGCAGTCCCGAATAACATCACAACAATCAGGAGCAACCCCATCAAGCATAAACTTCTAGGTAAGGATGACATCATTAATTTCTCCCATTAACAGTTGGACCTACGGCCAAGCGACGGGTTTTTCCTGGGAATTACAAAAAGTTTAGTTCGCTCAGTTGAACACGCAGGGGAGTTACACACTTGTTACAAAAATTACCGGATTGAAACCTTCCAGAAATAGACTACTTACAGTGACAGGTTAGTCTATTAGGGCAATATTATCGTCAATTGGAAGAGGTTATTGTCGTGAGTGAAAATACCAATTTAAGTGATGCTTTGACCATTTTTCAGTCTGGCCCAAATGCACCAGGTTGGGACAATGCCGCCTGCTATTTGCTCAGCGACTCGACGCCAGCCGCTATCCGCGATCAAGTGGAAGCCTCTATTAGCGAAACCGTACAGAAGATTTATGGTTTTACCTTTCAGGAAAATGCTTACACGCAAGCCGATGAGGCGGTGATGACCGTGCGCGAATTATCCACTCAATTGGGTATCAGCGAACACCAGCTCATGGCTTGGGCACGCTGGTTTGAAACGCGCTACGGCGAACCGGTTTTACGCCATACCAACCGGTTACACCGCATACAATAATCGCTCGCCTTGTAACTTTTCCTAGCCTAAATTAGGACATCGGACAAAGAACTCGTTTGACTCGGTTCACGCTAAGTTATAAAACTGTTTAACGTGTAGAGAATAATGGCACGGAAACTGTTTAACGTGGCAGAGCATATTGGCATGTTTAGGGACTGTTAGACCTAAGCACTGCGCGATAATTAAAAATCCGCATCTGCCAGCGGCATATTATAACCACCGCGAGAGTCACATTATGACTGACGAGAAACTGAATGGTCAGGCGATTTCTGGACAGGATGCTCGGGACATCGTCGCTCAAGTGGATACGGGCGCGCGCGAACCACAAGGGACTACCGGCAAGATCTTAATCGGCGTCGCCCTGACATGGTCTTTGTTTCAACTTTGGTACGCCTCGCCTTTACCCTTTGTTTTCAATTTCGGGGTTTTCAATAGCACCGAAGCTCGTTCTATTCACTTGGCGTTTGCCATCTTTTTGGCCTTTACCGCTTATCCCGCCTTAAAAGGTTCTCCCCGCGATCGTATTCCGATTCAAGACTGGATATTTGCTGCGCTCGGTGCGTTTAGTGCCGCTTATTTGTTCCTGTTTTACCAGGAAGTATCGCTGCGACCGGGCGCACCGATCCTAACCGATGTTATTGTGGCGTGCATCGGCATGGTGGCTTTATTGGAAGCGACGCGGCGTGCCTTGGGTCCGCCCTTAGCGATCATCGCAATTATCTTGCTGATCTATACCTTCTTCGGGCCTTATATGCCGGATGTCATTACGCATAAAGGGGCCTCGCTCTTCCAAGTCACCAACCACCAATGGATCACCACAGAGGGAGTATTCGGCGTCGCGCTGGGCGTGTCCACCGATTTTGTGTTTCTGTTCGTGCTATTCGGGGCCTTGTTGGAACAAGCAGGGGCAGGTAATTATTTCATCAAAGTGGCATTCTCTCTATTAGGCCATCTGCGCGGTGGGCCGGCCAAGGCGGCAGTGGTCGCCTCAGCGATGACCGGTATGATTTCCGGTTCGTCTATTGCTAACGTGGTCACCACCGGTACCTTTACCATTCCGCTCATGAAGCGCGTCGGGTTTTCTGCGGAAAAAGCCGGTGCCGTTGAAGTGGCTTCGTCCACCAATGGGCAATTGACACCACCGGTGATGGGAGCAGCCGCTTTTTTAATGGTGGAATATGTCGGAATTTCTTATCTGGAAGTCATTAAACACGCCTTCCTACCCGCTTTGATTTCCTATATCGCGCTCGTTTACATCGTGCACTTAGAAGCCATGAAAGCGGGTATGCAGGGACTGCCCAGAGCGACTCAGAGCACGCTGGCGCAACGTTTATTGGCGTTCGTGTCGGTTTTTCTAGGGATGATCATCTTGACCGCAGTGGTTTATTACGGGATCGGTTGGACCCGTACTGTATTCGGCACAGGCGCGCTCTGGATTGTGGGAACATTGATGCTTGCGGCATATCTAGGCTTGCTCTGGTACGGCTCTCGTTACCCAGAACTAGCCGAAGACGATCCCAACGAGATGGCTTTGGCATTGCCGGAACCCGGTCCCACAGTTAAATCCGGTCTGTATTTTCTGCTGCCGGTAGCAGTCCTGGTGTGGTGTCTGACGGTCGAGCGGTTCTCGCCGGGTTTGTCGGCTTTCTGGGCAACAGTCTTTATGGCGTTCATCGTCATTACCCAGCGGCCTATCATGGCGTTTTTCCGTGGCCACGGTGAACTGGCCGCTGCCGTTCGTCGAGGATTCAACGATTTATTCCATGGCTTAGTCACCGGTGCGCGCAATATGGTCGGCATTGGTGTGGCGACTGCCGCCGCGGGCATCGTGGTCGGCACCGTGACCCTTACCGGTATTGGTCTGGTGATGACTGAATTCATTGATTTGATTTCCGGCGGCAACTTGATGCTGGCGTTGCTATTCACAGCCGTGATTTGTTTGATCTTGGGTATGGGTTTGCCCACTACAGCCAACTACATCGTAGTATCGGCATTGATGGCGCCGGTTTTGGTAGCCATGGGAGAACAAAACGGTTTGGTCATTCCCTTGATCGCCGTGCATATGTTCGTGTTTTATTTCGGCATTCTGGCTGACGATACACCGCCGGTGGGATTAGCAGCTTTTGCAGCAGCAGCGATTTCGGGTGGCGACCCGATACGTACCGGTATTCAAGGGTTTACCTATGACATCCGTACAGCAATTCTGCCGTTTCTGTTCATTTTCAATCATCAGCTGCTGTTGATCGGTATTGAGCATTGGTGGCAACTGTTGTTCACCTTCATTGGCGCCGTAACGGCGATGCTGTTATTCGCGGCAGCGACCCAGGGGTATTTTCTGGTCAGGAGTCGAATTTGGGAAAGCATCATGTTGTTGCTAATCGCCTTTACCCTGTTTCGCCCCGGCTTTTGGCTGGATCAGATCCAGCCGCCGAGGGAAATGGTCGAACCGGCTAAGATTGCCGAAATCGCCGCCGAGAAACCAACTGATGATCAAATCCGTTTAATCGTTGAAGGCGAGTCTCTGGAAGGCGATATGGTCACTAAGACCATAGCCCTGCCATTGGGACCCAAAGCACCCGGTGAAGAACGTCTGGAAAATGCCGGATTGACCCTGCGCATGGAAAATAATCAGGTACTGGTCGATGCGGTCACTTGGGGTAGCCCGGCTGCCGAAGCAGGTATTGAGTTCGACTGGGAGATCAAAGGGATTGAACTCAAGCTGGAACGCCCGGCTAAGTTCTGGATGTACATACCGGCTTTGTTAGTGCTAATCGCAGTGATCGCCATGCAGCGCCGCCGTAAGGAAGCAACGCCTAACGACGGGGCAAAGGTGGCTGTTTAACCCAGCATATCTCCTGATAGAACCCTCACCCATTCCTAATGGGTGAGGGCCTTTGGGAGTGATGTTAAAACGTTCCAAATATGCGTGGTTTTTCCGGCGCTGCTTTCGGTTCTTCCCTAGCCTGCCGTCGTGCGGCTTCCTCAGCAGCCCGTTGTCGTTCGATTTCCGCTTGCTGACGACGAGCTTGCTCTGCCTGGCGGCGAGCCTCTTCGGCTTGACGTTGTTCTTCCAACTTGGCCTGTCGGCGACGCTCTGCTTCGGCAGCTTCGCGCCTAGCTTGCTCAGTTTGCCGTTGTTGTTGCAAATTCGCTTGCCGGCGACGTTCTGCTTCGGCGGCTTTGCGCCGTGCTTCTTCCGCACTCCGACGGCGCTCGGATTCAGCTTGTCGGCGTTGGGCTTCTTCCGCTTTTCTTCGTTGCTCTTGCTGCGCAAAGGCAGATTGTACTGTCTTGCGTAAGGCTAACAATTCCGAATGATCGGGCGCTACACCAAGACCTTTGGCGATGCTATTTAAACTCGCCTGTAAGGAGCCGTTGCTTTGGTGTCTTTCGGCCAATTCTAGATAACGATCACCAATAGCTTGAAATCCCTGCTTGGCCTGTTCATTTTCGGGGTCAAGTTCCAGGATCTGCTGATAGGTTTCGTAAGCATTGTTGCCCGCAGGCAATGTCAACCTAAGCCGTTCCAGTTGTTGTTCTGCTTGCTCCAATAACTGAGTTATACGTTGCTGCTGTTCGCCCTCTTGTGATTGCTCCAGTTCTTCCGTTCGTTTTGCTTGAACCTGCTCAAGTAGGGGGCGCAAGCCCTTATGATCTGGAGCTATCAGTAACCCCTTGTTAATGGTCTCTAAACTGGCTTGGAAATCGCCTTGTTGACTTTGCTGCTCAGCCAGTTGCTCAAAACGATCAGCGAGAGTCGCTAACCCTTGCCGAGCTTGCTGATTATCAGGATCCAGCGTCAAGACCGCTTGATAAGACTCATAAGCATTGTCACCGGCAGGGGTATCCAGTTTTGAATCATCTAATTGGCGCTGGGCCTGTTCTAATAGTTGGTTTATTTCCTGTTGACGGCGTTCGGCCTCAGCCCGGGCCGTTTCTCTGTTACTCAATTCCCCCTGCACTTGCTCTTGCAATGCTAATAACAGTTTGTTTTGCGGGGAAACTATGAGTCCCTCTGCAATCTTCGCCAAGCTTTCTTGCAGCTGTTCCTCTCTTTCAAGTTGTTTGGCCTGCTGCAGAAAATAGGCTGTTAGCTGCTCCAAACCCTGCTGAGCCTCAACATTATTAGCATCCAGTTCCAGCACCCTTTGGTAGTTTTCTGCAGCATTGTCTTCCGGCGGCTGGGTCAGTTGAGTTTTCTGATTCCAATACTGTTGTGCCCGTGCCAGCCGTTGTGCAATCTCTTGTTCAACAATGATCGCTTCTTTGACCTGGGTGCGCAGTGCTTGTAGATCCTGATTCTGCGGGGCTACTCGTAATCCTTTTTCGATAGACGACATACTTGCCGCCAACTCACCTTGTTGCTGGAACTGTTGAGCTTGCTGCAAGATATCTTGAGTTAGCCGGTTCAGACCCGCTTGGGCAGCCGCATTATTTGGGTCCAGTTGCAGCACCTGACGGAATGTCTGATAGGCATTGGCATCGGCAGGCTGGGTGAATTGGCCTTGCTGTCGATATTGTTCTGCTTGATCTACAAGCTGAGTGATCTTCTGCTGCAGTTCCTCTTGGTCCTGAGCCGCATTGAAGGCGTTCTGCACTTCGCTGCGTAACGACCGCATTCCCGAATCATCGGGAAAGACCTGCAATATTTCGTCGATTGTGGCTAGACTGTCCTGCCACTGACCCTGATCTCGCAGCTCCTCGGCTTGCTGTCTATAGCTATCGATAATCCGCTCTAAGCCCTCATGAGCCCGGGTATTTTCAGCGTCCAATGCCAATACCTGTTGATATGCCTCGTAGGCGTTTGTCCCTGGTGGCTGCAAGAGCTGCGTTTGCTGTAAATATTGCTCAGCCTGTGTTAGCAGTTGCTCAATTTCGCCTCTCAGTTTTTCTTGTCCCCGCGCAGCAGCGAATGCCTGCAGCACCTCGCCACGTAAAGACTGTAAGCCTGAATTTTCGGGAAAGACCTGCAGAATTTCGTCGATTCTGGCTAGACTATCCTGCCACTGACCCTGATCTCGCAGCTCCTCGGCTTGCTGCCTATAGCTATCGATAATCCGTGCTATACCTTCCTTTGCCGGGACATTCTCCGTGTCCAAAACCAACACCTGTTGATAGCTTTCGTAGGCATTATCTCCAGGTGGCTGAACGAGCCGCATCTGTTCCTGCTGCTGTTCCGCCTGGGCTAGTAGTTGTTTGATTTTCCGCTCGTTGGCTAACGCGTCACGGATTCGTTGCTTTAACTGCTTTAGTCCTGCATGTTGTGAATTGATCTGCAATCCAGCATCGATCTGTAGCAGCGCCTCCTGTTTTTTTCCTTCATCCAGTAGGTTTTCTGCCTGTCTTTGATAGTACGCGACAGCATCAGCTGCCCCATCAGGCGGCGAACCGGACGGCAATATGGACTCTAGCCAGGGTAGCGGCCACTGTATTGCCAAGTAAGTACCGCTCCCTACTAGTAGCACTGACCCGATTAGGCCGAGCGTCATGGGCCGTTTAAGCAATGGCCGCCCGGGTTCCTCTTCCGCCTCTTGTGAAAACGTAGACCGCATACGCTTAGGCGGTTTGGAACGAGTCACCGCCTTAACAGTGCCATCATCGAACGGTGAGCGCCCGAGCTGAATACGATTGATTGCGTCGACAATTTGCCCAGCGTTTTGGAAACGGTCATCAACCTCTTTGGCCAACAACTTATCCAGCACCGGTTGGAATTTAGCTAGCTCCGGAGATAACATAGGTAGCGGTGCCGTGCTGTGCATCACGGCGACCACCATGGGATCTTCTGCTTCGTAGGGCAATCGCCCGGTCAACATTTTGAAAAATACAATGCCCAAACTGTACAAATCAGAGCGAGCATCAATATCAAACCCTCTGACTTGCTCCGGGCTCATGTAACGCAAACTACCCAAGGCAATGCCTGGCGCCGTTAGCTGAGTGCTGCCTTCCATGAATTTAGCGATTCCGAAATCAGTCAACACCGGCGTGCCTTCCCTGCGGAACATGATGTTCAGCGGTTTGACATCGCGATGGATAAAACCCTTGTCATGCGCATAGCCCAGCGCACTGGCCATGGACTTAATGATCTCCAACGCATCGACCAAAGGTAAACCTTGGGTAATACGGTCTTCTAGGGTCCCCCCCGATAGATACTCCATCGACAGGTAGTAATAATTACCGTAAGCCCCACAGTCGAATATAGTGATAACGTTGGGATGGTTAAGCTGAGCGATGATTCGCCCTTCTTTGAGAAACCGGGCAGTGAAATTACTATCCGCCGCTAAAGTAGGCGCTACGATTTTCAAGGCAACATGCCGTGATAGCGATTCTTGGGTCGCTAAGTAAACCGTGGCCATGCCGCCACGCCCAAGTTCTTGCTCGATTCTATAGCCAGGAATTTCCATGCCGATAGTATTTCACTAAGTGCCTCGATTTGAAACCATCTCAAAGCTTGCTGGTGTTGCTAATCAGACCGCTGTCATTAAAGGGATTTCGCTGCAAAACTGGGTATACTGTTGGTAGATCGCAGATGATCATCAAAACATTACGTTCCAATGAATTTAGACGAAAAACAATCGTGATGTGTGAGGAACTGTCTTGAAAATAGCCACCCAGACAGATTTTGAGGTTCCCGTTATGCTATTAGCCTGTGCGATACGAAACGAGGGTAATAAATGAGCTGGGAATACGGGGCGGGTACGCACGTCGGGCGCGTAAGACAACAGAATGAAGATTGTTACCACGCTGATCCGGATTCAGGTCTGTGGTTAGTTGCCGATGGCATGGGCGGACGCCAGGCCGGCGAAGTTGCTAGCGCTATTATCACCGAGTTTATCCCTGTTGCTCTTAAACAGGGGACTTCACTGCCGGAATCTGTGGGACGTTCGCATCAAGCGGTTCTTGCTGAATTGGAAAAAGGCCGTGGCGTTGCTGGTATGGGCAGCACTGCTGTGGTTTTGCAGATGAAGGACGACGATTATGAAATCGCTTGGGTGGGTGATAGTCGTGCGTATCTCTGGAATGGCGAATTGCATCCGTTAACGCGCGATCATACAGTGGTTCAACGGTTACTAGAAGCTGGCGCTATTGATGCGCAACAAGCGCGCGAGCATCCTCATCGTAGCAGTCTAATCCAAGCATTAGGTTCTACCGAAATCGCCGGCGTTGAAGTAGAAACAATCAAAGGCACGCTGAGCCATGGTGAACAGATTTTGCTGTGCAGCGACGGTTTGACGTCGGAAGTCAGCGATGAGCAAATCGCGGGTATTTTGAATGAACCACTGAATGCTCAAGAAAAAGTTGACCAGTTAATTCAGGCTGCACTGGACAACGGTGGGAAAGATAATGTCACTGTGTTGTTGATTAGTGCCACATCCGGTGAGCCATCGTTATCGGATACGATTCCCTTGGATCGCATCCGCGCCGTTGAAAAAACAATTCCAATCGACCGTTCCGCTCAATTAGCTAGCAACCGTACGCGCTCCAGAACTCAATCCGTCCACTCGACTTGGTTTTGGGTAGGACTCGCACTGGCGGTGACTGCCGGCTTGGTGGTGCTAATACGCTGGCTATCATTGAATTTATAATTCCCCTTGTTGAGTTGCATCATTGTTTTGTTGCTATTCATCCGTAATGTTGCTTTATAACAACTCGACGGCATTGACAAACCAACCTATTGATGCTAAACGTTTCTGTACTAGCCCGATGGGCAGCAAGCAAGATTGATAGCCAATCCTTTCCTGCAGTAAGAACGGTGAGTGCTGGCTTTTGGCAAAAAAGCAACAAGTCGATCAAGCACTGGCACGGGTATTCAAAGCAGCAATATTTATATTGTTTATTCAGGGGAAAGCTAATGAAAAAGATCGCCTATGTTTCAGCTGTTTCGTCACTATCAACTGCCATCTTGCTTGCGCCTTCAATCGCATCAGCAGCTAATTTCGCGTTTCAGCCGCGTTTAGAAGCGGGATTTCTCTATTACGATTTTGAGTCACAAGCAGGAGCTTTTTCCAGTAGTCCGCTAGGATCTGGTGGAAGCATACTGACTCAACAAAACTCTGCGCAAGGCGATTTTCGCTGGAAAGACACCCTACCCTTGATCGGCGGTGGATTGACTTTTTTTGTTGACCGTTTTTTTGCTGATTTCAGCATACAATACGCATTCAACGGCAGTGCTTCCGACTCGCAAACAAACTCCGCATTTACCGAAGGTGGGGTTGGAGAATTTTCAACATTTTCCTCGCTGGAAAGATCAGATGATGTGGATTTTGATCGAACGGAATATGCCATTTCCTTTGGTTATTCAATAACTGACAACTGGGTTGTGTTTGCCGGATACAAAAAAGCGGAGACTAATTTTGAATCAGATTTTAGTGCGATTACCCGCACCGATACTGTACCGATTCTTGACCTTAACGAAAATGTAACAATCGCAACAATAGATGGTGAACTGGATTATGATGTTGAACAAGATGGTCCTTTTATTGGCTCCTCCTATGGATGGAGAATAAATAAAGGTGCGTTTGATGGTGTTTTTGCGGCAAGCCTTGCTTTAGCTTTCTTGGATTCAGAAATTAAGCAAAAACTCAAGAATCAGCAAGCGACGTTCATCTTCCCAGAGGAAATCGGTCCGTTGCCCGTGGCAAACCAAACAGTTCCAACTTTGAAAGGGGATACCGTAGGGTTAACCCTAGGTTTCACTTGGCGAGGCTTTACTCCCGTGGAAGGACTCACTTATTCACTCGGTATTCAAGGGTACAATTATGACTTTGATTCCGATGAGACATTAGGTGAATTTACAGAAACCGCTATCACTTTTAAAGCTGGTGTGGCTTACACTTTCTAAGGTTGCAAACGCATTAAGCTTGATGCTGTGGTTGAAAAAAGGCGACATAAAATCGAATTGGGTCGCCTTTTCTCAATCATTGATTATATCCGCTGAAAGCGAGCCTCAAATGCGCCATCTTATCATTTCCTTTATTTTCCTCGCTTCGCCTGTATGGGCGGAAGAACCCAGAAACTTTTGCAGCGATACAGAGGTAAACCACCAATGGGACGAAGCGCTTGTCAAATATCCTGAAGATCAGTTACTACTGAATTTATCTGCTGTACGCACGACATTGTGCGATATGCTTAGTCGCAATCAAATTGACCTTGAAACCGCGAGAAATGCATGGGAAGACGCGTTAACTGATACATTAGTAGAGTGGGCACGGAATGAACAGAAAAAACGGGGCCTGCTTCGACTATTCGGTACGTTTTAAAATACCCATGCTGAGCTTATCGAATAATAGCTAAAGAATTTTGACCTCTTCGCTGACCAGGCGAATATATTTCTCCAGCAACTCTTCTGGACTTTCCGGGTAATTCGGATCCAATGGAATGCAGTCCACCGGACAAACTTGTACACACTGAGGTGTGTCGAAATGTCCGACACATTCGGTACAAAGTTGGGGATTAATCACGTATATTTCTTCTCCCTGCGAAATCGCCCCATTGGGGCATTCCGGTTCGCACACATCGCAGTTGATACATTCGTCAGTAATGAATAGTGCCATAAAACACCTCTTCAATAAGCTGAGTGGAAAACCGACAGCACTTTTATTTCCAGAATATTTTATTTGGGCAAAGAAAATTTTTCAGCGAGTGCAGACTGCACCTTAGGGTGGACAAATGCAGAAACATCTCCGCCCAGCTTGGCAACTTCTCGCACTAAACTAGAGGAGATAAAGGAAAATTGCTCGGCGGGAGTCAGGAAAATAGTTTCGACTTCGGAAGATAAACGACGATTCATGCTAGCCAGCTGGAATTCGTATTCAAAATCTGATACCGCTCGTAACCCACGAACAATGACTTGGGCGCCAATCTGCTTAACAAAACTGACTAGTAAGGTATCGAAGCCGCGTACTTCTACTTTGTCTATGTGAGCGAGCACTGAACGCACCAAGTCAACTCGTTCATCTAAAGAAAACAACGGTTGCTTACCCGGGTTGGCTGCCACCCCGATGATCAATTTATCGAACATGTGCGCACCACGCTCTATCAGATCGGCATGTCCGCTAGTGATAGGATCAAAGGTTCCGGGATAAAGGGCAACAACTCTCATGCGACAGCTACCAAATGTGGAGTGAATTGAATAGTGTTGAAGGTTAGCACAAATCATTAGCATTCGTGATTTATCCCTAACAACGCCATCTTTTACTCACTGCTCACGCCTTATCACTAGGCGGTAGAGGACTTGGCCCGCTGTTTTCTCCCGATATGCCGACCAAGCAGCAGGTAATACCAAGTGTTGCTGTGTCTTCTCAGATTCCAGGTAAACAAACGCTTTCGATGCTAACCAGCCGTGCTCTTCCAGCGCATTACACACCGGACTGAGCAACCCTTGATTAAAAGGAGGATCCATCATTACGATATCAAAACGCTCAGCATGCCGATTCAACCAAGTCAAAACATCGTCTTGCTGCACATGAGGAGCAGTCACGCCTAACCCAAGCAAATTATCTTGTAATGATCGTGCAGCGTGAGGATGCCGCTCTACGAACACCACGTCCCCAGCGCCACGAGACAAAGCCTCTATCCCTAAGGCCCCACTGCCTGCAAATAGATCCAGGCAGCGAGCACCCTCAATCTTTGGCGCCAACCAATTAAACAGGGTCTCTCGGACACGATCCGGCGTGGGTCGTAATCCGTCAAGCGTGGGGAAATTCAAGCGCCGCCCGCGCCAACGACCTCCAATAACTCGCAACTGGTTGGTGATTGGGCGTTTTGCCACCGACACTAACCGCCGACAACCACGGTTAGGAGTTGATCAGGATTGAGGCGCCGTTTGAGCGCGTCGTTGACTTGTTGTTGTGAAATAGCATTAATTTTCGCGGTAAATACATCTAAATAGTCCAACGGCAATTCATAAAAACCAATGGCCGCAAGGTACCGAACAATTTTCCCATTACTATCAATGCGCAACGGGAAACCTCCAGTAATATTTTGCCGCGCAGCTTCCAAAAGATTCGGCGTAGGACCCTGTGTCACAAACTCTTTGAGCGTGGCTTCGGTAACATCAATAGCTTCTTCAGCTTGCTCATTGAGGGTTTGTAACCCCATGACAAACGGACCAGCTTGGCGCATGGGAGCGAAGTAGCTATACGTGCTGTAAGACAATCCGCGTTTTTCTCTTACTTCCTCAGCCAGCCTGGATATCAGGCCGCTACCGCCCAATACATGGTTGCCCAGGAACAAACTGAAGTAGTCCGGGTCGTGACGTTTCATACCCAATTGACCGATCAAGACATGCGCCTGGCTCGAAGGATGTTCGATCCGCACCACTTGGGCTTGCGTTAGGGGCTGGACAGGCGGCAAATCAGGGGCGGCCTCGCCGACCGGTAGACTACCGACCAGGACCATAGCAACTGCTTCAGCGCGTTCTCGGTCTAGATTCCCCACGATGGCGACCACAGCATTGGCTGCCACGTAATAGCGGGAATGGAAGGCTTTCAAGTCCCCTTGAGTAATCGTCTGCAAACTAACTTCGGTACCTTCCGGAGGCGAAGCATAGGGGTGCTCGGCGTAAAGTGTTTGATAAAAAGCACGTGCAGCAATAGTTCCTGGTGACTGGTTTCCTGCCCTTACTCCAGCAATTAGGCGGTTACGTTCTCGTTCCATTGACGTGCTAGCGAAAGCCGGTTCTTGGAGCAGACTGGCCACTGTGTTGACAGCGGTATCCAAATACTGCGCCTCGGACAGGCTACGCAAAGACATCCAAGCCATATCGCGTTCCGCACCGCCGCCCAATTGCGCGCCTAGTGCATCCAGGCGTTCAGCGACCACATCGGCCGACAGTTTTTCAGTCCCACTGTGGAGTAAGGCATTCACAAACTTAGCTATTCCGGGTTTACTCTCATCACGCGCTGAACCGGCATCGAACACCACTTGGACATCCACCATGGGTAATTCGGGGGCCGCTACAAAATACACCTTGGCACCGTTAGCTGTTTGCCAATGTTGGATGGTGGGTACGGCACTAGCCAAGCTGGGTAACAACGCCAGCACAAACAAAGCGGCATTGAATAAGGTCAATTTATACATAAACTTGCCTATGGAGAAAAAGGTTAGCCATGCAGCGCAAACGCTGTTGCTCAGTGCAACAACGCATCACCGCTCAACGCAGCGGGTCCGGGAGGTTTACCGTTTAGGGGGAGGGGATCTAACAGGGCAACGGTCAGGCGATCATCAGTCAGATACTTGCGCGCCACATCCCTAATCTGTTCAGGGCTGACGGCTTTTATGCGCTCAATGTAATCGTCTAGCGCCTGCCATCCCAGCCCCGTCGTTTCAAGAATACCCATACGCATGCCCTGATAAAACATGGAATCTTGTTGGTAGACGTCGGTGGCAATGACTTGAGCAATTACCCGTGCGAGCTCGTTCTCATTGACTAACTCTTCTCGTAACAGGTTGATCTGATTACGCAATCCTTGCTCTAGTTCTTGAATACTGTGACCTGGAGTGGGAGTAGCCGAAAGGGTGAACAGATTCTCCAAACGAGCAACGAGATTATAGTCAGCACCCGCAGATGCAGCCACTTGACTGCCGCGCACTAAAGTCCGACTCAGCCGGGCACTATCACCGCCGTCTAAAACCGCTGCCAGGACCTCAAGAGCATAAGGTTCCCAAGGCTGCTCCGCCGTCACCAAGGTGGGGGTTTTGTAACCCATAAGCAGAAAAGGTAGTTGCGCCGGTGCTTTGACGACAATTCGCCGTTCGCCACGTTGAGGTATTTCCGGCGTGTATTTCACCGTCTGCAACGTACTGGGAGATAACGGACCGAAATAGGTTTTTGCCAGCGCCAAGACTTGTTGAGGGTCAACATCGCCTACCACCACTAAGATGGCGTTGTTTGGCGCATACCAACGCCGATACCAATTCTGCAAATCGCTTACTTTCAGCGAAGTAATGTCGGTCATCCAACCGATGATAGGGTTACGATAGGGGCTAGTGACGAAAGCGCCAGCATTGAACTGTTCGTAGGTTAAGCCTTGCGGTGAATCGTCTGTACGCAGCCGCCGTTCTTCGGTAACCACCCGCAGTTCTCTAGTCAATTCACTTTCGTCCAGGACTAACCGGCGCATGCGGTCCGCTTCCAGACGAAAACTGATCTCCAATCGATCCTTGCCCAGTTTTTGAAAATAGGCCGTATAATCGCGACTGGTAAAGGCATTTTCCGTACCACCGTTCGCTGCGATCAATCGTGAAAACTCGCCCGGCTCAAGGTTTTCAGTGCCTTTAAACATCATGTGTTCCAACACATGGGATATTCCTGTGATTCCACTAGGCTCATAGCTGGAACCCACCTTATACCAAATTTGAGACACCACGACTGGTGCTCGATGATCTTCCCGCACCAGTATTTTCAGACCGTTGTCCAACATAAATTCATGAGTCCTGGGTGCTGCCAACACTGGGGTTGTCAGGCTCAGTAACAGAATAATTAGGAATTTTTTCATGATGAGTATTGAATTTTGGCTTACCAATCGATGTTTAAAACCAACACAGAATGGTAGTAGGATTAAGTTCAAAACTGGTAAGCGGTAAATTTCATGTCTGATTTCAAGCAAAAATCCTCTCCGCCTATGGAGCAAAAGCCCGAGTCACTAGACAGCAAAAAAACCGGGCTGTTCGATTATCTTAATAAACCGATCAAATTATCTTTTAAATCCAAAGATTCTGGATCTCATCAGGTCCAGCCGGAGGCACAACCAACGCAAGACCGTCCCATGTTGAAACGGCTGAAGAAGGGTTTAATGCGAACCCGAGCCGTTTTATTTTCGGACGTTGGAGATCTACTGCGCGGCAAAAAGACGATTGATGATGAAGTATTGGAAGAATTGGAAACCCGCCTGTTACTTGCCGATGTGGGCGTTGAAGCAACCCAACTCATCATTGATGGACTAAGCGAAAGCATTTCATTGCAACAACTTGTTGATGTCGAGGCTCTACTGAACGCTTTGCAAACAAGAACTCTCAATATCCTTAAACCGTGTAGCCAACCATTACGTATCGCCCCTAATCATCGACCGTTTATTATTTTGATGGTGGGAGTCAACGGGGTTGGTAAGACCACAACCATCGGTAAATTAGCGCAATACTTCCAAGACCAAGGACTGTCCGTAATGCTGGCTGCCGGAGATACTTTCCGAGCAGCAGCCGTGGAGCAGTTGCAGGCTTGGGGAGAAAGAAATCAAATTCCTGTAATCGCACAACAACTCGGTGCTGATTCCGCTTCAGTTATTTACGATGCGACTCAAGCGGCGCAGGCACGGAATATTGATGTGTTGATAGCAGATACTGCAGGGCGCCTGCACACCCAAGCCAATCTCATGGAAGAACTCAAAAAAATCAAACGAGTTATCGGCAAATTAGATGACGCAGCGCCTCATGAGATTATGTTAGTTGTTGATGCCGGCACCGGTCAGAATGCACTGAATCAAGCTGTTCAGTTCCATGAGGCGGTCGGATTATCGGGCATCACTCTGACCAAGCTGGATGGTACCGCTAAGGGCGGGATTATTTTGGCTATTGCTAACCGATTGCGCATTCCGATCCGGTTTATCGGGGTAGGGGAAGATATTCAAGACTTGCGAGAGTTCAATGCTGAAGAGTTCGTCACGGCTTTGCTGAGTAGCGCAAATCACGACATGGGGGGATAGCTTGCCCTGCCTTTCCTCTAGATTCATATAATTGTATTCCCTGGTAATTTTACAAACCCTAGCAAGGAACTTCAGGTAGTTTTGGCACTCTCATGGTTAGAGTGCTAATATGGTTTTTTATTTGTCGTAAGGGGGATATTAATGAGTACCGCGCTGGTTCCCAAATCCATCAGTCTGCCGGTCCCGGTTGACAGCGTGGATAATTATATTCAAGCCATTAACAAAATTCCGCTGTTAAGCTTGGAAGAAGAACAAGGCTTAGTGTCCAGATTAAGGCAAAGTAACGATTTGGACGCAGCACGCCACTTGATCTTGGCGCATCTGAGATTGGTTGTCCGTATCGCCAAAGCTTATATGGGTTATGGCTTACCGTTAGCTGACCTTGTTCAAGAAGGTAACGTGGGCTTGATGAAGGCTGTTAAACGTTTTGATCCTGAACACGGGGTGCGCCTAGCCGCTTTTGCTATGCATTGGATTAGAGCGGAAATTCATGAGTTTATTCTACGTAACTGGCGTATTGTCAAAGTCGCTACTACCAAAGCCCAGCGCAAGTTGTTTTTTAATTTGCGCAGCGCAAAGAACCGCTTGGGTTGGTTTAACAAAGAAGAAACTGATGCTTTAGCCGAAAATTTAGGAGTTGACGCCAGCACGGTTACAGAAATGGAATCCCGCCTAAGCGGACATGACGTCTCCTTTGATCCTGCTCCTCAAACGGATCAGGATGAGGGTTGGGAAGCTACTTCTCCTGCCGCTTATTTGCAGGATCCACAGGGTGACCCAGCGGAGTTGATAGAACAGGAAGATTGGGATACGAAAGCCAATGATTATCTTACTGGTGCACTGAAACAACTTGATCCACGTAGCCGCGATATTGTGCAACGCCGCTGGTTAAGCGACAGCAAGCCAACCCTGCATGAATTAGCATCTGAGTACAAGGTTTCTGCTGAGCGGATTCGACAGATTGAAAATAACGCTATTCAACAGCTGAAATTACGTTTACCCGCTCCAGCCTGACATCATCGTTGCACAACATAAAAAAACCCTCTTTAGGAGGGTTTTTTTGTTTAGCTACACAAATTAAGTAGCTGAATAAGGTGCTTGGCGGTGACCGACTTTCGCCTGGGGAGAGCCCCAGACTATCATAGGCGCGGAGCCGTTTCACCGTTGAGTTCGGGAAGGGATCGGGTGGGACCGACTCGCTATAG
>JAZBPA010000381.1:0-3544 GCA_036351435.1 Candidatus Competibacteraceae bacterium
ATGATGAATGCTTTCATAGTTTCGTTGGTTGGTGTGACGTAGAAAATACCTTGCAGGCTATAGGCATTGAACGCATTACAGCATACCATCGCTCAGCTGATTTCTACTATCTCGACCAATCCCTGAGCCACCATGAATACGCCCGCTGCCCCGGATCAGTTACAGGATCACTTGCGCCATATTACCGAGCTGCTCGACAAGCATCGGCTGGTGGAAACGATGGTGCACAGCCAGGACAACCGTCGACAGGCTTTGATCGAGTCCTTGGTGCATCGCCAACACTTGGTCAAATTACACCTAAAGCTGAAACAGCTGCACCCAGCTGACATCGCCTTCATGCTGGAAACATTACCGCCGGAATATCGGGCGCTGGTTTGGGAGCAGGTCAGCCTCTCGCAACGGGGCGAGGTCTTGTTGCAAGCGTCAAATGGCGTCCGGGATTGGCTGATTGAGACCACTGACCGGGATATGCTGAAAGCGCTGCTTGGCCAGCTGGATGCCGATGATCTGAGCGATCTGGCTGAACAACTACCTGCTGATTTATTGCAGGAAGTTAGCCAGACGCTCAGCGCCGATGAACGCAATTGGCTGCGTTCGTCTATGGCGTATCCCGATGATTCGGTCGGCCATCTGATGAGTTACGAGATGATCATCATCCGGGAAAACGCGACTTTGGAACAAGTCGTATTGGACTTGCGCCGCCGCAAGACCTTGCCGGAACAAACTGATCAGCTGTTCGTAGTGGACGGACGACATGTATTCAAAGGCGTCATCAGTCTGCAAGCACTGTTGCTTAATGAACCGACATTGCGGGTGGCCGAAGTCATGGTCACTGAGGTAACGGCCTTTACCGCTGACAGCAAAGCCGGCGATGCTGTGCAGGCGTTCGATCGGTACGATTTGGTATCTGCACCGGTGGTCGATAATCGGGGCAAATTGCTGGGCCGATTAACCGTCGATGAAGTGCTGGATTATATTCGCGAACGGAATGAAACCGAGGCACTCAATCAGGCCGGGCTCAGCGGTGAGGAAGATTTGTTCGCGCCTATTTGGGATAGCGCTCGCAACCGTTGGCTTTGGCTGTCGATTAATTTGGTGACCGCTTTTCTCGCCTCGCGAGTGATCGGCTTGTTCGAGGACACGATCACCCAACTCGTCGCGCTGGCCACCTTGATGCCTATTGTAGCGGGCATCGGTGGCAATACCGGCAATCAAACCGTAGCGTTGGTCATTCGCGGTTTGGCTCTGGGCCAGATTCAACCGGGCAATACGCGGCATTTATTACTGAAGGAATTAACAGTGAGTCTGTTGAACGGTCTGGTTTGGGGCGGGGTAATGGGAGTGGTAGCGTTACTACTTTATCAAAATTTAGCCCTGGGTTTGGTGATGTCTGCCGCTATGTTGCTGAATCTGATCATTGCCGCCTTGGTGGGTATCTTGGTGCCTTTGGGTTTGCGTAAGTTGGGCCGAGACCCGGTATTGGGTTCCAGCGTATTGCTCACTTTTACTACCGATGGGATGGGATTTTTTATTTTTTTGGGGCTGGCGACCGTTTTTTTGCTGTGAATCCATCCAAATAGTTCTCCAACAGCGAGTCGGCAACCTCTTGCACCGACCGCCCTCCACTGGTTGCTTGCAGTTTTTGATCAAGACCTAGGATGCACACGCCATGCACCCCACTCCAAAGTGCCTGCGCTGCCAATTCAAGTTGGGCTGCGCTGCGCTGCGCTGACAAGTGTTGCAGATGATCTTGCACCAGTGCGAACATCCGCGCGACACGTTCTTTGAACGAATCCGGCACTGATTCGCCCTCTGGCATGCGGTGTTCGAAAATCATTTTCCAGCGATGACTGTGGGTAACGGCATAGTCGATATACGCTCTTCCCAGGGCTAAAATGCACTTCCGGGGAGATAATTGATGATCGCTGACTGCCGCCTTGAGCGTCTCAAACAACTCGTCCAGAGTGCGTTCGTTGACTTGTGCGATTAAATCGTCCAAATTACGAAATACTAAATACAGGCTACCTACGGTGTACCCGATACGGACTGCGATCTTTCGGGCACTCAATCCTGCCAAGCCTTGTTCGACAACGATGGATTCGGCGGCTTGTAAAGCCATTTCCCGGATTTCTTCTCGACTGTGATCATTACGTCTACCCATAACGCGCGGTTACCGAAAAAGTAAGAATATTTATTGTGTTAGAAGATTTTTGGAGCGATAAACGAGAATATCTTGAAATTCGGCAGCAAAGAGGACTATATTTTCCATAGATTTCACTTAAATCTTGCTCCGAGGTAATTCTGACACAGGCCTAGAGGAATGGTGAAGAGTATATGCATGCCCTGTAATAGTTATTCGATAAATTATTCTCAAGCTCTCTAACGCTGTAAGTTATTTGCTCATTCGAAACGATAAGAAACCGGCGCTAACCGTCTGAAAAATCCCGATTCGACTGTTTTTTTATCAACCTCATTCCCTGATATTGTCGTTTAGCGATGAACCCGTTGCGCAAAAAGTGCGCATCGACGAAGCGTTACATGCATTGAAAAACCCTAACCTATCCCCATATCCATACGCTAATTGCCCGTTTTTTGCATTTCACCTTAAGAGGTAATGAAGAAGTCGCATGAAGTCACGCAGAAGACTGAATATCGATTTAAGCAAATTGAGCTTAGATGAATTAAAAGCACTAATATCCAAGGCCCAAGAAGTAATGGCGACACGCCAATTCGAAGAAGGGCTCTCGCAAGCTATCCACGAATACAAGGCACGAGATCCAAGACTTATCCGTTTCTAAACTCCGGCTCCGTTGTTCACCACGTCTTTTGCCGTCGTCGCAACCAACGCTCGGTGAGACACGATCCGATTCGCAACTTTGTTTTGTTCAACAAGCCGTATGGGGTGTTGAGCCAATTCACCGACTCGCAGAACCGTCCCACGCTGGCCGACTACCTGTCTATTCCTGCAGTTTATCCGGCCGGTCGCTTGGATCGTGACAGTGAAGGATTACTTATACTGACGGGGCAAGGCGCGTTACAAGCACGCATCAGTCATCCCCGCCATAAACTGACCAAAACCTATTGGGTACAGGTGGAAGGTATTCCGATTGCAGATACCCTAGCTCGCTTGCGTCGGGGCGTTGAACTTCGAGACGGCGTCACAGCCCCAGCCAAAGCGCGACGTATTGATCAGCCAAAGCTAGTCTGGCCGCGCAATCCTCCGATCCGCTTTCGCGCAGCAATTCCCACCTGTTGGCTCGAACTGAGCATACATGAAGGGCGCAATCGACAGGTGCGCCGAATGACTGCTGCAGTGGGTCATCCCACTTTGAGACTCATCCGTTACCAAATCGGCCCTTGGACACTGGGTGATCTCGCACCGGGGCAATGGCTTACGCTGTCGTCCAGCGATGCTTACTCACTACTTGAAGGACAGACAAGGCCCCATTTCAAGATTGGCAACAAACGCTGACCTGAATTCCTGTGTCATTGAATCGCAACATGAACTAAGCTTGAAACCAATCGGCATACCGATTGCTGCATC
>JAZBPA010000382.1:0-11368 GCA_036351435.1 Candidatus Competibacteraceae bacterium
CCCAGTAATCAGCGGTCGATCCGGATCGCCCTCTTCATGCTCGACAATCACTTCATGGCCGATGCGGGGAATGTAGATCGCGCCCCATTTTTTACCGGCCCAGTTTTGCGCGACGCGGATCCAACACGAGCTATTCTCATCGGCTGAGCCATACCGATCCCAGTGAAACTGACATTTCACCCGTCCGTATTGGTCAGTATAGATTTCCTCACCCGCCGGGCCGACCACAATGGCGGTCTGCGGTCCTTGGATGGCCGGCTTAGGAGTAATCCTCGGCGAACGATAGGGGATCTGGGCATCCATAGCGGTGAAACTGCATTCGTAATTCGTTCCGGTGTCGCTATAACCCGATTCGTATTCGTTGGATTGCAGCTCATGATCGACCGACACCACCAGATACTCGCGATTCTGATCGGCCCGGTGATAATTCTGTAAGGTAAACAAAGCGCCACTGAGCACGCCTCGTACATTGCCACGGCCTTGAGCCACTTCATGCTGGGCATGCGACTCTTCCAAGCGCATTCTGGTGTATTGATCACCTTCCCCGCTCTCGACATACTCACCGGGATAATCGTAAATCTCGAAGCTGTCCAAGGCATGGTTTTTGGGTTGGTTCAGCACGCAACGGAGATTCTTGGTCGGTTTCTCAAAATCAAAATCATTCAAGGAATACTTGCCGGGCTGTACCTGCTTGCTGATCGACCATTCGTGGATATGATCGCGTTCTCGACGGTTATGCTGATCCGGCGGAAAATACGGTATCGTGTCGTAGTTGGGAAAAGTGCTGTGTGAACCGTAATCATCCGCTAGAACCAGGGTATGTTTGCCATTCTCGTGGGTAAAATAGTAATACATACCCTCTTGTTCCATAAGCCGGCTGACGAAATTGAAATCCGTTTCCCGGTATTGCACACAGTATTCCCATTGCCGATAGCTACCGGACAGCTTGTCTTCGAAATCAGAGAACCCATTGTCCTGGAATATCTGTTTGATGATGTCGGGAACCGTCATATTTTGGAAGATGTGGCAATCGGCGGTACGGGTCAGGAACCAGAACCAGGGCCGCAGGGTAGCGTGATAGACGGCATAGCGACCGGACGTCCCGTTGTGGGAAAAGCGGCTGACAAAGCCGTTAAAATAACGCGTACCCATGCCTTCGGGTAATTCGACCCGAACCGTGACGTTGGTACCGATGATTTGCTCCAGCTGAATCTCGTTGTTTTCGCTGAGCAGCTCCAGTTGGAACTCGAAGAGTCGGCTTAACTGCTCATTGGCATGCATCCGGCGAAATACCAGGACATCCTCGCCCAACGAAGTGTTTACCGCGACCAACTGATGTTTTTGCGTTATGGTGGCCATTCCTTCAACTCTGTGCTAGGTATAATCGTTAAGAAAACAGCAGATTGCTTGATTCTCCGCCGAATACGAAAAAGCGTTGACTGAATAAGTAGGCGAGCAGTCTTTATGCCAATAGGCTATTAACGTGATTTTAGCCTTATTTTACGAAATTATCCGGCACGACGCGGTCAGCTGTCTGGAGGTGGGAGCTGTTTTAAGCGGATCAAATTGACCCGATCCGTTCAATTTGGCTCGGTACCGAGCCGTCAGTGTAGTAATCAACTAAAAGACCAATCTCATCATAGGTGGGTAAGACGATGCCAGGCAACATGGAATTCGGATTCGAGTTCAATCGCCCGCAACCCGCAACGCGCAAAAGTCAAGACGAGCCCATGCGCATGCTGATTTTAGGTAATTTCAGTGGTTGGGATCGGCAAGGGATTCATGCCGCTGCCACCCCGTTTGCCGAACGACGACCGGTTTCGGTCGATATCGACAGCTTCGATGAAGTGTTAGCTCATTTTGCCCCTCGTTTGAGCGTTAGCATTGAAAATCTACCGGGAACGGATGACGACATCGAATTGAGGACACTGGAGGATTTTCATCCCGACAGACTGTATGACCAATTATCGGTGTTGCAGGAGTTACGGGAAACCCGCGAACGGTTGTCTAATCCGGCCACATTCAAGCAAGCGGCGGAAACCTTGCTTGGCACTGACGTAAGCGCTGTTCAAAAACCGCTAGAGCAATCTTCTGCCGCATCCGAAGGCGATGGGGACATGTTGGAACGCTTGTTGGGAAAACCCGCCGCCACTCCGGTTTCAACCGACACGCCGACAGGGGTGGATGAGTTTATCAAAGGCCTGATTCAACCCCATGTTGTCCCCAGCGCTGATCCCCGCCAACCCGAATTGATCGCCGGGATTGATGCCGCCATCAGCGAAACCATGCGCACGGTGTTACATCGGCCAGCTTTCCAAGCGCTGGAAGCTACTTGGCGAGGTCTGTACACCCTGATCTCGGAACTGGATACCGATAGTGACCTGCATTTTTATGTGCTGGACGTCACCCAAGAGGAATTATTTGCCGACGTTCGCGCCGCCGCTGCTGATTTAACTCAATCTGCTTTGTACAAACAGCTGGTGGAACGAACCCGGGTTCCCGGTGGGCAACCTTGGTCCCTATTAATCGGTGATTATGCTTTCGGCCCCTCTGCAGAAGATATAGCGTTATTAGCGGCTTTAGGTGCGCTCAGTGCGCAAGCGGGCGGATCGTTTATTGCGACCGCCAAACCGGCGCTACTGGGCTGCACTACTTCCCAGGAACTGCCTGATCCAGCCATCTGGCAACCCTTGGACTCGGAAACAGCAGAGCGCTGGCAGGCCTTGCGCACCAGTTGGATTGCCGCTTGGATAGGCTTGGCGTTGCCGCGGGTGCTCGCCCGGCTGCCTTACGGACGGCGCGGGGAACCGATTGATGCGTTTGCGTTCGAGGAGATTCCGGGAGGCGGCGACCATGATGCTTTTTTGTGGGGAAGTCCTGCTTTCGCCTGCGCGTCCTTGTTAGCCTCGTCATACCTGGAAAACGGCTGGTCCATGCAACCCGGTGATTGCCTAGAGTTGGAAGATTTACCCACTTATACCTATCAAGCAGCGGGCGAGACCACAATGCAGCCCTGTGCTGAGGTTCTGCTCGGCGAACGGGCTGCGCAAGCGATACTGGATCAAGGCATCATGCCGTTACTAAGCTACCGTAATCGCGGCGCGGTGAGGCTACTGCGCTTTCAATCCCTGGCTGATCCGGTTACCACCTTAGCTGGGTCTTGGCAGTGAAGGTTCGACGGAACTAGACCAACTCATTTGCAGCGAGCACATAAACCATGCTGACATTACCTTCTCCAGAACAGGCCCGCCGTTTGCGTGAGTTTTTCGTCACCACCGGCTACGACAACCCTACATTTGTTACCCGCTTGGGCACGACTGACCCCCCATTGCCGCAATTGCGCAACGAGCCACGTTTCTTGGAGCAAACCAGGGAACCTGACGCCCTGAACTGCCTGATTCGCTGGTTTTTCATCGGTTTTCCAGTAGCCGAGGCGACTGCCCAGGAGCATTTGCCGGATTGGTTTATACCGCTTTGTCTGGACCATCAATTACTGCGCACGGAAAACGATCAATTAATCTCCGAAACCCTCATCGTCCCTTATCAACATTTGCTGATAGCCGCTGATTTGCACCAACGATTGCACACTGCAGATGCCTTTGATCAGGTGTTGAGCCTCAATCCCACAGCGCGCTACCTGCTTAATTTCACCATTCGCCAGCCGCAGCGCTCGACCCTGGATTTGGGTGCCGGTTGTGGTATTCAAGCGCTGCTTGCCGCTACTCACAGTGAGCAGGTGGTAGCCACTGATTTGAATGACCGGGCGACCGAATATGCGCGTTTCAATGCCCGATTCAATGGGCTCGAAAACATCGAATGTGTCACCGGCGATCTATTCCAACCGGCAGCGGGACGTAAGTTCGATCTGATCGTTACCAACCCGCCCTTCGTGTTAGCGCCTTCCAAACGGTTCATCTACCGCGATAACGAGATGGAGTTAGATCAGCTGTGCCGACGTATCGTCCGAGAAGCCCCGGATTACCTTAACGAGGGCGGCTATTTCCAGATGATCTGCGAATGGGCGCAAATTAAGGACGAGCCTTGGGAACAACGGATCGGCGAGTGGTTCGACGGCGTGCCGTGCGATGTTTGGGTGTATAAAAACGTGACCCGAACGCCTCCCTGGTACGCACAAACCCGCTTGATGGAGACCTTGTACGATTCAGCCGAGGCGGACGCTAAAACCTTCGCCGAATGGATGGATTATTATCGTGACAGAGGCGTGGAAGCAGTCCACGGCGGCTTGATTGTTATGCGTCGCCGTGAGGGTAGCGTGTGGTTCAAGATCGAAGAACAAACGGAAGGGTTGCAACATCCGTTCGGCAACGCGGTGCAGCAAAACTTCTTGAACCGCGATTTCCTGGCAGAGCATGCCGACGATGCCAGTTTATTGGCCAGCAAACTGCGGTTCTCTCCCGATGCGAAGTTGACCCAGGATTTCCAGTACGCAGAAGGCCATTGGCAGCCCAAGTTGCCACTGTTACAGCTGGAAAGCGGAATACCATACAGCGCGGCATTCACTATCGACGTAGCACAATTTCTAGCCCGCTTTGACGGCACCAAGACCGTCGAGCAACTAGCCAATGAGCTGGCCTCATCTGTCAATGCGGACCCTGCCCAGGTGGTGTCTGAATGTCTAAATATGGTACGCAACATGGTTGCACGGAGTTTTCTGTTACCCTGAGCACAAAGCGATTTCCAGGAGCGATTTCCAGGAGCGATTTTATGCTGACCGGCTTCCTGTCGCAGTGGGTAATTTGCGCATAACGATACCCCTCACATTCCACCGCCAAGGTTTCCCCGGGTTCCAATCGACCCACCAGCCAACTTCCCCCGGCACTTAGAACCCGAAACTAAGGTAAGTTATCCCAATCAAAATAGGCTTTGTTCACTTAAAAAACCGGGAGTTAATCGATGGATTTCAGCGTAACCAGTGGTCATCCAGAAAAACAACGCACCGCTTGTCTTGTGTTAGGGGTGTATGAATCCCGGCGCCTGTCTGCGGCCGCCGAACAGTTCGATGCCGCTAACGACGGCTACTTGAGCGGCTTCCTGCGACGTGGCGATATCGAAGGTAAGCTGGGACAAGACCTGCTGCTATTTCAGACGCCGCATGCCTTGTGCGACCGTGTCTTGCTGGTCGGTTGCGGGCGGGAACGAGAGTTGGATGATCGCCGCTTTCGGAAAATCTTGAACCACGCGACCCAGGCACTAACCGATACAGGCGCTGCAGAGGCGGTCTCCTATCTCACCGACCTCAACGTCAGAGGGCGGGACAAGCCCTGGAAAGTCCGCCAGGCAGTGGAAGTTACCGAAGACAAACTGTATCGCTTCGACCAACTCAAAAGCAAAAAAGAACCACCGCGCCGTGTGTTACGTAAAATCACCTTTAGCGTACTAGCACGGCGTGATTTGAGCAGCGGAGAACAGGCTGTGCAGACTGGATCAGCGATTGCCGCAGGCGTCAAATTGGCCAAAGATTTAGGCAATCTGCCTGCTAATTTCTGCACACCGACCTATTTGGCTGAGCAGGCGCAACACTTGGCCAACACCTTGCCCAACTTGCAAGCCAAAGTGTTGGAAGAGGCGGATATGAAATCTTTAGGTATGGGGTCTCTGTTGTCCGTTTCCAGAGGCAGCGCCCAGCCAGCCAAGCTGATTATTTTGGAGTATTTTAACGCCCCCCCGGAGCAAAAACCTGTGGTTTTAGTGGGCAAGGGCGTCACCTTCGACACCGGCGGTATCTCATTGAAGCCAGGCGCTAAGATGGATGAGATGAAATACGACATGTGTGGGGCCGCTAGCGTATTGGGCACGGTACAAGCCTGTGCGCAATTGCAGTTGCCGCTGTCGATGGTAGGCATCATTCCGGCCGTGGAAAACATGCCCAGCGACCGGGCGACCCGACCGGGCGACATCGTCACCAGCATGTCCGGTCAAACGATTGAAATCCTCAATACAGATGCCGAAGGCCGGCTGATTCTCTGCGATGCGTTAACCTACAGCGAACGTTACGAACCGGCGACGGTCATTGATATCGCCACCCTCACCGGCGCCTGTATCATCGCCTTGGGAAACCATCCGCACGGCCTGTTCAGCAACCACGGGCCGCTAACCAACGACATTCTCCGCGCCGGGCAAACTGCAGTTGATCAGGCCTGGGAGTTGCCATTATGGGATGAATATCAGGAATTATTGGATAGTAATTTCGCCGATATGGCCAATGTCGGGGGTCGCGAGGCAGGAGCGATCAGCGCGGCCTGTTTCCTCGCTCGCTTTACCAAGAAATTGCATTGGGCTCATCTGGATATTGCCGGCACGGCTTGGAAAACCGGTAAGCAAAAAGGCGCTACCGGCCGACCGGTCCCTCTGTTAACCCAGTATCTGTTGGATCGGGTCGCCGCCGTTAAGGACTAACTGATGCCCAGGATAGATTTTTATGTGCTGCCCGATCAAAAACCCAACGGTCGCTTGCTACTCGCTTGCAAGCTGAGCGAAAAAGCTTATTTGTCTGGATTTCGCGTCTATCTACACACTCCATCCGCTGAACAGGCCCAGACGATCGACGATTTGCTGTGGACGTTCCGCCAGGGCAGCTTTATCCCCCATGCACTGTGTCCGGTACCTACCGACGACCGCTCGCCGGTATTAATCGGATGCAGTGACAATCCGCCGGAGCTCGTCAATGGGATTATTGTCAACCTAGACCAACACCTTCCGCCGGAATTTGAGCGCTTCGAAAGAGTGATCGAAATAGTAGATCAAGAGCCGGAAACGCTGACTCGTTCACGCGACAGGTTTCGGCTCTATCGGGAACGTGGCTTTCAACCATCGTCGCATAAGTTGTAAGTGCAACTCATTACTGATAGAAGCCTTCACGAGAGCCCCGTTACTATTTAGTAACGGCTCATTGCTCACAGTGATGGGGTTCGACAACAGTGCATAGGCATAGAACAGTTGGAAAATCATTTTTTCAACGCGCGTACTTGCTCAAGTAATTCGGGATCATCCCATTCTCGTTCACCGATCACTTCTATCACCATCCGCGTAGAGGCATCTAACACATAGGTTGTGGGTAATCCTTTAACCCCCCAGGATTCCGAAACGGCCACATCGGTATCTAACAAAAGCGGGAAGTCCACCGGATATTTTGAGAGAAAATAGGCAATATCTTCTCGATCCTGGCCCATATTGATCGCTATCACCTGAATATCTTCTTGACGCAATTGTTCCCAGGCCCGTTGCAACGAGGGCATTTCCTTGACACAAGGCGGGCACCAGGTAGCCCAAAAGTTAACGATAGTCACTTTCCCCTGAAAATCAGCTAGGGTATAGCGCTTCCCTTCAGGATCCTCCAAAGTGAATGCCGGCGCAGGCTGCGGATTAGAGTGGGGAGTCAGTTCCTGAGGAGCTGCATGAATCACAGTGTTCAACATCACAATGAACACAAGCACCAAGCTGATTGCAAATCTCATAATTATCCTCTAAAAAAGGGGTCAGGTCTTTCCAAAAAACAAACAATATTTTCAAAATGACCTGGCCCAGATCATTAATTCAGTTGGTGGGCAGATAGCCGGCGAATTCCTGTAATGCGGTATCCATCTCTATAGCATAGCCAAGCCCCTCGAACTTATGAGTGACTCGCACCATAGTATTGATGCCGACAACATGGCCATTTTCCAAGACTAAGGGACCACCACTATTGCCAGGGTAGATCTTGGCATCGGTTCTGATAAAGCCATCTCCCAAGCCCGAAACCACCCCGTTACTGACCGAGTCGCGAATCCCGATAGGACTGCCGATCGCATACACTGGCATGCCTTGACCGATTTCCTGCGCTGTGGCTGGTTTTAGCGTAGGTGTCTGGTAATTATCCAACTTCAGTAGTGCAAGGTCGTGTTCTTCGCTAAATTTGATTAACCGCGCATTGAGCTCTGTACCATCTTTAAGAACGATCGTAAAGTTGCGCGTAGCGCCCGCGACATGACGTTTCCAATTGAACTCCCGCTGTTGTGTTTCGAACTCGCGTTTGTGTGCCCGTGCTTTGCGACGATTTTCAGCGTAATCCTTTTCCCGTTGCTGGTATTGCTTCTGTAATAGCTGATAGTGTTTTTGTTCAGCAGTTTTCTGCGGGCTGTCGCGTAGCGAACGTATATAACGGTCATAATCGACAAGATCTTGTTTGTACCTTTTCAGTCGAGATTTTTCCAAAACAAGTTGCTCGGTGAAAGAATCTAATTGTTGTTCGGTTTGATTGAATTTTAATTGCGCTTGGTCGAGCTGTTCTTCATCAACTTTCAGTACGTGTTTGTTAGTGATGATATGCCCACTCTCGGATACGAAAAAGCCCGACCCCGAACCCACCGGAGTTTTGATCGTAACCGTTCCTAGAGTGGCTTGCTGAAGAGGGGTCTTCGGCGAAAACTTTTCTTGCAAACGTACTGTTAAGTCTTGCTCGGCTTCTTTTGAGTCTTTCGCTCCGATGGATACTTTTTCAACAGTCTGCTGGCTACCGGGTGGGGGACGATCAGAAAAGCGCCAATTGCCCTTCTCATCCTGATATTTATAGATCTCGGCGATACCCTGGGCACTGTAAAACAACACCCCCAGACAAGTGCTCAACACAATGTAAAACCTGAAGCGAATACCACGCATTTTCATCTCCTCTTGACGCCCCGTTTTGCCCTCACCGCAAATACCCATTTAGCATTTAGGACCGTTCAGCCTAAATTCTATCAGCTAACCGTCTGCTCAGCCCCTCACATTACGCCCTGCAGGCTCACTTCGATGACGGCTTTGCCATCAGCAGCCCTATGCCAACCGATTGAACTGCCAAGAAACCGCCAGGATGGGATATTGGACGTTATAATGCACTTTTTCAGATTTAGCGACAGGATGGTAAGCATGTCCGATTTATCCCAGACTATTGAAGAAGCGTTCGAGCGACGCAACGAATTCAGCCCCGACGATGTCCCGGCTAATATCAGGGATGCGGTAGAAGAAGCATTGAGTTTGCTGGAACAGGGCAAAGCCCGCGTCGCCGAGAAACAGGGGGGGCAGTGGCTAGTTAATCAATGGCTGAAGAAGGCCGTGTTGCTGTCCTTTCGCCTGCGGGATAACGTCATTATCCGCGACGGCTATACTAATTACTTCGACAAGGTATCGCCGAAATACGCTGAATACGGGGAATCCGAATTTCAGGCAGCGGGCGTGCGCGTTGTACCCCCCGCTGCTGCTCGTCGCGGCACCTATATCGCCCCCGGCGTGGTGCTGATGCCCTCGTATGTCAATATCGGTGCCTATGTCGATAGCGGCACGATGGTAGACACTTGGTCCACGGTCGGCTCTTGCGCGCAAATCGGCAAAAACGTGCATTTGTCCGGCGGCGTCGGTATCGGTGGAGTGCTGGAACCCCTTCAAGCCGGCCCCACAATCATCGAAGACAATTGTTTCATCGGCGCGCGTTCGGAAGTGGTGGAAGGCGTGATCGTCGAAGAAGGTTCGGTCATTTCGATGGGGGTATTCATCGGCCAGAGCACCAAGATTTACAACCGGTTGACCGGCGAAATCACCTACGGTCGGGTTCCTGCCGGCTCCGTAGTGGTGTCCGGCTCATTGCCTGCTGAGGATGGCAGTCACAGCTTGTATTGCGCGATCATCATCAAGCAGGTGGATGAAAAAACCCGTTCCAAGGTCAGTCTCAACGAATTGTTGCGCGATTAATGGCCAGTGAAGCGCCATTATCTCCCACCGGCGAATTGACTTGTGAGTTGATCCAATGTCGTTCGGTCACGCCGGACGATGCCGGTTGTCAGGAGTTACTGGCGAGCCGATTGGAAAAACTAGGCTTTGCCATCGAACGGCTACGGTTCGGCGAAGTAGATAACCTATGGGCACGGCGTGGCCATGCCGTGCCGCTGTTCGTTTTCGCCGGCCATACCGATGTAGTGCCTACCGGGCCGCTGCACCTGTGGCAATCCGATCCCTTTCAGCCCACTTTGAGAAACGGCGACTTGTATGGACGGGGTGCCGCCGACATGAAAGGCAGTCTGGCGGCGATGGTTACGGCTTGCGAACGGTTTGTGGCATCGCACGCTGAGCATCGCGGTTCTATCGGCTTCTTGCTGACCAGCGACGAAGAAGGCCCGGCTGAGAACGGCACGGTCAAAGTCGTTGAAACCTTGCAGGCTCGTAATGAGCACATCGATTACTGCCTGGTGGGAGAACCGTCTTCAGCGACACAATTAGGGGATGTCATCAAGAATGGCCGGCGCGGCTCCCTGCACGGGCGTTTGCTTCTCAAGGGCTTGCAGGGCCATGTAGCTTATCCGCATCTGGTGCGCAACCCTGTCCATATCGCAGGACCGATCATCGCCGGGCTAAGCGAACAGATTTGGGACCAGGGTAATGACTTCTTCCCGCCCACTTCGTTTCAAATCTCTAATATTCATGCCGGAACCGGTGCGACCAATGTCGTGCCGGGTGAGCTGGAGCTGTTATTCAATTTCCGCTTTTCCACCGCCGTGACGGTAGAACAATTACAGGAGCGGGTGCAACGGTTGATTGATACCGAGTTGCTCAACGAGGAAGTCAAAAGCGGGCGTGTTTTTCACTACGATCTGGACTGGACACTGGGCGGGCAGCCCTATTTGACTGAAGCGAGTACCTTGGTAGATGCCACAGTAGCGGCCATCCGCGAAACGCTGGGTGTAGTTGCACAAATATCCACCAGCGGCGGCACTTCGGACGGGCGTTTTATCGCGCCTGCCGGTGCCCAAGTCGTGGAGCTGGGTCCACTTAACGCCACTATTCATCAAATCGACGAACGGGTTTCGGTGGACGACCTGGATCGTTTGAGTCAGGTCTACGAGGACGTGTTGGTCAGGTTACTGACTTGAATCCGGCGGAGCTGTTCGCCGAACCGGCAACCCTGATTTTATTGGGTCTCGCAGCGCTGATCGCCGGCTTTGTCGATTCCATTGCGGGTGGTGGCGGCTTGCTGATGCTGCCCGCCTTGCTCAGTACCGGAATGCCACCGCACCTAGCACTCGGCACCAACAAAGTGATCAGCACTTTCGGTACTTTAAGCGCTTCGATAACCTTCATTCGCAAAGGTTGGTTCAAACCAAGGTTTTGGTGGCCGGCCACTCTGGGCACGTTTGTGGGCGCACTCAGCGGCACTGTGCTGATTTATCTGGTGCAGGCCGAATTGCTGAAGAAACTGCTGCCGCTGGCGATTATGCTTGCGGCGGTAATTTTGGTTTGGCCGCGCCGTGGTGCAGCGAATGTGCCGTCATTGCCCACGTCGGTTCGAATCGGTTCCCGTCCTCAGTGGCTAGCCGGTATCGGGATCGGGTTTTACGATGGC
>JAZBPA010000383.1:0-15427 GCA_036351435.1 Candidatus Competibacteraceae bacterium
CCCGCGTGCACCAGAAAAGCCCGCGTTGGTTTCAAGTCAGCATGAGCCTGGTAAAAACCACGTTCCACCCGGGCCGATAGCGCACGTTTGATCTCAATCGCCCAAATTGCCCCGTCCTGATGTTCCAATACCAAATCAATTTCAGCGCCGACGGCAGTTCTATAAAAGAATGCCGAGGATCGCCAGGGCAACATAGAAAGCAGCGTTTCGAGCACAAAACCTTCCCAACTCATGCCCACCACCGGATGACCGGCCAGCTGCTCAAGCGTTTCCAAACCCAACAGGGCGTGCACTAGCCCGCTATCCCTGACATACACTTTTGGCGACTTCACCAACCGCTTACCCACGTTAGCGTGATAAGGCGGCAAGCGACGCACCAGCAACAAATCACACAGCAGATCGATATAGCGCGTGACGGACTGTGTGCTGACTTCCAATGCCCGGCCAAGCTCAGAAGCATTGAGCAACGTCCCTTGGCGATGTGCCAACATAGTCCAAAGGCGCTCCAGCGTGGTCGCTGGAATGCGCGGGCCGAACATTGGCACATCGCGTTCCAGATAGGTACGAATGAAATCCTTGCGCAACGCCAAGCTATCACGATCGCTATCCGCCAAATAACTGTCTGGAAAACCACCGCGCAACCACAGCTGCTCGCGAGCCGCGCGTTCGTCGGCAATTTCCAATGCTGACAGCGGTGCCATATCAATATAAGCAATACGCCCGGCTAGTGTTTCTCCCGATTGACGCATCAGATCGATTGACGCAGAACCCAAGATCAGAAAACGTCCTTTGCCTTTCCCTTTACGTCGGCCTTTATCGATCACACCGCGCAAGGTCTCGAACAATTCCGGCATTCGGTGAATCTCATCCAGTATTACCAAGCGATCTTCAGCATTCTCGAAAAACAACACCGGATTGGCGAGCCGATTGCGATCATCTCGATCTTCAAGATCAAGATAAAGCGCATTGCGGGCTGTACCGATTTCCAGCGCCAAAGTGGTTTTACCCACCTGCCTTGGGCCAATCAGCGCAACCGCTGCTTGCCGTTGCAACGCACTTTCGATTTCAGAAGTGATTAATCGGGGAATCATCCTTGCAAATTATCCAGTTCGTGGAAAGATTGCAAGGTTAGGGTTTTAAGCTACCGCGTGATGCGGGTGATCACAGCGGGAAGCGGCGAGCAGCACATTAACATCAGGCGTCATGATCAGCGGCGTCCAGCAACGCTTTATTACTTAAGCCATCCAACCCGGAGGCCAGTCCACCCTCGCCTAAATAAACAGGAATATCGACGGGCGTAGCCTCTGTTTGTTGCGCAACTAAGCGCAATCTTAATCCTTCCTCAATGAAGCGGGTCAGGCTGGTACGCTGTTGCGCAGCCAATGTTTTGGCTTCTGCTAACAGTGCATCGTTCAGATTAAGCGTGGTTTTCACAGCACGACTCCTATCATAAGATACAGATTTCTGTATATGGTAGCCTCAAAAGCATGTTTGATAAGCTATCCGAATTTCACGCTGAGGACACCATTATGCCCGGAAGCGCCGCATGGCCACCGCTCAGCGAAGCGGCTCGAACCTTGACTGTCGCTCATACGCAAGGTGTATTAAGCACCTTGACCACAGATGACGGCTACCCCTATGGCTCTGTCGTGGATTATTTGCCGGTTGCAAACGGCGATGTGGTATTGCTGCTCAGCGACCTGGCCGAACATCAACACTATCTGAGCCGCGATCCGCGCGTATCTTTATTGATAGCGCCCGGTTTAGGTAATCCCGACATGTTGGCCGAAGCCCGACTTACTCTGCTGGGCAAAGCAGCCAAAATCAGTGATCGAGCACAATACCGTGCAGATTATCTGGCCAAGCACCCGCAGGCGAGTCGATACATCGATTTCGCGGATTTCAATTTCTACCGACTACAAGTCGAACGGGTGCGCTACATCGCTGGATTCGGTCGCATGGGTTGGCTTGACGCAACGGACTACGCGAGTGCATCTCCCGATCCGCTCGCCGCTATGGCAACCGGTGCGATTGCCCATATGAACGAAGATCACCAGCAAAACTTGCGTGATTATGCACACGCTTTTACGGGGCTGGATTGGGTGAGCGACTGTCGGATGACGGCGCTAGATCGGTTCGGTTTCGATTTGTTGTGTACCGACGGTGACCGCACCGAGAGAGTGCGTATCGGATTTGATGAGGCTTTAATTAATCCGAACCAGCTGCGTCCGACGGTCCTCGAAATGGCAAACCAGGCTCGCGCAATTTTGTCCAACACCGCCCAGCCGTGAGAGTCTCTGCATCGTCTCCTGCCACATTGTCGCTTTCACTACATCATGAATGCGAGCTAAGGCCATATACTATCTGCTTGTATGCTTGGCTATAAAATTGCATTTCCGCTAACAACAATTTGTCCTAGATCAATGAAGCGACTATTTCGGATATTTCCTTCTTGCGCAAAGCAGCAAATTTTGTCATTTTAAATGAGAATGATTTTTATTACTTTTAAGATTATCCAAGGGAAACGCTGATGTCTACCGCTGACACAGCCGACAAAGCCCCATTTCCGCTAGCGATGGCGCAAGAAGGCGAACGGGTAACCGTTTTTCTACTCCGTGGCGGCAAAGGTTTGGAGATGCGCTTGACGTCACTGGGGCTGAATATCGGTGGTGAACTGACCGTATCCCAACGCGAGGGCAGTAACTTGGTCGTGCTAAGGGGCGAAACACGACTGGCCCTGGGGGTCGGCATCGCCCAGAAAATCATGGTGGTGCGGCAGTGAATAACAATTTTTCAGTTCAGGAGAAGAAACGATGCCGGAGAATTTAAAAAACATGGCGGTGGGCGAAACCGGCCGGGTCATCGGCTACGGCGACTGTGACAAAGCCTATCGCAAAAAACTACTGTCCATGGGGCTCACGCCCGGGGTGGAATTCAGCGTCACCCGCTACGCCCCAATGGGCGATCCGGTAGAAATCAAAGTCCGTGGATTCAGCCTCAGCTTACGCAAAGACGAAGCGAACGTATTACTGGTAGAGAAGCAATAACACATGAGCAGCCAATACATCATCGGGGTAGTCGGCAACCCCAATTGCGGTAAAACAACGCTCTTCAACGCATTGACCGGAGCTAAGCAGCAGGTCGGTAACTGGCCGGGAGTCACTGTTGAACGCAAAACCGGGCGATATAAATTTCAGGATACTGAATTTGAGCTCGTTGATTTACCCGGCACTTATTCGCTGGATGTCGCCCTGGACGGCGTCTCTATTGACGAGCAAATCGCCCGCGACTACGTCGCGGGCCGCGAAGCAGACCTGATCATCAACATCGTTGATGCCTCGAATCTGGAGCGTAATCTCTATCTCACCTCGCAACTCTTAGAAATGAAAGTGCCGATGTTGGTGGCACTCAACATGATGGATGTTGCCAAGGAACGCGGCTGTGAGATTGATGTGGCCGGGCTAGCCAAACGTTTAGGATGCCCGGTCTTACCGGTGGTTGCTGCCTCCGGTGAAGGCGTGATGGAACTCAAAGCAGAAATCCTTACCGCAGCCAACTATCAACGAATCCCTGAACAACAGATCGTTTATGCCAGCGCCATTGAAACCGCAATAACCCGCTTACTACCAGCTATCGAATCTAGCGCTAAAGCCGCTAAAGCTGATTCACGCTGGTTAGCAGTGCGCCTATTAGAAGGCGATACCCTGGCCCAGAAACTGGCCGATGAGAGTGTCACGCAACCACTGATTACGCTACAAACCGAAACCGAACAAGCCTTGGGCGATGACATTGACATCAGTCTGGCCGATGCCCGTTACGGATTCGTCAATCAAGTCACCAGCGCGACGGTAAAGCGTAAGGGTCAAGTTCAGCACAGCACCTCGGACAGAATCGACCGGGTGGTGCTTAATCGCCTCTTCGGCATTCCGATATTCTTATTGGCCATGCACTTGATGTTCATGTTCACTATCAATATCGGCGGCTCGTTCATTGATGTGTTCGATATTGTGAGCGGCGCGCTGTTCGTTGATGGCTTTGCGGCATTACTCAGCAGTGTCGGTTCGCCCGAATGGCTCACCGTGTTGCTAGCTAACGGTGTCGGTGGCGGTATCCAGGTGGTCGCTACCTTTATCCCCATTATCGGTTTTCTATTTCTGTTCTTATCGGCGCTTGAGGACTCGGGATACATGGCCCGTGCCGCCTTCGTGATGGACCGCTTTCTGCGCGGTATCGGTCTGCCCGGCAAGGCATTCGTGCCGATGATCGTCGGCTTCGGTTGTACCGTACCGGCAGTCATGGCAACCCGCACGCTGGAACAGGAACGCGATCGGCTGATTACGGTTGCGATGGCGCCTTTCATGTCATGTGGTGCTCGGTTGCCCGTTTATGCACTGTTTGCCGCTGCTTTCTTCGCCGCCTATGGGCAATCCATTGTTTTTCTCTTGTACTTGATCGGTATCGCCACTGCCATCCTGACCGGGCTGATCCTCAAGAATACCCTACTGCGGGGCGATGCAACGCCTTTTGTTATGGAGTTGCCACCTTACCATCTCCCCACACTGAAAAGCGTGCTGCTGCGCACCTGGGATCGAACTCGGGGCTTTATCGTCCGTGCCGGTCGAGTCATCGTGCCGATGGTGCTGGTGCTGAATGTCCTCAACAACGTCGGCACCGACGGCAGTTTCGGCAATGAAGACAGTGACAAATCAGTGCTAAGCGAGATAGGTCGAACCATCTCGCCCTTGTTCTCGCCGTTTGGCCTGGATGAGGACAACTGGCCGGCATCAGTGGGCATCTTTACCGGCATCTTAGCCAAGGAAGCGGTGGTCGGCACCTTGGATTCACTTTATACCACCCTGGGTGAACAGGCCGAAGAGCGTCGCAGCCAAATTAATCCCAAGCCGATGAGCTGGCGCGCCGACAAAACAGAAGAAGAACTGGCACCAGAGGAAGAAGCCGGGTTCGATTTCTTCGGTGCAATAGGCGAGGGCTTTGCGACGATCCCCGCGAATCTCGCCGATGCGATGGGGTCTTGGCTGGATCCACTGGGTTTAAACATCGGCGATGTGGCTGATCAGGCCACGGCAGCGGAAGAACAAGAAGTCGCGGTCGGCACCTTCGGTGCGATGGGCGAGCGGTTTAACGGTGCTGCCGGTGCGTTCGCTTATCTGCTGTTTGTGTTGCTGTATTTCCCCTGTGCGGCGGCCATCGCTGCCGTCTACCGGGAAACCACCCCGCGCTGGACCCTATTCGTTGCTGGCTGGACTACCGGACTAGCCTACTTTGCCGCCACGGTGTTTTACCAGGTCGCTACCTTTGCTCAACACCCCACCACGTCGGCAGCGTGGATCGCGGTTATGACTGTGTTCTTCGCGGGTTCAATTGTCGCGATGCGGATTTGGGGGCGTAACCAATTGCTAATGCCAGTGAGTAGCCCTCAGCAGGCTTAGCAAGCACTGTAGTTAGTTCATTTTGTCAATGTGCGTCGCTAGTATCGGCAATTCAGAGCGTCATCCCCAGTTTAAGCCGACATAAGGATGTGGTCGATCGCGGGGCATAACTGGCCTGTACTCCTGGTCGGTAACCGCTGCCAAGAGCGGCGGTTATCGTTGCAGCAGTCCGATGAAGACTACATTATTGGTTAAGGTTTTGAAGCCGAGCATGGGGACGCTCGGAGTGTTATTTTCTGGCCTGGTAGCTTACCGAGATCCGGCTCTCTCTGCTAATGCAACAGAACCTGAAGAACTCCCAAACCCTCTCCTGGCGCGCTGTATGGAGCTACTTTGCTATGCTGCCTGATGGGGAAAGTCGAGCTAAGGTGTAACATCTCCGCACTGTTTGCAGTGACAAACCTCACAATACCCGCATTGCTATATCAGTACCTTGTATTTTCAAACTTAAACTTTCATTATACAAGGTATGAAAAGACAGTATGAAACGCTTATCAATGAATATCTGAGTTATTTTCCGTGCGTCGTCATCGTCGGGGCGAGGCAGACCGGGAAAAGCACACTGATCGAGATGGTCGCTGGCGACAGAGAGTTATTCGACCTCGAAGCCAGAGCTGACTATGACCAGATTGCTGTTGATCCTGATTTGTTTTTACGTCTCAATAACAAACCGATTGCTATTGATGAGGCGCAACTGTTACCCGAGCTTTTTCCTGCTTTGCGGGTTGCGATAGACAAAAATCGCACCACCTACGGCAAATATCTACTTTCCGGGTCAAGCTCACCGGTGTTGCTGGATGCCATCTCCGAATCGCTCGCCGGCCGCGTTGGTGTTATCGAAATAGCGCCCTTCAGTTACTCGGAAACGAACGGCATCGACACGCCAAAATTGCTCGACCTGTTCGCGATCGATTGCACACCCAACGAAGTGTTGCAGAAATGGAATGATTCTCCACAGGTCAATCAAGCCGCCGACCTTGCCGCCTACTGGTTTCACGGTGGCTACCCCGAGCCCTGGGTAAGAGGTACGGCGAGATTCCGTGACACCTGGAACGAGCAATACGTCAAAACGTATGTGGAACGCGATATCGCACGCCTTTTTCCGGGCCTGAATACGGTTCGCTTCCGCCGCTTCATTGAGCTACTGGCAGGCTGCTCCGGTGCCATTATTAACTATTCAGAGATTGCTAAAATACTGGAGGTTTCACAACCAACCGCGCGCGACTATTTTTCCATCGCTCACGGCACCTTTCTCTGGCGCACGCTACCCGCCTTTAGCAAAAATTCCAGAAAAAGGCTAACAAAACACCCGCGTGGTTACCTCAGAGACAGCGGCCTGCTGCATCATATGCTACAAATTCCCACGCAGCGTCGGTTACTGTCGCACCCACAGATGGGAGCAAGCTGGGAGGGCATGGTGATTGAGGAAGTATTGCGCTCTTTGAACGCTGCAGCGCTGAATTATTCGTCTTATTATTATCGGACGGCGGCGGGTGCCGAGGTTGATCTTGTGATAGCAGGAAAATTCGGCCTTGTGCCGTTTGAAATCAAATATGTGCAAGCTGTCAACCCAAGGCACCTGAGAGCGATACGTGATTTCGTTGATGAATTCAACTGTGCTTTTGGCATCATTGTTAATAACGATGAAAAACCAAGGATGTACGATGAGAAGCTGCTTGGTGTGCCTTTCTCTGTGTTGACGAGTGAGTAGTGGGCCCGCTATAAAACACCGCGTCGGCCTTGTTTGCCTTCGGGCACGCAAGCAAAAAACCGTCTATGGAAGTCATTGCTCTTCTCTTAGGTTCGTAGGAAATGCAGTATCTCCGCACTGCTCGCAGTGATAGACCTCAATGATCGGACGATGCAGCCCTTCCAATCCCGCCAATTTGGCCTTGTAATGATCCGGTGTAACGGAGTGATGTGCAACGACAGAGGCGACCAAGGTCCACGCACCCCGTCCTACCGATCATAGATGGCAAAGAAGTCAACGCGCTACTCAAGCGCGCTTCGCCGTTGCCGGCTATGCCCGCCGAATTTCAACAAGCCAAGCTGTCGATCACCGTGCCCATCTCTTTCGCGTTACGTTAGTTGTATGCTTTTTCTTGCTCCGTGGGTGTTCAGGATGGTCTTTAACGAAAATCATCTTCTCCTAGGTTGCTGGTGAGACTTGAGGGCCATCCTGTTTTTTACCGAATATCTATTCATTGGAAGCAGGGAGGGGCTATGCAAAGGCAGAAATGTAGGGAAAATTTCCAAGGATCACACAGGAGAGAAGGTGATGGTTCAAGCGTTATCGACGGCTTTGCGCAAACGAACGTTCGATAGGACAGACAGTCCCCGTGAACGTGTTGGACCGTTTCCTGCCAAGCGGGGCTGGTGGTATAAAAAAAACGGTACGTGCCAGCGAACAAACGCGTGACGATGTCCGTCAAGCCCGGGAAGCTTGGCGGGAGTAGCAAAAGACCTACGATCCAGCTTGGCTGGTTTTTCTGAATGAGATACGCAGTTGAGTTTGATTAGTATTTGCAATATCATTTTCATAAATAGTTGGTGCCCGCTAGCTTAGGGAAAAACGACAGCACAATGGTGAATGTTGATCAATACGGTTGCCAACTTAATGCCGAAAAAAATGAGTTGCCCAGTGAGAGGCTATCTATGCCGATCAATAGCGACACCGTTAGCGCTGGCGCAAGAGGGCGAACGAGTAACCTAAGGGCATCGACATGATTTTGTCTGAACTCCGCGACTATCTGAAAACGCATCGGCGCGTTGCGCTCACTGATATTGCACACCATTTCAACAGTGATCCAGACGCGCTACGCGCCATGTTGCAAAAATGGGTCGTCAAGGGAAAAGTAGTTAAACAACCTACCGGCAGCCTATGCGGTGGCGGTTGTTGTCATTGTGATCCGCTCACCCTGGAGATTTATCAGTGGATAGGGTGAGAGCTTATTACCCCGGAATACGGATGGAGAACCTTTTTTGATTCATTGATCGGTACTCATTAACCCCGCCCGCCAGCCTTATCAGCCAGCCAGCCTTCGCCCGCGCTACTTAGCGAACAATAACGAGTCACCCGTGATTCGGGTAACTTTCCAAACGAAGGTACATTTATCATGAAATACAATCGACTGGCACTGGCTATCGGGCTTGTGCTGAGCAGTCCTACTGGGCTATTGGCAGAAACCATCGAAGAACGGCTGGCCCGCATGGAAGCCAAGATGGCCGAGATGCAGCGGAATATGGACACCCAGAATGCCACGATTAAGCAGCAGGCCACGACGATCAATGAGCAGAACACCCGCTTGGAGGGCTCACCAGCGCGACTGAGAGCGCTGGCGGAGAGCATGGAAGAAACACAAGCTGCTGCAGCACAGGACGTTAGCCAAGCGTGGTATAACAAAATTGAATTGGGCGGCTTGCTTGAAGTTGAAGCCTTCTACGCCTCGCCCTACGAGGGGCCTAATGAAAGTGATATCGTACTGTCCACCTTCGAACTGGGTATCGCATCACAAGTGACGGACTGGGTCGAAGTCGGCGCCAGCCTCTTGTACGAAGAAGACGCGGACTTGGAAGTGGATGTAGCCTTTATCACTATCGCCAACTTTGAAGCCAACCCTATGTTTGTGACCGCTGGACAAATTTATGTCCCTTTCGGCGCCTACGAAACCAATATGGTTTCTGATCCATTGACCCTAGATCTCGGTGAAACGCGCGAAACGGCACTGCAGGGTGGGTTCGTGAGCGGCGATTTCAACGGTAGCGTATACATTTTCAATGGGGATAACGATAAAGACGGCAAGAACCAAATCAGCAGCGGTGGTATTAATCTAGGCTTTTCGCGGGAGTTGGGTGATGGCGAAATCGTTGCCGGAGCCGGTTATCTGAGTGACTTAGGCGATTCGGATACTCTGCAGGACGCCATAAACGACAATCAAGGTGACAATGACACTGATTTCGTGCCTGCATGGACGGTGAACGCCATCGGTCGTTTTGGGCCATTTAGCTTGATTGGAGAATACTTGGCGGCGACAAAACCATTCGAAGAGACGGCATTACCCTGGCAAGACGGGGGCGCCAAGCCTGCCGCTTGGAATCTCGAAGTCGGCTACGATTTCGATTGGTTCAGAGGTTCCACCGTTGCGATCGGCTATCAGGGTACCCGCCAAGCCTTAGCCTTGGAACTGCCTAAACAGCGCTTCCTCGCCACCTTATCCATGGAAATTTACGACAGTACAGCGCTTTCCTTGGAATGGGCATACGACGAAGACTACGACATCAATGAAGGCGGTACCGGCAATGATGCCAATACCTTTGTAGCGCAACTTGCCGTTGAATTTTGATCAATTCACTTCAGGAAGTCATCGACTATGAGAACAGTAGTGCTGCTTGTTTTAGGACTTTGCTTTACTACACCACTCCTGGCTGCCCCCACAGCCCAGGACATCTTGAGCCATTATGCCGATATGGCTCACGCCAAGTACGAAGATTCGCTAACCACAGCGCAAGAACTGGCCAAAGCGATTGATCAGCTGCTTGCCGAACCTTCGGAAGCAAATCTGAAGACTGCACAATCCGCTTGGAAAGCTGCCCGTGTGCCTTACCAACAGACCGAGGTCTATCGTTTCGGAAATGCCATCGTCGATGACTGGGAAGGTAAAGTAAACGCATGGCCACTGGACGAGGGACTGATCGACTATGTAGCTTCCAGCTATGGCGAAGAATCTGATGAGAATCCCCTGTACAAAGCCAATGTGATCGCCAACGAGAAAGTGGTGTTATCCGGACGTACCATCGACGCCAGCGTCATAACTCCCGAACTACTGAGCGATACGCTGCACGAAGTCGATGAGATTGAGGCCAATGTCGCTACCGGCTACCATGCGATTGAATTCCTCCTCTGGGGGCAAGACCTCAATGACACCGGTCCCGGCGCCGGTAAACGGCCGGTCAGTGATTTCGATACCGCCAACTGCACCGGGGGCAACTGTGAACGGCGCGGTGCCTACTTGAAAGCTGCAGTGACTCTCTTGTTACAGGATCTGGAATGGATCACCGCGCAATGGGCTAAAGACGGCGCTGCTCGCAAAGCCCTGACGAGTGAAGGCGAGCAAGCCGGACTCGCGGTCATTCTCACCGGTATGGGCAGCCTGTCTTATGGTGAACTTGCCGGTGAACGGATGAAGTTGGGTTTGATGCTGCACGACCCCGAAGAAGAGCATGATTGTTTCAGTGATAATACCCACTGGTCGCATTACTACGACGTGCTCGGGATGAAGAATGTCTACACGGGTGCCTATCAACAAGTTAATGGCACGACCCTAAGCGGCCCTAGCATTTCTGAACTGGTGGCCGCCAAGGACCCCGCTGCTGATAAGGCACTGCGCGCCCGTTTGGATGAAACCCTCGCTAAAATGCAGGTACTGGTTGATAGTGCCGAGAAAGAAGGGGTCGCCTATGACCAATTAATTGGCGAAGAGAACGAAGCAGGCAATGCTAAGGTGATGGCGGCAATCGATGCGCTGCTGAATCAGACCAAAGCTATTGAGAAAGCAGTTGTCGTGCTTGATCTAGAGCCCATAGCCTTTGAAGGCTCCGATAGCCTGGATGATCCCAGCAAAGTCGGTCAGTAAACAATTATTACAGTCTAGCTAATGAATCTTCGTATCCTTATCTTCCTTTGTATCGCACTCTGTGCTCAACCGTCTGCGATCGCTGATGAAAAACCCATCGGGTCAGACTTCTCGTGCCCCGAGCCGGGCGAGGAGTTTCCCGGTGGGGCCACCACGCACACCAAGAAGATCAACAAAAATGCGTTCTCGCACGCCTCGGCTAATATGAGCTTCGAGCGGGAAATCGACTTCAAGGTGGGCAACGGTTTCTTCAAGCGCCTGTGGGTCTCAGCACCCGCTTCGACCCAAGCTGCTGACGGTCTGGGTCCGCTCTACAACGCCCGTTCTTGTCAGCGTTGCCACCTCAAGGACGGGCGTGGTCATCCACCCAATGGTCCTGAGGATAATGCGGTATCCATGTTTCTGCGGGTGAGTATTCCGCCGAGCAATGACGCCGAACGGACTCAATTACAGGAGCACAAGCTCAGCGTGATTCCTGAACCTAACTACGGCACGCAGTTACAGGACTTCGCTATCTCCGGGCATCAAGCCGAAGGTCAGATGCGCATCAATTACGAAGAGATTCCGGTAACCCTGGCTGATGGCACGGTGGTGTCGCTGCGCAAACCGACCTACTCAGTGCAATCACTCGGCTATGGCGCACTGCACCCCGAAACGATGCTCTCGCCGAGGGTAGCACCGCAGATGATTGGTCTTGGCCTACTGGAGGCGATCCCTGAATATGCGATTCTCGCGAACGCTGATCCAGACGATCAAAATCAGGATGGTATTTCAGGCCGTCCTAGTCAGGTCTGGAGCTTGGAGCATCAGCGGATAATGCTAGGGCGTTTCGGCTGGAAGGCTGGCGCACCCAGCGTGAATGAACAATCGCAAGGCGCATTCGCTGGTGATATTGGTATTTCGGTCCCGTTGCATCCGTCAGGCGCGGGAGAATGTACCGAAAATCAAAAGGACTGTCAGGCTGCTCCTAACGGCAACAGCAAACAATACGACAATCTCGAAGCCCATGCGGAGATCGTCGATTTAGTGGTGTTCTACGCCAAGAACTTAGCCGTGCCACGCCGCCGCGACCATGACGCTCCCGATGTGCTCGCGGGCAAGAAAATTTTTAATGAGATTGGTTGTGCACAGTGTCACCAACCCCGGTTTATGACTCAGCAAGACCCAAACAATCCCGAGCAATCCGCCCAGCTTATTTGGCCTTACACGGACCTGTTGTTGCACGATATGGGTGAAGGGCTAGCGGATGGTCGGCCTGAAGGTGTCGCCAACGGTCAGGAATGGCGTACTGCGCCGCTATGGGGTATCGGGTTGACCCCTGTTGTCAACGGTCATAGCTATTATTTGCACGATGGACGCGCCCGTGGCTTGCTCGAAGCGATACTTTGGCATGGTGGGGAAGCACAACAACAACGCGATGCGGTGACTCGCTTGTCCAAACCGGAACGCGATCAACTCATCCGCTTCGTGGAATCGCTATGAGGCGTCACTTTCATCAATTGATAGCAGGGTTTATCAGCGGTGTCGCCCTGCTGTGTCCCATGATCGTATGCGCGGATGATACCGAAACACTGTTACGCACCGCCGACCATTACATTATCCCTGCTTATCAACTGCTCGCAGAATCCACAGGACAACTACAAGACCAGGCCCAGGCTTTCTGTGAGACGCCTAGCGACCAAACATTGCAGTCACTGCGGGCAGCTTTTAACGATGCCATGGACGATTGGCAATCGATTCAGCATATCCGCTTCGGCCCTGTTGAATTTCTGTTGCGCGGCCCGCGTTTTCAACTCTGGCCGGACAAGCGGGGTAGCGTGGGCAAACATCTGGCACGGTTGCTTGAAAGCGCGGACCCGGCAGCCCTGGAACCCAGACGCTTCGCGCGGGGTAGCGTCGCAGTCCAGGGGTTCAGCGCTTTGGAACGCTTGTTATTCAGTCAGCAAACAAGCATTAAACAATTCGACACCAGTGATGCGGGTCGATTTCGTTGTGCTGTGCTCGTCACGATTGCCCATAATCTTGCTCACATGGCGGGCGGAATCGTATCGGATTGGAACAACAACGTTGATGCTTTTCGCCAGGTTTTTGCTTCAGCCGCCACAGGTAATGCCTATTACGAAAACAGCCGTGAACCCCTTTCCAATCTGCTGAACAATCTACATACCCAATTGCAATTCATTGTTGAACAAAAGCTGGATCGTCCCCTTGGTTCCTCAGTGGCCAGAGCGAACGGTCGACGCGCTGAGTCTTGGCGTAGCAGCCGTTCATTGCGTAACATCCAGCTGAATCTGCAAAGCCTGCAGTCGCTCTATCAGGTCACATTCGTTGGTGGTATTACCGACCCGGAACTGACCAGTAGAATTGCAGATAGCTTCGACCAGGCATCGCAGCGTCTCACACAGATTCCCACACCGCTACATGAGGCGGTAACAAAACCGGAAGCGAGACAAACTGTAATGGACCTGCGCACACAAATCAGTCAACTACAGGGACTGTTCGCCGGTCCGGTACCACAAGCATTGGACCTATCGTTAGGTTTCAACAGTCTTGATGGCGATTAACCGGCGACAATTTCTGACGCTAACCACCAGTAGCTTATTACAGCTCCCCTTTAGGGCATCGGCGAAAGCGTCCAAACCCCGACATTGGTTGAGTTGTCAGCGGAATGCTGCTGGTCGCTACGCAGTTTCCATGTTCACCGACCAAGGGCGGATAGCTTGGAGTCATGATTTGTCAAGTCGTGGCCATGCGATTGCTATTAACCCGCGACGCACCGAAGCTGCTGTGCTGGCGCGCCGTCCCGGAACCTTCATTGTGGTCGTTGATTTGCGCACACAAGCGCCTATCAGACAGATCGAAAGTCTCGCCGGACGTCATTTTTACGGTCACGGTGTGTATGATCCCGAAGGCCGACTGTTATATGCCACAGAAAACGACTATGAGGCAGGTATCGGCGTTATCGGCATTTATGATGCAGCGGATGGCTATCGACGGTTAGGCGAGTTCCCGAGCTACGGTATCGGCCCTCACGAACTCAAGTTCCTTAACGATGGCATCACCTTGGTCGTCGCTAATGGGGGCATACGCACCCACCCGGACACGGGACGAGCCAAACTCAACTTGGCGGATATGCAAGCCAACTTAACCTATGTAAACGCTACCAGCGGAATGTTTTTAGACGCTTATCATTTGCCAAAGACATTGCAGCAACTCAGTATCCGGCATATCGCCGTGGCAGCGGGCGACAAAGTCTGCATCGCCATGCAGTACCAGGGTAAAACCGGCCAACATCCTCCTCTAGTAGCCACCCACCAGGGTCAAGAGACATTGCATTTGCTGTCTGCACCCGAGCCGATACAAACCGCTATGCGCAACTACTGCGGTAGTGTTGCCATAGATACCAGCGGTCAGCTTTGCGCGGTCACTTCGCCGCGAGGCGGGCTGATTACACTGTGGTCGATGACCGATGGGCAGTTTTTAGGATCAAGCACACTGGTTGACTGTTGTGGAATTTCTGCTGGTGAAGCGGCGAGCGAGTTTCTGGTCACTAATGGCGATGGAACTGTCGCACGGCTGACCCCAAATAACGGGGGTTGGACATTGGCCCAAGTAGCGAAGGCCCCTTCCATACGCTGGGATAACCACTTAACGACCAGTGACACAGTTGCGCTCAAAAGCTAGCAGGGCTGCATAGCAGAAAAAAATCTTTACTTTTATTTGATAATGATTATCATTTGCATAACGGTTTTTGATAGTTATTATAGAGCTCGACAAACTCATGTGCGAACGACACACCTCAGATGTGAAGCAAGAGCAACCGAAGTTATCCACCCGGCAAAAAAAGCTCTGGGAACTGGAGAACTACTATCACTGCAGCATCATAGGGACTTGTCTGAACCTAGCCGAACTTCGCCAACTCGCCCGCAAAGCAAAGATTTCCGCACCTTCCCCGCTGAACGACTATGAGTTGCATGTCATATTCGTGAATCTAGTCAAGGAACCAGGCCCGATAAGCCGGTTAGTGCAAAAACACTTGAATCGCAAGTATCAGCGTGCTCTGCAACAGCTCAATAAAACACCGTCACCCCAGGATATGACTACCTATTGGAAAGCAGCGATTACAACGGGTGATGTGGCGGGTGCGTTTTGGGTTTTGTTGACGAATCCACAGACACCGCATGAACTACTGGGTCAGATTTATGGTGAGATCCACATGCTATCGCATTTGGCTGGTGCTTCTATTCGGGTAGACATGCAGGAGTTAAATCAACTCAGGCATCGTCGCAGGCGGTTGGAAAAACAACTATCGGCTGAGCAGAGCGCAGCACGACGAAAGATTAA
>JAZBPA010000384.1:0-2011 GCA_036351435.1 Candidatus Competibacteraceae bacterium
AAGAATCAATGGCTTAGCTCAGTCGCATACATCCTTGTGTTTATCGAATATCAATAATCTATGCGACCCGTTTCGATTATTCAGCAAAAAATGCGACCAGTTTTTGTGTAGGGAGAAATCGGTATGCCAGTAAGGAAAATCCCCATGAATTACCTCAGCGTCACGGGGCGGGTGCCGAGCCAAAAAATGGCGCGCTTGGTTGCCTATGAGTCACCCCTGGAGCGGGATTTCTACCTCATGCTGGAGTTTGACCGAGGAGTCGATTACTACGAGGAACAGCCACTTGCCATCTCGTACCAGCATCCTACCGTGGGGAAACGAACCTACACGCCGGATGTGCTGGTGCGCTATTTCAAAGACAAGAGTCTTGGTGGACCTAGGGCCCCTGAACTGTTCGAGATCAAGCCGCGAGATGAGCTACGCCGTAATTGGACCGATTTCAAGCCAAAATTCAAGGCGGCACGGCGGTATGCGCGTAAGAAAGGCTGGCGATTCATCATCGTGACCGAACGGGAAATCCGTACGCCCTACCTCGATAACGCAAAATTCCTGATGCGCTACATCCACGATCAACCCAATTACGAGCGGGAGAACGTACTGCTCGAGATGATGGCTGACCTGAGAGAGTCCGATCCAGAGACGCTGATTGCCGCCATCTTCAGCGATCGTATGAATAAAGCGCGGCTAATCCCCTCTCTGTGGAGGCTGATCGGATGTCGCGCAATTGGCGTTGATCTGACACGTCCGCTGACGATGCAGAGTCGCATATGGGAGATTCAGGAGTGATCCACTATGTGAGCCTTCAGCCCGGGGCACGGGTCGTCCATCAAGGCACTCACTATGCCGTCGTTCAGGCGCTCGATCTAGAGACGGTCCTGGTTAAAGAAGTGGAAACCGGTGCTTCCCACCGTCTGGCCATTCGGGAACTTGAACCTCCTCCTGTCGAGGGTGGAAATGAGGCACCAGTTCTCATCGAACTTGCGGCGGTGTCGGATGAGGACTGGAAGATCGCCCAGCACCGTTTCGATGCGATCCAGCCAGTGTTGGACTCGTACAGCCGAACGCGCGAGGACGTCAGGGAGCGCGCACGCGAGTTCGGTGTCAATGCGGCCACGATCTATCGATGGATCAACGATTTTGGGCGGACCGGTAAACTGAGTGCTCTGTTGCCCTCCCAGCGCTCAGCTGCGCGAGGCCGGTCGCGGCTTGATCCAAGAGTCGAGACGATTCTCGTCAGTGTCATCGAGGAGTATTACCTGACGAACCAGAAGGCAACGATTGCCAAAACCGCTCGAGAGGTCAATACCCGTTGTAAGCGGGCTCAGCTCGAACCACCCCACCCGGGGACCGTGCGCAACCGAATTCTGAAGTTAAGCGATCAGCAGAGGCTAAAGTCGCGGTATGGGTCTCGTGCGGTTCGTGACCGATTTGATCCTGCTCCTGATAAGTTTCCAGGGGCCGACTATCCACTTGCCGTAGTACAGATCGATCACACGAAAGCGAATGTGATCGTTGTGGATGATGATGAGCGCTTACCCATCGGGCGTGCCTGGTTGACGGTCGCCATCGACGTCTACAGTCGCGTGATTGTCGGCTATTACCTCAGCCTGGATCCGCCGAGCGCCATGTCCGTTGGATTATGTCTCGCACACGCAATCTTCCCCAAGGACAGTTGGTTGGCAGCCCGCGGCATCGAGGCAACCTGGCCAGTCTGGGGCATCATGGATGCTGTGCATGCCGACAACGCGAAGGAATTTCGAGGCGAGATGCTGAGTCTGGCCGCGTCGGAACTCAACTTTCGTTTGGAGTGGCGCCCAGTCAAAAATCCGAAGTATGGCGGCCACATTGAAGCACTTTGTGGAACGCTCAAGCGAGGCCTGGACGAGCTCCCGGGTACCACGTTTTCGGGGCCGAGCGAACGCACGGGTTACGACTCGGAGAAGGAGGCTGCGATGACCTTTTCTGAGCTCGAGCTTTGGCTGGCGAAGTACATTACTGAGGTCTATCACCC
>JAZBPA010000385.1:0-2675 GCA_036351435.1 Candidatus Competibacteraceae bacterium
TGACATGAAGGCCAATGGTGGTCTGATCACTACAGAGGACTTGAAGAACTATAAGCCGGTCGTTCGGCAACCGGTCCAGGGTGATTATCGCGGTTACCAGGTCGTCTCCATGCCGCCGCCCAGTTCCGGCGGAATTCATTTGATTCAAATTTTAAATATTTTGGAAAACTTCCCAATTGCCGAGTTGGGCCACAACAGCGCTACTACGCTGCATCGGATGGCGGAAGCCATGAAGCTGGCCTATGCGGATCGCTCTGAATATTTGGGCGATACCGATTTTGTCAAAGTGCCGATCCAAGGCTTGACGTCGAAAGATTATGCTGCCGAGCTAATCAAATTGATTGATCTCAACCGAGCGCGTCCAGCCACCGAGATCAAACCTGGCAATCCGGCCCCTTATGAAAGTGATCAAACCACTCACTATTCGGTCATGGACAGCCAAGGCAATGTGGTTTCCACCACTTACACCATCAATTTCAGTTATGGCACCGGTATTACAGCGGCCGGTACCGGGATTTTGCTGAATAATGAGATGGACGATTTCTCATCTAAACCGGGCTTACCCAATGCTTACGGCCTGATCGGCGGGGAAGCAAACGCTATTGAACCCGGCAAACGCCCGTTGAGTTCCATGAGCCCGACGATTGTCTTTAAGGATGGCAAGCCGTTTCTGGCCACCGGCAGTCCGGGCGGCAGTCGTATCATTACCACGGTGCTGCAGATCGTGATGAATATTATCGACCACGGCATGAATGTCGCCGAGGCGACCGTGGCAACCCGTGTGCATCATCAATGGTTGCCCGATGAATTACGGGTAGAAGAAGGCTTGAGCCCCGACACGGTACGTTTATTGGGGGAACTGGGCCATAATGTGGTCGTGAAAGACGCGATGGGCAGCACCCAAAGCATCATGCGCCGGGACGAAGGCTTATATGGCTATTCCGACACCCGCATCCGCGATGCGTTGACCGCGGGGTATTAAGGGCGACCCGCTCGAATGATGCGTTTTTTCAATACCGCCGGGCCGGTCAAGCCTGAAAATCACTATTGCTTGCCACCGCTTGAGCGATTTGACTTGGACGACGTGCTGATGCTGATCGACCAGCAAAAATACTTCGTTCTACATGCCCCCCGACAGACCGGCAAGACCTCCTCATTGTTGGCCTTGCTGGATTATCTGAACGCGTAGGGGCGCTACCGCTGTGTTTATATCAACGTCGAAATCGCTCAAGCGGCAGGGAAGACGTGGCGGCGGCGATGCAAGCGATCTTAAGTCAGTTGGTCTCCCGTGCCCGCATTACATTAGGCGATCTCTGGCTTGATGATATTTTGCTGGATATCCTCAGACGCAGCGGTCCCCACGATGCCTTGGGGGAAGTGTTGACCCGTTGGTCGGCAAAGGATACCAGGCCGTTGGTCTTGTTGATCAATGAAGTTGACGCTTTGGTGGGTGATACCCTGATCGCGGTGCTGCGACAAATCCGGGGCGGTTACGATAATCGGCCTGACCCATTCCAGGCTCATATGGACAGTGCTCAACTGAAAGCTATTTTAGCCGCCACCGATGGGGCTATTGCCAATTTTTCGGTCAATGAAATGGGCCGGATCGGCTAAATTTCGCAGCCCACCCAACATTGACCGATCAACCTTTACATACTCCGCCGATACTGGCCACCCACTTCGAACAAGGTCTCGGTGATCTGACCTAGAGAGCAGCAGCGCACCGCATCCATCAACACAGCGAAGATATTCTCATCGTTGATGGCAGCCTGTTTGATCCGTTCCAGTGCAGGACCGCTTTCATCATGATGGCGATTCTGGAAATTCCGCAATCGCTCCAATTGACTGTGTTTCTCCGCTTCGGTGGATCGGGCCAGTTCAATCGGCTTGGCCTCGGGTTCCGGGTTGGGATTACGGAAAGTGTTGACGCCGACAATGGGTAAGCTGCCGTCATGCTTGAGCATTTCGTAGTGCAGCGATTCATCCTGGATTTTGCCGCGCTGATAGCCGGTCTCCATCGCCCCCAACACACCGCCGCGCTCAGCCATTCGTTCGAACTCTTGCAATACCGCCTCTTCCACCAAATCTGTTAATTCGTCGATGATGAACGCCCCTTGATTGGGATTCTCGTTGTTCGCCAAACCCCACTCCTTGTTGATAACCAACTGGATCGCCATCGCCCGACGCACTGATTCCGTAGTTGGAGTGGTGATGGCTTCATCGTAGGCGTTGGTGTGCAGGCTGTTACAGTTGTCGTAAATGGCGATCAATGCCTGCAGTGTAGTGCGTATATCGTTGAAGGCCATTTCCTGGGCATGTAACGACCGGCCTGAAGTTTGAATATGGTACTTCAGCTGCTGACTGCGTTCGTTTGCTCCGTACTTAAACCGCATCGCGGTGGCCCATATCCGTCGTGCCACCCGCCCCATGACGGTGTATTCCGGGTCCATGCCGTTGGAAAAGAAAAATGATAGATTAGGCGCAAAATCGTCAATCGCCATACCTCGGTTGAGATACGCTTCCACGTAGGTAAACCCATTGGCGAGCGTGAACGCTAATTGGGAAATGGGGTTGGCCCCCGCTTCGGCGATGTGATAGCCGGAAATAGACACCGAATAGAAATTGCGGATTTGTTCCCGGACGAAATATTCCTGGATGTCCGCCATCATTTTCAA
>JAZBPA010000386.1:0-4429 GCA_036351435.1 Candidatus Competibacteraceae bacterium
CAACCTAGCTGATTAAGAGACGTGAGTAGGATGGATAAGCCGCTCATATGACAAACACAGACCAGTCACTCACAGGATTAACTTACAGAAGTGACATACATAAGTGGCTTACTTCGGTTGCACGTTTTCCGTTTGAGGGGAATCGAGATTTGGGGTGGGGTAATCCTGATTACAGGATGGTAGTTGTCTGACACATGGGCCTCCGGCCCAGTATCAAACAACTCACGCCAAACCGACTCGGCGCTTCGCTTCTCGCAGGGTGGCTCATCCTGCCAAGGGGTTCCCCCTTGGAACCCCTGCGGGTTACCGCTTTGGGATAAACGCTGGAGGATAAACAATGCCATTTACCGTCCTCGGGACAGAGGCATTAACCGAGAAGATTGCGGTTCGGGTAACCCCAAATGAGAAAGCCCGTTTCAACGAACAAGCCCGCGTTGCGGGATTATCGGTCAGTGCGTTGATTCGCCGCTGGTGTTTGGGGCGCAAAGTTGCGGCGGACGTCGATCTGGAGATGCTCCGCGAGCTTCGTCGGATTGGCGGTTTAGTCAAGCACATCTTCAATGAGAGCAGCGGCAGCTATGACATCCAAACAGCAGCAATTCTGGACGAGCTAAGGGCGGCGATTGGGCGCGTAGGCCGTGATCGTAAAAAAGGTCAGTAACCCGCGTAGGTCGTCCTCTCATACGGTACGCATATCGCGGTTGGCCGATTATATCAATGCACCTGATGCACAAGCACCAAGCGCCAACCCGAAAGCGGCTCGCATTGAGGGATTAGGGGACTATCTGAGTCACCCTGACACAACAGATCACCGGGAAAAGTGCATTTATTCCGGGGCGCGGGGATTTCTGACGCACGATCATGCCAGTCAGAAAAAGGAGATGATGGCGCTAGCTGGGGTATCCGTGCACAGTAAAGACCCCATCAGTCATTATGTGCTTAGTTGGCAACAGGGTGAACAGCCCACACCCGTCCAGGTCGAGGAAGCGGTCGATCTGTTTCTGGATGAGTTGAACCTAAAAAGCCATCAGATTTTTTATGGCCTGCACGTCGATACTGACAATATCCATTTGCACTTAATGATCAACCGGGTGCATCCCGATACCTACAAGGTGATTCAACCCAATAAAGGGTTCGACCTGGAAGCAGCGCACCGTGCGGTTGCCCGGATTGAGCATGCCCAAGGGTGGTCGCGAGAGGAACGTGGGCGCTATCGGGTGCAGGACGATGGCAACGTGCATCGGGAGCACCAGAGACCGCGTGCCCGACAGCGGAAGCCAAACCGCCCAGGACAGAATCGCCAAGGCACATCGCATCCCTCCAGGACAAAATCCGCCGAGCAGGTGGCCCGCGAAGCCGGTGCGCCACTCATTCGTGCAGCGACGAGCTGGTCGGCATTGCATGAAAGACTCGCCGAGGCAGGGATGCGCTATGAGCGTAAAGGTAGCGGTGCACTGCTGTGGGTCGGTGAAGTTGCCGTCAAGGCATCCCGCGCCGGACGGGATTGCAGTCTGACGGCTGTCCAAAAGCGGTTAGGAGACTACCAACCCGCCGCAGCGGAGTTGACCGTTGCTGCGCGTCATCCCGAACCAATTACAGTGGATACCCGGCGCTGGAGTGAATATTGTACTGAACGGGAGGCGTTTTACCGGGAAAAGCAGGCCGCGAAACAGGCATTACGGCAACGCCAGGCGGGCGAACGCCAAGCCCTGACTGCAGCTCACCGCCAACAACGGAATGCGGTATTTCAAGGCCGGAGCTGGCGTGGACGGGGTACCGAGTTGAATGCGCTACGCAGCGTCCTTGCCGCCCGCCAGGCTGGCGAGCGAGCAGACCTACAAGAGCAGCACCGCCAGGAATGCGCCGTGCTCTTGGAACGCTGGCGGTTCAGCTTCCCCACCTACAATGACTGGTTGCAGGCATCCAACCCAATTGCCGGCATCGCGGCCAAACAGCAGCACGCCAGGATTCTCCGCGCTGCAGAAGGCAACGATGGCTTGGTGCGCTATGACATTCGGGCTTTTGTCGCTATCGTCTACGGACGGCGGGTCGATTATCGTCACCAGGATCAGACATCCGGGCTGCCGGCATTCGTAGATCGTGGCAGCGAGATCGTCATTACCAACGGGCTGGATCGCAACGGGGTGCTAGCCGCTCTACAACTTGCGGCCCAAAAATGGGGGATCTTCAAGGTTGAGGGGGATAGTGAATATCAGGCGTTGTGCGTACAACTGGCGGCGGAACATGGCTTGCGGCTGGGCAATCCTGAGTTGCAGGGTGCATTGCAGCAGGTACGCTTACAACAGCTGTCAGCGGGTTATCCGATTTTCCGAACATCGGATAGTGGTTTGCATCCCAAATAAAACAAGCTAATCGACCGCAGGCGTCTGCCGAGGAGGACGACCACGCCGGGTTTTAATGGGCTCTGGCTGTTTCTTCGGGTCCGTCCATGTTCTCATAGAATCAAAATCAAATCCCCGGCTTTCCGCTTCCACGCGCGCATGGTGAATCCAGGCATTGAAGCCTACCACGCCATGCGTTTGTAATACCGCACGCAGGGCGTATAACAGCCGCAGTTCAGTTGGGGCCACTCGTGCCGGGTTGCCCACCTGCTTAAACCAGCGATGTCTGAGTGCCCGACTTCGGCCAAGCAGCAGCCCAAAGGTCATTGCGGGTGCAGTCAGGCGCGGGGTACTGTGCTTGGCCACCTGCTCATAGAGGGGATACACGTCGGTTGGCGTCGGAAATACCGGCAGATATTGCGCCTCGGGAAAACGGGTCAGCGCCCAGACCAACAGCGATAGCCCCACATCATCGACGAGTTCGTCCGGATTATTCTGATAGTCTGGCCATTTTTGGGTTGAAATCCCAAACAGATAGCAGGTCTCCGTTAAATTTAAGCCATACCACTGGCGCAGCAATACCAGGTCCCGTCCACGCACGCCGCGATTCTTCAAATCCGGCAGGCTGGTTTCCGATAGTACGGGAGGTGTCACGCCTGGGCGTTTTTTGGTATCGGATATATGCAAAGCGCGTAATGCTTGCGCAGATCTTGAATGGCGGCCAGAGATCTGGCTCCGCCGTGGTTTCGCCCTCGTAGTCCAGGAGGTGATATTGGATAAATTGAGCTGGCGTTCACGCGCTTCAAGTTGAGTGCGCTCGAACCAGGCATCCAGTCCCTGGACCCCATAGCGTTGCAAAAAATTAAGAAACACATATAACAAACGGCGCACGGTCGCTGTGGGTGGGCGAGGGTTGGTTTCGGACAGCCACCGCGTGGCACTGTTCATATCACGCCCGAGCAACAATCCAAACGCAACCCGGCCTAACGCGTTACTCCGTTTAGCCGCCAGCGTTTTCGTGCTTTGCTCAGCCATGGTGCTATACAGCTGGTAGACCTCGCCAGGTTCTGGAAAAATCGTCATGAAGTGGGTTTCGGGAAAATTGATCAGTGCCCACAACAGCATCCCCAGACCCGGATCGCTAACTGGTTCGGCGCTATTGCGAGTATAGGCCAACATTTTTTGTATCGAGATGCCGAGCAGGAATCGGAGGTCCTGTTCGGTCAGATTGCGCCATTGTTGCAACAGTAAAATATCATTACCGCAGGCTGGGCGGCTGTTGAGTTCATCACGAATCGATTCAGGAAACGGCGGCGGGGTCATCGGCAATCAGCAGGTCATCCAAAAATGACGTAAAATTAGGTTTGAATACTAACGTTACTAATTATTTATTCTGAATAAAATTGTCTAGGTGAAAGACCTTTTTCGCGAATAGCGCGTTTAAGTATAGGGTGTAGCATGAACAACACTAATAAAAATTTTGCGCTCCGTCCATTCACCCCGGTGCTACTCACGGGCCTTTTTCTGCCAGCTGACTTGTCGGATATCCCACAGCATGTGCCTTTACCGAATGCGCCAGTGCCCAATACAACGTTGCAGCTTCCGACAGGCGGGCTGATGCTGTTTTATGGTCAAGGTGCACCGGGTTTGATGGGACAGGCCCTGCAACGTGGCCAAGCCCAGGATTGGCGCTGCATCGGGGCGAGAATTGGCGCAACGTTCAACCAGGTTCAGGCCAGTCGGCAACGGCTGACCCTCGACAATTTACCTCAGGTCGAGTTGCTTTGGCTGGACCGGATTCAAACCATGCCTGAAGTGGCCGCCCGCGTACAGGACCATCTGCTGCGTTATCGCCAAGAAGCAGGAAATCCAGACACGGCGGACACCCCATCACGCTATACCTTGGCCACGCAACACCCCGAACTGCTAGTGCGGTTATTGACGGAACCCGAGTTCAGCCACCTGCGTGCCTTGGTGGTGACCCTACCGCGTCTCAAAGCCCAGGATGGAGACCGACCGGCAGCACAATGTATGTATGTCCGCGACATGAGCGTTTTGACGTCCATACAAGTCGATTACGGCATAGC
>JAZBPA010000387.1:0-3429 GCA_036351435.1 Candidatus Competibacteraceae bacterium
CTAGGTTAAGCTCAAACGCCGGCGCCAGGATCAACTTTTGGGTCAGTAGCAACTCATACTCGGCTGCCAACCGGGCCGACACATCGCCTCTATCGCTGACAAATGCCGTGGCATCGATCTCGAACCAGTATGGAGCCAGTCCTTGCACGCCAAAAGCGGCAAAGCTGCGTTCGGGTTGCGGATCGAAATCGTAGCGTAGGCCCACTTGCAAATCCCAAAACTGCGAAATCAACCGGCTGTACAACAGCTGCACCTCGGCCTCTTCAAACCCTTCGCCATTAACCCGCTCGCCTTCGGTTTTAAACCAGAGTTTGTTGTAATCGCCGCCGATCCAGCCCTGTGCTTCCCAGTTAAAGCTGTCCTCGTCACCAAGTCGGTAGCCGAATTCTTCCGCCTGGAAGAAGGTATAAATGTCTTCCTCAGCAGCTTCGATAGCCGTTGTCAGGAAAAGCGCCGCCAATACAATGACCAGTAACACCGCTTTCAGGCGGTGTGATGATTGATGGTTTGCCATGTGCTGATTCCTTTAGATCTTTACGCCGTCTTCGACGATGATTTTGCGCATCATTCCAGCGTGCATGTGGTAGAGCAGATGACAGTGAAACGGCCACTCGCCCATCGCATCGACCGCGACATCGACATAAAGCGTTTGGCCGGGCATCACGTTGACCACGTGCTTGAGCGGGTTGTGCGCGCCTTTGCCGACGTCCAATTGCATCCACATCCCGTGCAGATGAATAGGATGGTTCATCATGGTGGTGTTGGTCATCTTGAGGCGAACCCGTTCGCCGAACTTGAGCCGGATCGGGTCAGCATCGCTGAATTTCTCGCCGTTGAGGGTCCACAGATAGCGTTCCATCATGCCGGTCAGATCGATATCGATTTCACGGTCGGGTGTGCGATACTCGGGATATGCCGTTAGCGCGCGTAAATCGGTATAGAGCAGAAATTTACCGCCATTTGCAGCGGTCGGATAAACCCCGCTGGCCGGATTGGGCTTGACCATGTCGGCTGGCGTTTGCGGCATGCCGGCCATCTGACTATGATCCATCGTCGAGTGGTCCACAGATGCGGGATTATCCATTGCGGCCATCTGACCGTGGTCCATCGTGGAGTGGTCCATTGTCGAATGATCGACGGATGCGGAATTATCCGTCCCAGCCATCTGGCTATGATCCATTCCTCCATGTCCACCGTGACCACTCATATCAGCCATGGTCAGCAGTGGGCGCGGGCGCAACGCGGGAATCTCGCCGCTGACGCCCTGTCGTGGAGCCAACGTAGCGCGGGCAAAGCCCGCCCGGTCCAGCGATTCAGCCAACAAGGAATACGCTTTGTCTTCCTCGGGCTGGACGATGATGTCGTAGGTTTCTGCCACGCTGATCCGCAGTTCGTCCACTGGGGTGGGGACCACGTTATTGCCGTCGGCCTGGACCACGGTCATCTTTAAACCGGGAATACGCACGTCGAAGATCGACATGGCCGAGCCGTTGATCAGCCGCAGCCGTATCCGCTCGCCGGGTTTAAATTGAGCAGTCCAGTTCTGCTCAGGGGTTTGCCCGTTGACCAGGAAAGTGTAACCGGTCACATCGGCAATGTCGGTGGACATCATACGCATTTCGCCCCAATCGAGACGATCTTTGACGGTGGCGTCCCAACCTTTGGTTTTCACCGTACGGAAAAAATCGGCCACGGTTTGCTGACTGTAATTGTAATAATCGCTTTGCTTTTTCAGCTTGCTCATGACCGTGCGCGGGTCTTGATCGGTCCAGTCCGACAGCATGACGACGTAATCACGCTCGTAGCGATACGGTTCGGGAGTGGCTGAATCAATGATGATCGGCCCGTACAGCCCGGCCTGTTCCTGCATCCCCGAATGACTGTGATACCAGTAGGTGCCGCTTTGCTGAATCTTGAACCGATAAGTGAAGGTCTCACCCGGCTGGATGCCGTCGAAGCCGAAACCGGGTGCGCCGTCCATGGTGTAAGGCAGAATGAACCCGTGCCAATGCAACGAGCTATCGCTGTCTAGGGTATTGGTCACGTTCAGTATGACCTCTTCGCCTTCCTTGAAACGCAATAATGGGGCCGGCAATTGGCCGTTGACGGTCATGGCGGTACGGGTTTTTCCGGTGATATTGACCGGAGTTTTGCCGATGGTCAGATCGTAAGTCGCCGACTGGGCAGGGATAGCCAGTAAAGCGGCGACGACTGAGAGAGAATGCAGTGAATAGCGCAACATCGCCCCCTCCTCTATTTGCCGATAGTGAGTTTGCCGACCATGCCAGCTTCGCTGTGACCGGGCACATTGCAGGCAAAATCCAGCGTCCCTGAACGAGGGAAAGTCCACACCAGTTCCATCGTTTTACCCGGTTCGACCAACACGCTGTTGGGATCGTCGTGTTTCATATGGCCCATTCCGGCATGATCCGCATGCATCATTTGCGGATTGACACCAGTCGGGGTCATCATGCCGTGCTCCATCATCTGTGCCATTTCCTCACGATGGTGGGCATGCATGGTGGGTGTGCCGATATTGAATTCGTGCAGTAACTGACCTTCGTTTTTGACTACGAACCGGACGGTCTCACCCGCTTTCACAGTCAGCGCGTCAGGCTTGAAATACATTTCCCCCAGCACGACGTCTATGGTGCGTTGAGCGGCAGACGCTTGGCCCGGTTTACCGATGTCTTCATGGCCGGCATCAGCCAGAATGGCAGTGGATAGGGATAAGGCGGCGGTTGTTAATACCGTTTTGATCAATGGGAACATAAAAACTCCTAACAGTCATTCGAGACAGCCTGACTGCCACGCACAGACCTCGCGAGGCAGTGCCCGAACAGTGGCTGTAATTCAGTAAAAAGAATGGCTAGCCCGCTAGCGGGCCGGATGTTAGGAGAACAAACGCGGTGGGCGGGGATCGACGTCGATCAAGCGGTTTTGCCAATCGGCATTGGCGGTAGGTTGCCAGTCCCGGATGCCGTGGAGAAAAGGATTGACAAATATGACATGAATGGCGCTACCACCGCATCCTGAGAAAGCCATTGGGCAACAGCAGTCGGTGATGTTTGAGCTGGGAGCGTCACAGTCGTGTTCAGAAGCTGGTGAATCGTTGAAGTGCTCGGGGGAAATGGTAGGTGCGATCAGCGTTGCTGCCGTTACGTGCTCTTTATCGGCCTCAGCGTGAACCATTGCGCTGCTACCCACTATCGGGTTAAGTACCAGGCTAATCACCAGGATGAACTGGAACCAGCGTTTCAGGGGTAGGCGCATAATGGTTTGAATTTGTTCCGAGACTTAGCTAACAATCAGCTTTACGTAAAAAACGGCAAATTAGATGCAGACATTTATATCAGTTCACTTAAGTTAATTCGAGTGTCGCTAGAGAAACCCTATCAAAGAATATCTGCTTTGGCTACCCAAACAATC
>JAZBPA010000388.1:0-20007 GCA_036351435.1 Candidatus Competibacteraceae bacterium
GCTTCCGTTTTCCCATTCCACTGACAGCGGCCTTCCCCTTCTGACCACAGGGTCGGCATCTCCGATTGATTGACGAGGCTACTTCTAGGTTCGCTTGCGCTGCGGCCTGCGATTTTGTTTACTGCAAACTCACGACCTCTGATTACTCAAACGCCGCTCGCAGAAACTATAAAGGTGTACGGACAACTCCTTCAACGGGACTTAAACCCGCAAGATAAACAGCCGGTTACGGCATACGGTCAAGTATCATATTGGCAGTTATTGCGAACGGGCAGGAGTCAGACCACCATAATCTGTTAAAAACTAGAAAATCAATTCAGAAAAAGCCGTTTTCAGCCCTTAAAGTGGTCGTTTTTGTCCTGAAAGGACCAAGGCGAAAGGCAAAAGAAGCTTTAAGCTTTAAGGAAGATCGGAATCATCGTTAAACACGGCGGCCAATGTCGGTGCATCCAACACCCGCTCGCCCCAGATCTCCAGCTCCGCTGTCGAGGCCTGGGTGAGTCTTGCCTCTATCTCAGGCGGTAATTCACCGAAACGGCGAACCAACTGACGCCGTAGCAGCGCGGCTTCGCCTTCTTGATGACCTTCTTGATGACCTTCTTGACGGCCTTCCTGACGGCCTTCGGTGAATACCTCCTGATAGAACTTCGTCTGCTTGAGATCGACATCTTTGAATCCGAGCATCTTGCGTAACTCCTCCCGACCCAGTCGGGGCAGTTTGTACACCAGTATCGTTTCGATGAACTCCAGCCAGTCCGGTTCGTCCAACCCGGCCGGTCGCGGCCGCTCCAGCAGTTTTCGGGCGTGATTCAGCGCCCGGTCTTCCGGGCAGATGATCAACTGGACCAGCAACGCGGCCGCAGTGACGTCCCGCCGATTGCGCCAGTCTTCCAGATAGACTCGGCTGAGTTCGGGCAGTTGCAGCAGGGAGCGAACCGCCGGTGGAGGACCGCTCTCGGTGCCGCGATCCGGATGGACCACAACCGCATGCCAAACCCGAACCTCCGGATGCTGGCGCAGATACAGCAGAATTTCGCTGAAGAAGCGTATGTAGAACCCGGCATCCGGCTGAAACTGAACTTCGATGAACAGGTGCGGGCGGTCATCGTCGCCATCCGGCGCCATCACGCCGTCGAGCCGAAATGCGGTCTGCTTGATTTCCTCGGAGCGGAACCGGTAACCGGTCGGGGAAATCTCCAGTTCGGCCAGCTCCAGCACTAGCGCCGGCTCGCGTTGGAACAACCGATAGAACAGGCTGTCGGTTTTCATCGCAACCTCCGAGACCTGCGCACCCCATCAGCCATGATTATACGGCTTTTCACTTAAAATTAGGAGCAAAAAGGGGACAGATTTATTTTTAACCAAGGCGAAAGGCCAAAGGCTAAAGAAAGATTGAAGATTCATGAATTGTTTTCGCTGAGGTGTTGGCGTTTGGTTTTAATCAAACCGGATAGCATGGAGGAAATCTCAATGCTGTCCTTAACCCACTGCTGACCTTGCTGCCTATCGATATAGCCGATGTCCATGCCGATGTAGATTTGGGTCCGTAGCTCACCACATGATCCTTTGGCATAGGAGAGAAAGTTAACGCATTCGCGGATGGATTCGCGCTCGAAACCCTCTGCAACGTTACTGGGAACCGATAATCCGGCACGGCCTAGCTGATCCCGAAAGCCATAATCCTTCAGCTGTTGGATGCCCTTGTAGATATCAGCGCTCAATCGCGCCGGGCGTTTCCATACTTCCAGGTCCTCGAACTTCACAACAACCCTCGTCCTTTTGCCCTGAAAAGCGTTGCGTGGGGTTGCGCGGCCATCCAGGCCAAGACGGCCTCATCAGGCGATGGTTTGAGGCACTCGGAGAGTACGTTGGTGTCGAGGACAATCACTCTTCCAAGCCCGGCACGCTACGAATGGCCTCGCGCGGCGGGATGTTAAGTTCGACACCGTCCGGTGGCTCGACGCGCGCACGAATGGCTTCGATGAGTGATCGTCCATCATGGTCATCTCTTGCGAGTGCAACGCGCAAGATATCGCGCGCTTCGTCTTCCATCGAACGCCCGTGGACCAAAAAGGGGACCAAAAAGGGGACAGATTTATTTTTGGCTCTATATCAATGCCAACACCCGACTTGGGGTGAGGGCAGTCACCACCGTTTAGGTACAAATCCCGCCGAGTTCTTGACTTCCATTAGTTGGTCGCCCACCCCTAATACCAGCAGGCCCTGCCGTTCCGCGAAAGTCAACACACTCGGGTCGATGTACAGGCTGGACAGAATCCCCACGATCGGCGTGGCCGCGTGTTCGGGAAAAAATACCCGGAACGCTGCCACTTCCTGGGCAAAGCCATCCACATCAGCGCTGCGCAATGTGCTCTTGGTGCTGTTCAGGCAGACAGTGTCGGCGGTGAAGGCCAAAGCATCGAATTCCCGCACCCGGCCATCGGCCAATTTCCGCTTGCGGCGGTCGGCCATGTCCACCACGTCCTGACCTAACACCTCGCGCACGATGCGGGGAAGGCTGGGGGCCACCAGATCTTCCACCAAAGTGCCCATCTTGTTGGCCAGCTCACCCCAGCGTTTGTTCATTTCCCGGTTGTTGCTTCGGCTTTCCTCCTTGAAGTCTTTCATCTCCCCCTTGAAGTCGGCCATCTCGTCCTTGAAGTCTTTCATCTCGTTTTTGAAGTCAGCCATTCCCTTGGTTAATTTCTGTAGCTCTATTTCAGTATTGAATTGGGCATAGACCAACCTCATCAGCGCCTCTTCCAGCGCACTGACCCGTTCAACAATTTCAGTCATGTCGGATTCCTCGGTCGGACTTTCTTTAATGGCGGCGGATCATCCGAAGAGAGTTAAGGAGACCGTACCCACAGGTCGTCAAATACATCTCAATATTCGGGTAGGTCTGGCCCGGTGCGCTCTCAATAGCCTCCCCTACATAGCGTTCGGCGTTGTAGCAGGGGGTTATGATGGAAATCAGCGGGTTTTTCATAGGATAGTCAGACACCAACAACAGGCAAGTTACTTGCGAATGATCTGAGCAGTCGTTAGGAAAAGGCGCTGCAAGCTCAATACACAACGTCTTCCAAGTGGCTGGCCGTCAGCACCCGCTCAAACTATTCAAGCAACGCATATTGGGTAGATTGAGCCGCGCGACGATATTATGGCTGTCGAGATAATCCTCAAACCACAGGTTCGATAGCTCACAGGCCAGATAGCGGAAACTCAGGTACACATGATGATCGCCGCCCAAGCGCAGCTCCCGACGCGCCGATCCACCACGCAGAAAAATGACCACTAAATTTTCTAAAGTCACCGGCATCTTCCTTTTCGGCTATCGCCTAAAGCTTTTTCGGAATAAATCCCGGCGAATTCATGACTTGCATCACCTGATCCCCTGCACCTAAAACGAGCAACCCTTGCCGTTCGGCATAGTTTAGGACGCCGGCATCGACAGACAGGCTGGCTAGGATACCGACGATAGGGTAGCTTGCATATTCTGGAAAAAACTCCCGAAAAGCCTGGACCTCGTCGGCAAAGTGGTCCACGTCGGCGCTGCGCAGGGTGCTTTTGGTGCTGGTGAGGCAGACCGTATCGGCGGTGACGGATAGGGCATCGAACTCCCGAACCCGGCCATCGGCTAATTTGGGTCGGTACCGCACGGTGAGATGAAGCACGTCCTGATCCAACAAGTTTTTAACAATCCGGGGCAAGCTGGGGGCGACCAGATCTTCTACCAGGGTTCCCATATTATTAGCCAGTTCGCCCCAGCGTCGGTTCATCTCCCGATTCATTCGGCGGTTTTCGTCTTTGAAGTCCTTCATTTCGTCCTTAAAAGCCCGCAACTCGGTCTCGGTACGCATCTGGGAATTGTAGAGTTTATTGAATTCAATACCGACACTGGTCACAAACTGCTGCAACACCTCTTCAAGTCGATCAACCCGTTCTTCAATCTCGGCCACTAACACTTACCTCAACGCTTGGTTAACTGGGTCATGGTAAACGGGGTAGGTTCTCCCATTGCCCGATATCTTCCGTTATGACCTCCAGCTGATAGCGTAGCTATCCCGCTCTTCTTCGTTGAGACAACGTTATTCCTTCGACGTGTTGACATCGTACCCACTCTTGATAAGCAATCGGTGTTTGCGCGCTACTTCGAGATCGGAGCTGATCATCTCAACAATCATCTCATCGACCGTCGTCCGTGGCTCCCAGCCCAACACAGTTCTGGCCTGGCTGGGGTCGCCTAACAGCGTCTCGACCTCGGCGGGTCGATAGTAGCGCGGGTCCACGGCAACAATGGTGTCGCCTACCGCCACAGTGATATCGTCAACTGCCTTGCCGGTGTTGATAGAATCCACAATCCCCACTTCGTCAGTGCCGCTGCTTTCGAAGCGCAAAGTGAGCCCGAGTGCCTCCGCTGATTTCACAATAAACTCCCGCACGGAGATCTGCTGCCCGGTGGCAATCACGAAATCACGTGGCTCTTCCTGCTGGAGCATCAGCCACTGCATTTCGACATAGTCTTTGGCATGACCCCAGTCCCGCTTAGCATCCAGGTTACCCATGTACAGACACTCTTCCAGGCCCTGACTGATATTCGCCAAGCCGCGGGTAATCTTGCGGCTGACAAAGGTTTCGCCACGGCGTGGACTCTCGTGGTTAAACAGGATGCCGTTGCAGGCATACATGCCGTAACTCTCACGATAGTTGACGGTGATCCAGAAGCCATAGAGCTTGGCCACGCCGTAAGGGCTGCGGGGATAAAACGGCGTCGTTTCCGTTTGGGGGGTTTCCTGTACCAGGCCGTAGAGTTCCGAGGTACTGGCCTGGTAAATGCGGGTCTTCTCGGTGAGCCCCAACAACCGCACCGCCTCCAGCACCCGCAGGGTGCCAATGGCATCCACATCAGCGGTATACTCGGGCTCCTCGAAGCTTACGGCCACATGGCTCTGGGCTCCCAGATTGTAGATCTCGTCCGGCTGTACTTGTTGGATGATACGGGTGATGTTGCTGGTGTCGGTCAGGTCCCCGTAGTGCAAGAAGAAGCGCTGGCTGACCGTGTGCGGGTCCTGGTAGATGTGATCAATACGTTCCGTGTTGAATAACGAGGCGCGGCGCTTGATGCCGTGCACCTGGTAACCCTTCTCCAATAAGAATTCGGCGAGGTAAGATCCGTCTTGGCCCGTAATGCCGGTAATGAGGGCGACTTTCTGTTCGGCCATGTTTGTTCTCTTTCCCAAGAGTCCCGGACTAACCCCTAGCCTGGCCGATATGTTCCCGATACCACTGGTAGGTATTTTCGAGACCGGACCTCAGATCGTGCGCCGGTTGCCAGCCGAGGCTGTTCAGCTTTGAACTATCCATCAGTTTGCGCGGGGCACCATCGGGCTTGGTGGTATCCCATTCGATGTCGCCGCTAAACCCGGTCACTTCCGCTATGGTCTCAACGAGTGCTTTGATTGAGCAATCCGTGCCGGTGCCCACATTGATGTGACTGAGGCGCGGTTCGGTCACTTGTTCATACTCAGCTCGTGGCAAATTCATCACGTGTACGCTGGCTGCAGCCATATCGTCGACATGCAAAAACTCGCGTAAGGCGCTGCCGGTGCCCCAGTTGGTCACGCGGGGGGCGTTGCTCAGCACGGCTTCGTGAAACCGGCGCAGCAGTGCGGGAATCACATGGCTGTTCTCGGGGTGAAAGTTATCCCCAGGGCCGTACAGGTTGGTGGGCATCACGCTGCGGTAGTCCGTGCCGTGCTGGCGGTTGTAGCTCTCGCATAGCTTGATGCCGGCGATCTTGGCTATCGCGTAGGGCTCGTTGGTAGGCTCCAGCGCGCCGGTGAGCAACGCCTCTTCCTTCATGGGCTGCTCGGCTAAGCGCGGATAGATACAGGAGGACCCTAGGAACAACAGCTTATTCACCCCGTGTGCGTAAGCCTGGTGAATGACGTTGCATTCGAGTATCAGGTTCTCGTAGATGAAGTCGGCGGGGTAAGTGTCGTTGGCCTGAATGCCGCCCACTCTGGCAGCGCACAGGTAGACCTCATCAATCGCCTGGCACGCGAAAAAGTCAGCGACGGCTTGCTGATTGCCAAGATCCAGCTCGGACCGACTGGCGGTGACAAGTTCATTATCCGATTCGCTCACAAGTTGGCGCATGATAGCGGATCCGACCATACCGTTATGGCCGGCAACAAAGATCCGTTTCGTCATGAGGTCACCAAAGGATGGGGTTCGGTCTCTCATTGCCCCCCATCTTGCTTTCCACCGCCGCTGTGGCCTGCATTCTTGAGTGGTCTACTGGCCCATGCGCTGGCGCAACAGCGCATCAAAATAGGTAATCGTATGCTGCAAGCCCGTTTCCAACGGAATGCTCGGTTGCCACTCCAGCTGATCCCTAGCTAGCCTGATATCCGGCTGGCGCTGTTTGGGATCATCTTCAGGCAACGGTTTATGAACCAGCTGAGAGCGTGAGCCGGTTAGCTTGATGATCGTCTCTGCCAACTCAATCATGGTGAATTCGCCGGGATTACCGAGATTGACCGGCCCGGTGAGTTCATCTGGACTGTTCATCAGTCGAACGAACCCCTCGATTAAATCGTCAACATAACAAAACGAACGGGTCTGGTTGCCATCACCGTAGATCGTGATTGGGTCGTTCTTCAGTGCCTGGACGATAAAATTCGAGACTACCCGCCCGTCATTCGGGTGCATTCGCGGGCCATAGGTATTGAATATACGCGCCACCTTGATTTTCAGCTGGTGCTGGCGGTGATAGTCAAAAAACAATGTTTCTGCGCAACGTTTGCCTTCGTCGTAGCAACTGCGGCTACCAACCGGATTCACATGTCCCCAATAATGCTCCGGTTGCGGGTGAATCTGGGGATCACCATACACTTCGCTGGTGGATGCCTGAAATATCTTGGCTTTTACTCGCTTGGCCAGACCCAACATATTGATCGCGCCGTGGACGCTGGTTTTGGTGGTCTGAACCGGGTCGAACTGATAGTGGATCGGAGATGCCGGGCAGGCAAGATTATAGATCTCATCAATTTCTACATAGAGCGAAAAAGTGACATCGTGTCGCATGAGCTCAAAGTGAGGATTATCCAATAAATGCAGGAGGTTATCCTTGGCTCCGGTAAAGAAATTGTCCACGCAGAGCACATCATGCCCATCGTTCAGCAACCGCTCACACAGATGAGAGCCCAGAAAACCGGCGCCGCCGGTTACCAAAATCCGTTTTCTTTGATTAATACGCATGGAATTGCTCGGAGTCGTCCTCCATTGGTTTGCAATTGCCCTCTGGATAGAAATCTTCAAGGTCGTTGTGCATTAAATGATCCAACGCGCGGATAATCGGGGTTGCTGAAGTACGTTCAGCTCTATTTCGTACAGCAGTATTTACAACGCTTTTAACTCGGTCGAATAGCCGTACGTTTCGATTCCTAGAGCTTCGGCGACTTTCTTGGCTCGGCTGTCGATCCACGGCGAAATGACGATTAATCGGTCCGGTTTGCGCTGGTGAACCCGCTCGTAGTACTCGGCTTTGCGGCCGAATACATACATGCCAGCCTTATCCATTGAAGACTTGATTTCGCAGAGGATCAGCACGCCGTTTTTGACGATAACGTCTAACTCGACTTGGTCTGGGCGACCGAAAACAATCCCTTGATCGTCATATTCGTTAATCGTATGCACTTGCACACCAAAACTTTTTTCGACAATCGCCGCCAGCCCATCGCGAAAGGCGTGCTCGGTTTGCATGCCCCAGCGTGCGCCTAATGCACCGATATTTTGTTCCTGCTTTGTCGCTATTGCCATAATCTCTTCATGGGTGCGTTTGAACTGTTCCCGCATTTGTGCGTTGTTTTCGTCCCACTTGCGGTTTTGCTCTTCCCACTTGTGTTCTTGGGCTTTCCACTTGCGGGTTTGTTCTTCCCGGTCGCGTTGTAATTCCGCCAACACACGGTCAAATCGGCTCTCGGTCTCGGTGCGATCCGCGTACTGGTACCGGGTCAGATCTAAAATAAATTCACGCAGCGCGGGATCGTCCCGCAGCAAACCAGGCAGCTCTGTTTTGATGACCTCTTTTAAAGATTCGGCGTTCATGCATTCCCGCTGAATTCATTGGTGTTTCTGCCAATCATGGCTTACAGACTGGTTGGGTTTGGTAATGACAAGGGTTCTTTGGTGCTGGAAGAGTTTCCGGGCGGACATCCGCGCTTTTACAAGCGAGTCCTGAAGTGCTGCTGCAGGTACGCTACCGCCCTACGAATCACATACCGCTTTTCGCATAAGGCGTTGGAAAACTGATTTTACTGGTTTATTTGCCAGACTAATAATACACGCTTAAGCCACAGGGGCTAGAGCATCTCTTGCAACAACCACTTCCCGTGAGCTGCCCAGTATCTCTAACAGGATAGCCGCCCGGTCTTCACCACGAGGTGCTTGGAAAATCCCTTGGAGGCCCGCAAACGATCCTGTTTCTATAACGACCGCTTCGCCTTGCTTAAATGTCCGCTCCGGTATCCCGATGAGCCCGCTTTGGGCATCAATAGCGGCTAATAAGTTTTCTATTAAGGGCTCGGGGACATCCGCGACCCGATCCCCGAAACGCACCAAACCAATCACCCCTTGAGTGGAGCGGATGGGCGAAATTCCGTCTCGAGCAAGATCAAGGTGAAGGAACATATAGCGCGGAAAAAACGCCTCAATGCGCTCTATCCGTTGACTTTTACGAATACGTTTTTGCTTAATAAGCGGCAAAAAACACTTAAATCCCTGCCGTTCCAGATGATCCTTTGCGCGTAGCTCCTGACGAGGTTTGGTGTGAGCGACATACCATTTTTCCATGACAGTTAAATTTCCTAGTTCACTTTAACACTGACAGTGCTTGATTGACTTTCCGGAAGAGAATACTACCCAGTCAGAATGACTCATGGCAAGTCGAGGAGTTGCCCGCCTCACAGTCAACGCATACTCCGATCTAACGCCCGATAACTAATCGCTTCAGTCAAATGAAGGGTCTGAATCGAGTCGCTACCGGCCAAATCGGCAATGGTGCGTGAAACCTTGAGAATACGGTGATAAGCCCGAGGCGACAGCCCCAAACGTTCTAAGGCTTTTTCCAGTAACTGGTAATCTTGGTCTTGCAACGCACAATCACGCTCAATATCCCGAGGGGCCAGTAAGTTATTGGTTTTGCCGGCTCGTTGCTGTTGTCGGATGCGCGCCGCCTCAATGCGTTCGCGCACTACTGCACTCGATTCTTCCGCAGATTTACCACGTAGTAGCTTATGCGCTAATCGTGGCACCTCAATTTGCATATCGATCCGATCCAGCAGCGGTCCAGATACTCGCGCACGATAACGTCTTACCTGCTCAGGACTACAGTCACAGGTACGTTCCGGATCACCGAGATAACCACACGGGCAGGGGTTCATCGCGGCTATCAATTGAAAACGGGCCGGAAATTCCGCCTGCCGAGCGGCTCTGGAAATGGTGATTCGGCCCGATTCTAGGGGTTCTCGCAATACTTCCAACCCCCGGCGGTTGAATTCGGTTAATTCATCTAAAAACAACACACCGTGATGCGCCAAAGAAATCTCGCCCGGTCGGGGCTGACTTCCGCCACCTACCAGAGCTACTCCAGAGGCAGTATGGTGTGGGGTGCGAAACGGTCGTTGACGCCACTGGTGCAGCGCAAAGCCTTGCACGCTCACTGATGCGACAGCCGCTGCTTCAATCGCTTCCGTTTCTTCCATGGGTGGCAGAATACCCGGCAACCGGCTGGCCAGCATGGTTTTACCGGTGCCCGGTGGACCAATCAACAGCAGATTATGCCCGCCGGCAGCAGCTATTTCCAGCGCTCGCTTGGCATGGTGCTGACCGCGTACTTCGGCTAGATCCGGCGGGGCAATTTGTTGCTCTGTGATGGGTTGGGTTACCTGAGGTTGGAGCGTGGCTCCAGATTTTAGATGGGCGCAGACCTCCAATAGATGCGCGGCACCAAACACGGTGAGATTTCCCACCAACGCCGCTTCGTCGGCATTGGCTTGCGGGGTTAATAAAGCCCGCTCAGCGTTGCGGCAGGCCAAGGCGGCAGGCAATACGCCGCGTATGCTGCGCAGCTCCCCTCCCAGCGCCAATTCACCCAATAGCTCGTAATCGGCTAACGATGTTGCAGGGATTTGTCCAGATGCCGCCAAAATGCCGAGAGCAATAGGCAAATCGAAGCGCCCGCCTTCCTTGGGTAAATCAGCGGGCGCCAGATTAATCGTGATACGCCGGGCAGGAAATTCGAACTGGCTGTTGAGAATCGCGCCTCGTACCCGATCCTTGCTCTCCTTGACCGCTGCTTCCGGCAAACCGACAATGGATAATCCCGGCAGGCCGTTGGATAAATGGACTTCTACGCTGACCAGTGGTGCATCGATACCGACTTGTGCCCTGCTGTAAACAATCGCTAGCGACATGGTTCCCTCCTAAACGCGTTCCCGGTAACGAACCCACACAGAGTGACAAACCAACTACGCCCTATTTTAGGGCTTTGCCGATAACTCACAGAATTGGACCTGATGATGCTTGGGGTAGCAACAGTGATTATTGTCGCCTGCTAAGCCGCTGTATCCGGTGGATTGGCAGACGATTTACCCCGACGAGTCTGCAACTGATCTTCTAATGATGCTACCTGTTTTTCCAGATTTTCCAGTTTGGTGCGAGTGCGGGCTAACACCGCTTGCTGGACATCAAATTCTTCGCGGGTGACCAAATCCATCTTGGCAAAGGTAGCTTGTAATACCGCATGGAAATTCTTCTCCATATCGGTCTGTAACTGCCGGACGCTGGCAGGCACTATTTCCGTAAACCGTTTGGAGAGCTCGTCGAGAATTTTCGGGTCAATCATCTTGTTACTCCGCAAATGCATGTTGCAGCTAGTTTAGCGGGGTTTAATCGAGTCTGGGAACTAAACCCTGAATTGCACTGTATTGGTGCGCGCTGCCTTTTGGTGCACGCTGCTCGGCATATCTTGGTATCCTCACAACTCGCGTTGATCCCCGCCAGTCGCCTGTTTCCAAAAATATTTTGTGATGTGGCATGGGCCATGCTTAGGGTTTGTTTGTCTGATTCCGGCAGTCCCATCCGGCCATTAATGCAACCTAAATTCAGGAGTTCACGATGAACAAGACGGCCCAACCGGTCCTCGTCATCACGGGGACTTTTCCACCGAGGAGAGTTTCGTCATGAAGATGATCACCGCGATTATCAAGCCTTTCAAACTGGATGATGTACGCGAGTCGCTGACCGAAGTCGGCGTCCAGGGCATCACCGTCACTGAAGTCAAGGGATTTGGTCGTCAGAAAGGCCACACCGAACTGTATCGAGGTGCGGAATACGTGGTGGATTTTCTTCCCAAGGTCAAGATTGAAGTCGGTGTGGACGACAGCTTGGCGGAGCGGGTCATTGAGACGATTTCCAAAGCTGCTAACACCGGCAAAATCGGTGACGGCAAAGTGTTCGTGTCCGAAATGGCACAGGCTATTCGTATTCGCACGGGCGAATCCGGCCCCGAAGCGTTATAGCCCAACGATTGTTTTGAGAGGTGCGATGTGGAACAAATTTTAGAAGTTAAATACGCGCTGGATACGTTTTATTTGTTGATGACCGGCGCTTTGGTGATGTGGATGGCAGCCGGCTTTGCCATGCTGGAAGCGGGCTTGGTTAGAACGAAGAACACAGCAGAAATTCTTACCAAAAACGTGTCGTTATTTGCAGTCGCTTGCATTATGTATCTATTGGTCGGGTACAACATTATGTATCCCGGTGAGGCGCTTAATGCCTATTTCCCCGGCATTGGCTTTTTAATCGGTGAGGACAATACGGCTGAGATGGTCATTGCCGGTGGCGACGATGCGCCGGTTTATGCGGATATGGCCGACTTTTTCTTCCAGGTGGTGTTCGTAGCCACAGCCATGTCGATTGTCTCCGGTGCTGTGGCTGAACGGATGCGCTTGTGGGCCTTTTTGTGTTTCGCCGTAGTCCTAACCGGGTTCATTTATCCGATACAAGGGTATTGGAAATGGGGTGGCGGTTTTCTTGATCAGTTGGGCTTTCTGGATTTCGCCGGTTCCGGCGTAGTGCATCTGTGCGGTGGTACCGCGGCTTTGGCTGGTGTGTTGTTGCTCGGCCCCCGGCTCGGCAAATACGGTAAAAATGGCTCAATCAACCCGATTCCCGGCGCGAATCTGCCGATGGCCACCTTGGGCACATTTATCCTGTGGTTGGGTTGGTTCGGTTTCAATGGCGGCTCCCAGCTGGCGGTTTCCAATGTCGAGAATGCCAACGCGGTTGCAATGGTGTTCGTGAATACCAACACTGCTGCTGCCGGTGGTTTGGTCGCCGCCATGATCACTGCCCGGTTATTATTCGGCAAGGCTGATCTCACCATGGTTTTGAACGGCGCGTTAGCCGGTTTGGTTGCGATTACTGCTGAACCGTTGACGCCTAGCCCCGGCTTGGCAACCATCATCGGTATGGTTGGTGGTGTATTAGTGGTGTTCTCTATCATTACCTTGGACAAGTTGCGGATTGATGACCCAGTCGGCGCTATCTCGGTACATGGGGTTTGTGGCATGTGGGGCTTATTGGCGGTGTTGCTGTCCAATCCCGATGCTACGTTTATCGCTCAGTTGACCGGTTTAGCCGCAATCTTCGTCTTCGTCTTTGTCGCTAGCTTGATCATCTGGACTATCCTGAAATTTACTATGGGTATCCGGGTCAGCGAGGAAGAAGAACTGGAAGGTACCGATTTGGGCGAATGTGGCGTGGAAGCCTACCCTGAATTTACCGGCACCCAAAGTTAACTCAATGTCTTAAACAGCGGGTGCGGAGCCCGCTGTTGCTTTACCCCAAGGATGATCAATTCAATACTGTTCCCTATTCCAAGGGAAAGACAACATGGAATAACGATAATGATGATACGTACTATGCAATCTGCTTTCCTAATGGCGGCGCTGGTTTGTCCTACGCTGGCATTAGCTCAGGAAACTTCACAACTCAGTGCCGGCGACACCGCTTGGATGTTGACCGCGACCGCTTTGGTGCTGTTTATGACCATCCCGGGCCTGTCTTTGTTTTACGCCGGGATGGTGCGCAGTAAGAACGTGCTGTCGGTCATGATGCAGTGCTTTGCCATGACCTCCCTGATGACCGTACTGTGGATGGTTTATGGTTACAGTCTGGCATTCGATGCTACTGGCATGGAAGCGGGAGTCACTAATTTTCATTCCTTTGTCGGCGGTTTCGACAAAGTGTTTTTGAGCGGGATGACGGTGGACAGTCTGTCCGGCACCATTCCGGAATCGGTGTTCATGACTTTTCAGATGACTTTCGCGATCATCACTCCGGCGCTGATTGTGGGTGCGTTCGCGGAACGGATGAAATTCTCCGCCATGTTAGTGTTCATGGTGCTGTGGTTTACCCTCTGTTATACCCCGATTGCACACATGGTGTGGGGTGGTGACGGGGCACTCATGTGGGATTGGGGGGTGTTGGATTTTGCCGGCGGTACGGTGGTCCATATCAATGCCGGTATCGCTGGCTTGGTAGCGTGTCTGGTTATTGGTAAACGGCGCGGCTTCCCAAGCGTGGCGATGACTCCCCATAATTTGACGTTTACGCTGATTGGTGCGTCCATGCTGTGGGTAGGCTGGTTTGGCTTTAACGCGGGCAGTGAACTCGCCGCGGACGGCACGGCAGGAATGGCTATGGCGGTCACTCAGATCGCTACTGCTACCGCAGCATTGAGTTGGATGTTTTCGGAGTGGCTCAGTCACGGCAAGCCTAGCGCATTGGGTATTGCCTCCGGTGCGGTTTCAGGCCTGGTCGCCATCACGCCGGCTTCCGGTACGGCGGGTCCGATGGGTGCTTTGCTGATCGGTTTCGCTTCGGGCGTGTTGTGTTTCCTGGCTTCAACCAAGCTCAAACGCGCGCTGGGGTACGACGATTCGTTGGATGTGTTCGGCGTGCATGCCGTCGGTGGTATCGTGGGCGCTATCTTGACCGGCCTGTGTGTTGACGTCAGTTTGGGCGGCGCAGGCTTGGCCGACGGAATGACGATTGCTAGTCAGTTATGGGTGCAGTGTAAAGGCGTTATTTTCACGATTGCTTATACCGGCATTTTGAGCTTTATCTTGCTTAAGCTTGTCGATGTCATCATAGGGCTACGCGTCAGCGACGAACAGGAAACCCAAGGGTTGGATATCACCTTGCATAATGAGCGTGGTTACAGCTTGTAGGGTTTTCCGGTATAGTCCTTTCAATTATTGAGTGAAACGCACAACAGGGTTCGATCATGAAACTCATTACAGCCATCATCAAACCATTTAAGTTGGATGACGTTCGGGAATCGTTGTCTACGGTCGGCGTTCAGGGCATCACCGTTACCGAGGTGAAAGGCTTTGGCCGACAAAAAGGGCATACCGAATTGTATCGGGGTGCGGAATACGTGGTCGATTTTTTGCCTAAGGTCAAAATTGAGATCGGTGTGGACGATGCTGTCGCCGAGCGGGTCATTGATGCCATCTGCAAGGCAGCCAATACCGGCAAAATCGGCGACGGGAAAATTTTCGTCTTCGATATGGAAGAAGCAATTCGTATCCGTACCGGCGAGACCGGCGCGGAAGCGCTATAAATCGTTCACTGCAGACCCTCTCCTCCCTCTAAAGCAGAGGGAGGAGAGGTTAGCTCGACTCAGCCATGCAATCGGCGGTGCATGAATTCAGGCGTCGCTAGCGCCGCGCGGTGCATATCGGCGTTATAGTAATCGGTGGTAAACGGTTTATTGGTGACATCGATTTCCCGAAATTGCTTGAGCGTATCGGTTTTACTGGCCAGCGTGATCGACCACCAACCGGACGGATAAACGCATTGCGGAAACGGTGCGCTGTTTACTGCTGCGAATCCTGCCGCACGCAAATTGCGATGCATGGGTTCGAGAATAGTTTCCAGGTGGAACAACGGTGATTCGCTTTGTTGCGCTAACAATCCGTTGTCTCCTAACGCTCGCCGACACTGCCCATAAAATGACTCGGAGAATAGCCCTGCAGCTGGGCCGATTGGGTCAGTGCTATCCACAATAATCACATCGTATGATCCCGCCGCAGCGTTGTTCACCCAGGCGATACCGTCCTCAAAACAGAATTGGGCGCGGGGATCTTGGTTCGCTTCGCACAGCTCGGGAAAAAAACGCTCCGCGACTTTAGTCACCGCCTGATCAATTTCCACTTGGGTAGCGGTCTCTACGCCGGGATGTTTCAATACCTCACGCAAGGTGCCGCAATCCCCACCACCGATGATTAATACTCGCTTGGGATCGGGGTGGGTGAATAAAACCGGGTGGGCCAGCATTTCGTGGTATAAAAAGTTGTCACGCGCGCTGAGCATGATATAACCGTCGATGACCAGCAAATGGCCGAAGCCCTCGGTTGCATACACCTCGATATGTTGGAAAGGGCTGTGCTCATCCCATAGTTTTTCCTTGACCTTCAGCGAAAAGGCCGACCCATTATGCGTGTCTATTTCCGAAAACCATTCGTTACCCAAGGTCACTTTGCGTTTCACTCCGTCTGGTTGATTAGTGAGGACTGAAGCCGTGCAGGATCCGCTCGAACAAACCACTTGGACCCTAGCCCAGGCTCGGGAAGTGTATAACGTCACCCGCTGGGGCGGCGGTTATTTCGATATCGACAAGGACGGCAGCATCGTCGTCCGCTCACCGCACCATGATCGACATCCCGGCGTCAATCTGCAAGCACTGGCGCAGCAATTACATGCTTGTGGCTATGGTTTGCCGGTATTGGTGCGGTTTAATCATATTCTGCATGACCGGGTCGATGTATTGTGCCAAGCCTTTAGTAATGCCCTGGCAGATGAAGAGTATCAGGGACGCTATACGGCGATCTATCCCATTAAGGTTAATCAACAGCGTAGCGTGGTAAACGAAATCATCCGTCACGGGGGCTCACGGATTGGTTTGGAAGCCGGTAGTAAGCCCGAACTCATGGCGGTGCTGGCGCTTTCCCAACCGGGTGGCACCATTATCTGTAATGGCTATAAAGACCGCGAGTATATTCGACTGGCTTTGATCGGCAAGCAATTGGGATTGCGGGTTATCATCGTGGTGGAAAAGCTGTCCGAATTGGATTTGATTGAGGGTGAAGTTGAGCAGTTGGGGATCAGACCACTGTTGGGTATCCGGGTTAAATTGGCCTCTATCGGTGCCGGTAAGTGGCAGAACACCGGTGGCGAGAAATCCAAATTCGGTTTGTCTGCCGGGCAACTGCTGACGGCTATTGAACGGTTACGCGCGCGGGGTTTGTTGGATAGCCTGATTCTGTTGCATTGTCATATGGGGTCGCAAATTGCCAATGTGCGGGACATTCAACGCGGACTGCGGGAAGTTGGTCGTTATTATGCCGAATTGCACCGTCTGGGGGTCCCGCTCGGCATAATTGATGTCGGCGGCGGACTGGGGATTGACTACGAGGGCACCGCCTCGCGTAGCGACTGCTCAATGAATTACAGTGTGCAGGAATACGCGAATAATGTCGTACATACCTTGTGGGAGGTCTGTACCGAGCAAGACTTGCCTCACCCAGAGTTGATGACCGAATCGGGGCGTGCCCTGACCGCTCACCATGCGCTGTTGATCACCAACGTGACCGATCATCAGCCCATGCCGGAGGTTAGTGCAACTGAAAAGCCCGCACCCTCCGATCCGGTCATCCTGCATGATTTGTGGTCCAGCTATCAGGCCCTATCACGCAGTTCCGCCATAGAGGCTTATCACGACGCCGTGCACTGGCTAGGCGAAGCTCAGGACATGTATATGCACGGTGTGCTAAGTCTGGAACAACGCGCTCAAGCCGAACAATTGTATTTTGCCATCTGTCATCAAGTACGCGAGTTGTTGAACCTGCGAGTGCGTGCCCATCGGGACGTGTTGGATGAGTTGAACGACAAGTTGGCGGAAAAATACTTCGTCAACTTTTCCGTATTTCAATCAGTGCCGGATGTGTGGGCCATAGACCAGATCTTTCCGATAATGCCCCTGCATCGACTCAACGAAGCGCCGCTAAGCCGGGCGGTGTTGGAAGACTTGACCTGTGATTCCGACGGTTGTATCTCCTATTACGTGGACGGCGAAGGGGTAGAAACCACGCTACCGTTGCCACCTTTCCGGGCCGGGAAACAGTATCTGCTGGGCATATTCCTGGTGGGTGCTTATCAGGAAATTCTGGGCGACATGCACAATCTGTTCGGCGATACCGACGCGGTGAATATCGAATTGACCGATGACGGTAGCCATCGTGTCGTAGAGCCGGAACACGGCGATACCGTGTCCGATCTGCTGCGTTACGTGCACTTTGAACCGGATGATTTACGCGCCGCCTATCGCGCTAAAATCGCCGCCGCGCAGTTGGATGACCGCCAACGTAAGGCCTATTTGAATGAATTAGAAGCCGGCCTGACAGGTTATACCTATCTGGAAGAGTAACTCCTGAACGGCAACAGCGCGACAAGGCCACCGTTAAGCGGACCAATCAAGTCGAATAGGAACTGGCGAATGACCCAAAACAGTGCAAACGAACGCGCTGGCTGCTTGCTAGTAACAGCAGTAATACAAGGCTATTTCACTACATATTGCAACGTGTTGCTGATTGATGGATCAAAGCTTATGACAGCTGAGCTACAGCGTTAAGCGTTGCGGCAGGGATTACCAGGAGAGTCTCATGAAAGTATTATTCTTACTGATTTTATTCAGCACCGCTATGCCGGCAGTTGCCCAAGACGACGGCGTCTATCGATGGCAAGATGAACAGGGACAAGTACACTATGGGGACGAGCCGCCCGCAGCAACCGAGGTCAGCCCGGTGACGTTAAATGCCAAACCGGTTGCGGTTAAACCCGTGGAGCAAGTGTATACCTGGGAAGATGAACAAGGACAGATTCATTACGGCGACCAAGCACCCGAAGATCAAGCTGCGGAGGCTGTCGATATGGATTCTAAATCGATGTCGACGATTAGAGAGACTGAGTTTCGTGCCGGCGAGCGAGAATTGCTGCGGCAATTGGAAGAGCGTTCACCTTAATCGAATAGCTTAGGTGTACTCAAGACCGCACGGCTTACGCTACCGAACTAAGCCAAGTATCCGGCCAACGCCGTTGCATTTCGTGCAACCAAGCCTGTCGTAATCGCTGCCGTTCGCCAACGGGAACGCCGACCAACAGAGCCCGATAGTAATCGTGGGAAGCCTGGGTAACAGCTCGATCACCCTGGGGTAATAAATCAATTTCGCGGTTGGTCATCATGACTACACCTCTGAACTATGGACGGTTGGACTTAACAAGTCCTGCCAGTAAACTAGACAAGAATCGTGCCGGTTAAAGATTTCCAACGGGTGATAAAAAGTGACAAATTGGATACATTGATCGCGAGTATGATACGTTTTGATGCGCAACACAACACTATGTCTCTTGAAAAATACTATCGATACTTAATAGTTCTAACGGGAGCTGTTTTTTACTCCAGTTGGTTATCATTGCCGCGATTCCAATTGCAAATGTTGACCACGTGGCCAGTGATTAGCCAATAGCGTGCAGTGAATTATCCGTTGTTCATCAGCCAAAGCTGTTGTTTTGGATGCTATGCGTGCAACACGCTATGCATCCTGCTAACGATGATGGCGATTTTATGTGTCGGCTGACGAAAATCTGTCAGTTTGATGTCAAGCTTGCGAAAAAGGTCATTTTATGAAGCAGTACCCACCCACCTCTGAGCTGCTCAAAGAACGCGTCATTCTGGTGACTGGCGCCGGTACTGGTATTGGCCGCGCTGCTGCACGGCGCTTTGCCGCTCATGGTGCTACAGTGATTCTGTTAGGCCGCACTATTCGTAAACTGGAACAGGTTTATGACGACATCGAGCAGGCTGGCTATCCGCAAGCAGCGATATATCCGATGAATTTGGAAGGCGCCTCTCCCAAGGACTATGCCGATTTGGCCCAAGTGGTGAGCAGCGAGTTTGGCCGGCTTGATGGTGTATTGCACAATGCCGCTATTTTGGGCGGGCTGACCCCGTTGATTCATTACGATGTCGAGCAATGGTATCGGGTTCTGCAGGTCAATTTGAACGCTCCCTTTCTGTTAACCCAAACACTGCTTGAGGTATTGAAACACTCGCCGGATGCTTCGGTGATCTTCACCACCGATACGGTTAGCGAGGAAGGACGCGCTTATTGGGGGGCTTATGGGGTCGCCAAAGGCGGATTACAGACGTTAATGAAAGTTTTGGCTAATGAATTGGAGGCGAATACCACTGTGCGGGTCAACAGTATCAATCCGGGCAAAGTCCGCAGCCAATTGCGTCTACAAGCCTATCCGGCAGGCGATCCTAGTGAATGGACCGATCCAGAGTCCATTATGGACGCCTATCTGTATCTTATGGGACCGGACAGTCGCGGGGTGACGGGTCAAACTATTAAGGCTCAGCTTGTGGAGAGGATGACTTAACCAGTAGGGTTAGGCTTGATAATACTCCCGATACCAGGCGACGAAACGCGCAATGCCCTCTTCTACGCTGGTATTGGGCTGATAGTCGACATCGTCTACCAATGCTTGCACATCAGCATGAGTATCGGGCACATCACCCGGTTGCAGGGGAAGTAAATTCATTTGCGCTTTGCGACCCAATTCGGCTTCCAACACTTCGATATAATGCAGTAGCTCTACGGGGCGATGGTTACCGATATTGTATAAACGATAGGGTGCTTGGCTGGTTGCCGGATCGGGAGAGTCGCTCGACCAGTCTGGATTAGGTGTTGGGACCTTATCCAATACCCGCAGAATGCCCTCGACAATATCGTCGATGTAGGTGAAATCTCGGCGGTGATGGCCATGGTTGAACACATCGATAGGCTGCCCGGCCAGAATATTGCGGGTAAA
>JAZBPA010000389.1:0-15161 GCA_036351435.1 Candidatus Competibacteraceae bacterium
ATTTCCCGATTTTATCGGCCAAGCGGTGGCGGTGTTGCCGGCAGTGGAAACCGCAGCCGTAGTGATTAACGCCCAGATGGGTATTGAGAACGTCACTCGGCGGATGATGGATCGGGCTAACGAGCGTCGATTATGCCGGATGATTATCATCAACAAAATCGATGCCGAAGACTTGGACTTAGAAGCCCTGCTCATGCAAATCCAGGAGACTTTTGGGCGGGAATGTTTGCCGATCAATCTGCCCGCCAAGCAAGGCACCCAAGTGGTGGATTGCTTTTTCAATCCCGCTGGAGAAAGCGATTTTTCTAGTGTCGCCGACGCGCACACTGCGCTCATTGATCAAGTGGTTGAAGTCGATGAGGAGTTGATGGAGCTGTATCTGGAACAAGGTCAGGAATTACAACCCGAACAATTGCATGATCCGTTTGAAAAAGCCTTGCGTGAAGGCCATCTGATGCCGATCTGTTTCGTTTCGGCGCGCACCGGGGCCGGGATCTCCGAGTTATTGGACTTCTTTACTCGTCTGTTGCCCAACCCCGGCGAGGGCAATCCGGAACCTTTCCTGAAAGGCGAAGGGCCGAATGCTGAAGAGTTTCAAGCTGTACCCGATCCGCAAGCGCACGCATTGGCACACGTATTCAAAATCATTATCGACCCGTTCATGGGCAAGCTGGCCTTGTTCCGCATTCATCAAGGCACCATCACCAAAGACAGTCAGTTATTCATCGGCGAAGCGCGTAAACCCTTCAAAGTCGGACATCTGTTCCAAGTTTTCGGCAAGGAGCGACCCGAAGTAGCGAGGGGCATACCCGGCGATATTTGCGCAGTGGCCAAAGTCGATGAAATCTTCCGGGACGCGGTGTTGCATGATTCCCATGACGAGGACCATATTCATTTACGGCCCTTGCGGTTCCCGGTTCCCTTATTCGGCCTAGCAATCCAGGCGACCAACCGGGGCGACGAACAGAAACTATCGGATACGGTGAATAAACTGCTGGAAGAAGATCCCTGCGTTGCTTTGGAACATAACCAAACCACCCGCGAGACGGTGCTCAAGGGGCTGAGCGAACTGCATTTACGGATGACCTTAGAGAAGATGCGTGACCGCTATCATTTGGAAGTGGAAACCAAACCACCCAAAATTGCTTACAAGGAAACCATCAGTGCTACCGCGAATGGCCATCATCGTCACAAGAAACAAACTGGGGGTGCTGGTCAGTTCGGAGAGGTTTTTCTGCGCGTCGAAGCTTTGGAACGAGGCGCGGGTTTTGAATTCACCAGCGAAGTAGTCGGTGGCTCCATTCCCAGCCAGTTTTTACCCGCCGTTGAAAAAGGTATTCGCGATGCCTTGGATAGTGGCGCTATTGCCGGTTTTCCGCTGCAAGACGTGCGCGCCATTGCGACCGATGGTAAACATCACCCGGTAGACTCCAAGGAAATCGCATTTGTGACCGCCGGTCGCGAAGCGTTCTTGGACGCCATTCGTCAAGCACGACCGATGATTATGGAGCCGATTGTGAATATTGAAATTAATGTACCGGCAGACGGGGTCGGTGCTATTACCGGCGATCTTTCGAGCCGCCGCGGTCGGATTAGCGGTACCGACTCAAGCCCGCGGGGAATGACGGTGATCCGGGCGCAGGTGCCGTTGGCTGAATTGACCGGATATGAATCGCAGTTGAAATCGCTGACTGGCGGGCAGGCTTCTTACAACATGGAGTTTAGCCACTACGAGGCGGTCTCTGCTGATATTCAAAAACGCTTGATCGACGCCCATCAGCAAAGCCAAGGCGCTTCACAATAGCACGTTCGTAGTGTCCAACACGGTGGCGGGGATCTTCCGCCATCGTCATGGAAATTTAATTCTCGATTAATCTAACCGTCACCCAGTTCACCTACCTTCAGCGTTTTTTGGATCCTATGCCGCTCTGGAGGTCATTGTGAACAACTCACCCCAGCTCAACAGTGCTGTAGCCACTCCCCCGCTTAGCAGTTCTCTGATCGCACGGTTTGCCCATACCCCAGCTGAAGTGCGTGAAGCTCAGCGTTTACGGTACGAGGTGTTTGCGGATGAAATGGGCGCGCATTTACACACTCAAACTCCGGGGCTAGACCATGATGAATTAGACGAGCACTGCCATCATCTTTTGGTGTGGGATCAAGCGCTTGAACAAGTTGTGGGATGCACCCGCATTTTGACCGATCAACAAGCCCGGCAAGCTGGTGGCTATTATTCCCAGGGGGAATTCGATATCAGTCGTATTCTGGCAATTCCGGGGCGCTTTATGGAAATAGGGCGAACCTGTGTACACGCCGATTACCGCAATGGCGCGACAATTACGGCGCTATGGACTGGGCTTGCGGATTTCATTGCGGAGCATGATTTCGATCATTTGATCGGCTGTGCCAGCATCCCATTGGGTCTAGACAATGGGCAAGCCCAAGCTATTTTCGCCGATTTGGCGCCCCGTTATCTGACCGCCGAGCCGTTGCGAGCGCAACCCTTACGGCCGTTGCCACATTGGGACGGTTTACTAAGTAGCGAATATACGTTACCGCCATTGCTTAAAGCGTATCTGCGGGTGGGCGCACGTATTTGCGGCGAGCCTTGCCTGGACCCGGATTTTCAGGTTGCTGATCTGTTTATTTTGTTATCGACACGTAACGTCGAACGTCGCTATGCCCGGCATTTCATGGGACGCGCTTAGGCGATGCCGAGGATTGTTCGTCGTGGATGGCGTGTACTACAAGTATTAGGTTTAATCCTGATCGGTGCACTTATCGCTATCGGCGTAGGTCGCAATCGAACCGTGTCTACAGCCGTCATGACGCGTTGGAGTCGGGCATTGTGCCGGGTGATGGGGGTACGTATTACTTTACAAGGAACCCCACATGCAGGCTCTGCGTTATTGGTGGCCAATCACATTTCCTGGTTGGATATTTTTTGTATCGCCGCCATCTGTCCCACTCACTTTCTAGCCAAGCAGGAGGTTGCCGAATGGCCGTTGTTCGGCTGGCTATGTCGGCGGGTCGGCACAGCCTTTATCCGCCGTGGTAGCGGGAATGGCGCGGGCGAGGCCGCAGAGCAACTGACTTGGCGGCTACGGCAAGGCGGGCGAATATTGATTTTTCCAGAAGGCACGTCGACGAGCGGGGAGTCCGTTAAACGGTTCTATCCGCGCTTATTTCAGGCAGCCGTGCACGCGCGTTGCCCGGTACAAGCAATTGCTTTGCACTATCCCGATCCGAACGATCCGCTGGGAATTAACCGGACGGTGCCGTTTATCGGCAATGATGAGTTTATCAGCCATCTGTGGCGCTTGCTTGGCGAACAATCGATTGCGGTTGAACTGGCTTTCAGTGAACGGATCACAGTGGGAGCGCAAACCCGTGACATGCTAGCTCGGCAAACGTATCAGCAGGTTAATGCTGCACTGCAAAAAGAAGATATTGCTCAACTTCAGTCTGCCAAAGCACTGTTGCATTAACAACTTGTATCATCGCCATGACGAAGGTACACATCGAAACGTGTCGTTTTGCCGGTGTATTGCACATCAGGATGCGACCCGGTCAGGGGCAGCGCTTGGCACGGGCGTTTGACCACGACTCGACGGCGGGCACAGCTCAGGGCGGCTTGTAATAACGCAGCGCTATCGTTATCGGCACCGATAATGCGTTGCAACATGCGCATTTCTTTTTTGACCAGCGCAGTTTTGGTGCGATGGGGATACATCGGGTCCAGATATACCACCGCGGGACGCTCGCTATCGGGTAAGGTTGCCATGAGCGAGTGGCTGTCGGCGATGCAAAGCTGCATACGGGTATTGATCCAAGCACCGAGATCGGGAACGGTGGCGGCACGTTCCAAACCATCCTGTAGCAGCGCGCCAATGATGGGAGACCGCTCGACTAATTGAACGCAGCAACCTAAACCGGCCAATACGAACGCATCCCGCCCTAGACCCGCAGTGGCGTCCAAAACCGTCGGTCGGTAGCCGCTTTTCAATCCCATTGCACGACCCAGCAATTGTCGCCGACCACCACCAAAATGACGCCGATAAGAAGCGTTTCCGGCAGCAAAATCAACGTAAACTGAGCCAGTTCCACCCTGTGCTTGTAAAGCGAGGTGTTCCGGGCTTAAAACCAGTAGGTGAGTAAAGCGGGAATCCGCCAATTCGACGGTCAACGGCAGGACTAATTGTGCAGCAAGAATCGCCGCCTGTTCCCGTAAATGGGGGTCAGTAGCGACGACTGCGATAGAACAATCGTTCGGGGTCACGGTACGGGTCTGATCAGGTTATGCCTGAGTCGCACGCAACCCCTGAACGCTGGGTAAGTGAGAAGATGATCCGGTCGTGTTATCAAGCCGCGGCTTTGATCCCACCAACACCGGTCACGCATTCTTTAAGCACATTGTCCCACTCGGCTTTGCAATCGGTACCCCAATCGCTTAATGCCTTTACGTCAGCCATCAGCTGCTTCTGCACTGAATTAGTAGCCGCCGTTTGCTGCTTGTATAAATCCTGCAGATTATTGAGGTCGGTGACTTGGGTCGCCGATTTAACCTGCTCTAACCCCAGGTTCATATAAGACTGTAACGCATTCATTTGTAGCGTGGTCAGTTTCTCCAGATTGGAGACAGTTAATTGGCCGACATTACCCAAGACATTCGGCAAGGCTTGGGGATTGGCAAACCATTTGGATAGCATATCGTCATACATTGTGAATTCCTCATCGGTAGCGGAAATGTCAAATAAACACTTTTGTTGCAGCGCAATATATCACGCTCAATGTTGCGACGCAACATTATTTATCGAAAATCTGCTTTCGTGTTCGAATCGACTGTCAGGTTTTAGTGAAAGCGACCAATGAATAACGCCGATGCGGGTACCGCCTTGATCTCCAAGGCGATAAATATGGCTGGGAAACGAAGATAAGAAGCCTGATGGCGCCATCTTTAATCACGTTAAGATGATCCACGTCATTTAAAGCGACAACCCAGCCAATCAGCATGCACCTATACTGTGATAAATCTATTATCCTTGCGTGAAATGCATCGTTCAATGATCGTCGATTACCGATGGGCTAGGGAAGGCGAACACTGCTTACTTAAGAGTTCGAGTTGAGCGCATGGAAAAACAACTTGAAACGATTCTCGCCATTGAGCTGCCGTATCGCGAGACTCTAAAACTTCAACGCAGCGTTTATCGGGGTACTGGCGACGGTCCCCGGGTGGCTGTAGTAGCCGGTATTCACGGCGACGAACTAGAAGGGTTGTACGTTTGTCATCGCTTAGCGGCTTGGCTTGAAGAGTTAGCGCGTACCCAACCGAACGCACTATCCGGCCAAGTAGAACTTTACCCCAGCCTGAATCCGTTAGGCTTGGATACCTTGCAACGCGCCATTCCTGTTTATGATAGCGATTTAAACTGCAGTTTCCCCGGCCACCCCGAAGGTTTATTACCGCAGCGCATCGCCGCGGCGGTAATTGAGCACCTACAGGAAAAAGCCTTGGTGTTGGATATTCACGCCAGCAATGTCTATCTGCGCGAGATGCCGCAAGTACGGATCGATCAGCGTTTCGCTGACAACCTCATTCCGCTGACTAAGCATATGAACCTGTCAGCCATTTGGGTGCAGGATGCGACGACGGTTCGGGAAAATACCCTGGCCTACACGTTGAACGACAATGGTGTCCCTTGTTTGATGATTGAGATGGGTGCCGGCATGGGCCTGACTCCCGCATTCACCGAACAATTGTTGATTGGTATTCTCGCGATTTGGCAAAACTTGGGTGTCCTGGCCCCTGAATTGAAGTTAACCCCTCCTACTCACGACCCGCTGATTTTCAACGATAGCGCCATTTATCGTTTGAATGCGGATACCTCGGGGCTATTCGTGCCGATTGTGCAGCAAGGCGGCAGCGTGCAGCTCAATGAGTTGGTGGGACGAATCGTCTCGCCGTTTGAGGGTCCTACGCTCGCCGAAGTGCGCTCTCCGGTCAGCGGTACATTATTAACCTTGCGCGAATACCCTCTGGTTTACGAAGGTTCGCTACTGGCCCGTGTGGTGTCGGTAGCGAAATAATCATCATGAATACCCCTACTTTGCTGAATATGACTGCGCCGTTGCGCGATGATTTCGATATTCCTTATCACGACATCGGCTCGCCCGAACGCGCACCACGCTTAGCGTTGGTCGCCGGCATCCACGGCAACGAATTGAACGGTGTATTCGTACTGTCGCGACTAGCAAATTTTTTAAACAGCATTCATGCCGGTGAGCGCAAGGGACAACAATTGCGTGAGCGAGTGATCATCATTCCCGCCGTCAATGTCCTGGGCATCAACACCCGTAGCCGTCCGTGGCCGTTTGACAAAATCGACATTAATCGCATGTTTCCCGGTCACGAGCACGGCGAAACCACCCAAAGGATTGCTGCCGCAGTCCTTGATGTCACTCGCACCGCTTACTATCGAGTGGACATTCACTCTTCCAATCTCGATATTGAAGAGATGCCACAGGTCCGGCTTTATGCCCCCAACGACGATGAACGCGCCAGCGCCTGTCTTTTCGGGTTGCCAGCGGTCATAGAACGGCCCACGACCACGCTGTTTTATTCCACCCTAACCCACGCTTGGCGCCAATATGGTGGTGAAACTTTCGTCATTCAAAGTGGCTTAGCCGGGAACCTGCAACCCGCCCACTGCGAAACCCTGTTTCGCGGATTGGTTGCGTTTCTGGACAGAACCGGCATCGTCACCGGCTTAACCCTGGCCGAGGACGAAGAGGACTTACGGTATTTCAATTTCGATCAGACCTTTGCCATGCTGTCCGAGCACGCCGGTTTTTTTGTGTCCCGTTTAGAGGTGGGGCGCTGGATTCAAGCAGGTGATTCGATTGGTCACATTTATGACAGCTTCAGCGGCGGTATTCGTATAGAAGTTCGCGCACCGGTCAGTGGCTTGATTGGCAGTTTACGTCGCCAACCGCTGTTGTTCGAAGGGGATTTGATTGCCCGCATTCTCACTCCGGGAGAAACCGGCGGGAGTCTCTGACTAAGCTCAACCGGTCGGCAGGGAAATGCCGGTGATCTTTTTAAACAAAGTCACTGCGTAAGAATCGGTCATCCCAGATACAAAATCGGTGATGCGCAGCACCCGACGGTATAACTCTGGATCAGGCTGACGATGTGGGCCAAGAAATTGTTCGGGTATTAAATAGAGTAACATCCGGCTTTTCGCTGAGGCTGCAACCCCGCGGTCGGAAATGTCGTTCACCGTAGTGATAAACGCCTGCAATAACCCACCCAATACTTCAAACCCTGCTGCTTCGACTTCGATCACCGGCTTGGAGACGTAGACTTGATTCTCCCCACAATCCTTGAGTGCGCGCATGTAAACAGCGCAGGGGATGTTGTCCAGCAATTCTTGGGTAAATGTACCGGTTAGGATCGCCGCTTCATTCTGCATGAAACTTTCATGAACCTGGTCAATAGTATGGCCGATGGCTTTGGCACGCAGATATTCGATTCTTTCCTTGGGCCGGGTAATTATTGCAAGCCGTTGCTGAATAGCGGCATCGCCGGTCAACGGCATGAGCAGTTCGCTGACCTGCTCATAGCTCAATTGATTGAGCCGGAAGGCATCCTCAATATCGATAATCCGATAGCAAATATCATCCGCCGCTTCCACCAGATACGCCAAAGGGTGACGTCGCCAAGCGCCTGGCATTACCGGGGTTAAGCCAAGCTGTCCAGCCACTTCGCTGAACGAATCTAAATCATCCTCGACAAAGCCGAATTTAGCGTAGCTGATACCCGGCGGGGTCGGATCGGGAAGCCAGGAAGCCCGCGGATATTTGGTGAAAGCCCCCAAAGTCGCGCAGGTCAGCTGCATACCGCCTTGATTGTCAGGACTTTGCAGGCGAGTGATAACCCGAAAACCTTGCGCATTACCTTCAAAGTGAAGTAAATCCTGCTGTTGGTGTGGCTCAAGTTGAGCGATGACCGCTTGGCCAATGGCCGAGGTTTCGAACCATAGCCGAATGGCATCTTCGCCGGAATGGCCAAAGGGAGGATTACCAATATCATGGGCGAGACATGCGGCTGCCACAATGGCACCAAAGTCTTGCGGATAAACCCCGGTGAGTTGATGACGCCGGATCACGCTATCGCCAACCCGAGTGCCTAAAGTCCGGCCTACGCTGGATACTTCCAAACTATGGGTTAAGCGGGTGCGCACATAATCGCTTTGTGATAAAGGGAAAACTTGGGTTTTGTCTTGTAGGCGGCGAAACGCGGCGGAGAACACAATACGATCAAAATCGCGCTGAAAATCGGTACGCGCTTCGCTGTCACCGCGTCTTTTGGGTACTCCTAACCGGGCGCGGGACAACAAGCGGTGCCAATCCATTGGCATACCATCAGTCAAATTAGGACTCATCGCAAACCCATTGCAGGATCGCAGTCTGGTTGGTGTGAGAGCTGACTCGTGCGGCGGCTTCGTGCCGAGTTAGCCAAGCATACTCAGTATGTTCCTCGGGGTTGAGAACGATACTACGACGAACGGGTAGCGCCACGCGAAACACATATTCAGTGTTTTCCCGGGCGGTTGGCGCATACCGGTGGCGCCAAGCCGGCACGATAGGAAATCGATTGCGGACATGGCAGCGCACGACTTCAACATCGTTCAGCCCGGTTTCTTCAAACAGTTCCCGGCGAGCGGTTTGCAGGGGATCGGTTTCGTCCCAGTTCAAACTGCCGGTCACCGACTGCCAAAAATCAGCAGGTTGGCTGCGGCGCATGACCAAGACGTCCCCGGCTGCGGTATAAACGACCACTAAGACAGACTCAGGCCGCTTAAAAGAAGATTCCATCAGCGAATTCGAACTTAGCCGCAGCGATCAGGATTTGCCGTTACTACCGCGAATCCCCGCCCGCTGCGCTGGCACCGCATCCAACTCAATCGCATCAGCACCATTGAAGACCAGAAAATGCTTACCCTTAGCTCGTCCGATCATAGTAACCCCGACTTTCTGGCCCATTTCCAAACCCATGCGGGTGATACCAGAACGCGATAGCAATAACGGAATCCCCATTTGCGCCACCTTGATCACCATTTCCGAAGTCAAGCGACCGGTAGTGTAGAAAATCTTATCCTCGCCGGTCAGCCCTTCCAACCACATCTGTCCCGCAATTGCATCCACCGCGTTGTGCCGCCCGACATCTTCTACGAAACAGACAATCTCTGTGTTGTGACATAGTGCGCAACCGTGTACCGCACCTGCTTTTTTATACACCTCGTTGTGGGCGGTGATGTTATGCAATAAATCGTAAATCAGCGATTGGCGAAACGTCTGCTGGGTCAATTGCACGTTCTCCAACTTTTCCATAATTTCCCCGAACAGCGTTCCCTGCCCACAGCCTGTGGTCACCGTGCGTTTGTCCAGTCGCGGGGATTCGCCTGCGTTGCCTCTGTGAGTGGTCACGGCTACCGCCTCAATATCCCAGTCTACTTGGACCGTTTTAATTTGCCGGATGTCTTCAATGAAATCCTGATTGCGCAAATAACCGATGGCCAGCGCCTCCGGGTAGCACCCCAAGGTCATCAACGTCACGATCTCCCGCTTATCCAGATACAGGGTTAGGGGACGCTCACCGGCGATATCAGCGTTTCGACGACCGCCGTATTCATCCATGACGGTTACAGAATGGGTGGGGGATAACCCGGCTTGGGTCATCTCAGGTCGATAGGGTGTAACGGCGTCAAGCATGATTGCAGTCCGTATAACGTGATGGCCTTAAATTATTGACCAATGGGGCTAACTTTTACAGCCTATTTAAAAACAAAAAACCCCGTTGCCGGGGTTTCGATTGAGTGTGTTTCTCAGCAAATGAGTTCACTTTAGCAGCCAAATAAAACCTGCAAGTAATATAGCTGGCTTGCTGAAAAGCGACTGATAGCCTTAAGCATAGCCAAGGCAACCAGTCAGCAAGAAGTGGAAATCAGATCGAGATTACTTCGCTAATGCCGAAAGCAGTACACCGGCTGCTACGGCAGAGCCGATCACACCTGCCACGTTGGGACCCATGGCGTGCATCAACAAGAAATTATGTGGATCTTCTTTCTGACCGACACTGTGGACCACCCGCGCCGCCATCGGGACTGCAGATACACCGGCGGCACCTATCAGCGGATTGATGGGGTTTTTGCTCACTTTGTTCATCAGCTTAGCCATTAACACACCACAGGCGGTAGCGATGACAAAGGCAACAATGCCCAGCGCAAAAATTCCGATAGTCTGGAAGGTTAGGAAATTTTGTGCCTGTGTCTTAGCACCTACTGAGATACCCAGCAGGATCGTGACAATATCAATCAGCGGACCCTGAGCGGTTTTGGACAAACGCTCGGTCACCAAACTCTCGCGGAGTAAATTACCGAAGAACAGCATTCCCAACAACGGTAGCGCAGCAGGGGTAATGAACGCGGTCAACAGGAATCCGATCAACGGGAACATGATGCGGGTGCGGCGCGACACCTCCGTGGGTGAATCCATCCGAATCAGACGTTCCTCTTTGGTGGTCAACAGCTTCATAATAGGCGGTTGGATAATGGGAACCATAGCCATATAACTATAAGCTGCTAACGCAACCGCGCCTAACAAATCTGGTGCTAACGCGGAGCAGACGAAAATGGACGTAGGTCCATCCGCACCTCCGATGATGCCAATAGACGCCGCTTCTTTTAGATCGAAACCGATCACCACCGCACCCAACAGTGCACCAAAGATACCGATCTGTGCCGCTGCACCCAACAACAGTGTGCGCGGATTACTCAACATAGGACCGAAATCAGTCAGCGCACCGACGCCTAAGAAAATCAGTGGTGGGAAAATACCCAGTGCGATGCCCTGAAAGATCAAATAAAAGAAGCCGGCATTACGCGCATCTTGGTTTGAAGGCTTGACGATGGACGGATAGCGATTGTCTTCAGCCTTCTCTAACACAAATATTTGCCGACCTTGGCCAACATCAATGATAACCGGGACTGTCTTGATCTCGCCGTAATACGCTAGTTTTGCGTGATGATTGACCATAACTGCTTGTCCATGCTCAACCATCCGTTTGCCGTCTTGGGTGTCGTGCACCATTTCCGCACTAGGTCGCACGACCGAGCTACCGTCGGGCTGTTTTTCTTGCGTGACTTTGAAATAGTGGATGTCTGCTTCGCTTACCGGACCGTCATAGACGCCGACGCTCAGCGCATTAGTATCGTAGGGGATGTTACCGACTAAGATGCCGAAACCGATGGGGACCAGCAGCAGAGGTTCGAATTTTTTGCTGATCGCCAGAAAAATAAATAGGCACCCTACCAATATCATCACCCCGTTTCCCCACTGGAATTGGCCGAAGCCGGATTGCGCGAGGAAGTTCAACAGGGTTTCTTGCATGGGTCGATTATTCCGTGTTCTGGGTGATTGCGGGCAAACTCAAGAGAGACTCGACAAGAACTACTCGAATTCGATCAACAGTTGTCCCTGGCTGACCGCATCACCTTCGGCGACCGGAATATTCTTGATGGTTCCGGGCCCCGCCGCAACGATGTTGGTTTCCATCTTCATGGCTTCGAGGATAATCAGATCCTGGCCGGTTGTGATGCTATCACCGACATTGACCAGTATTTTAAATACCACACCTGAAAGTGGGCTGGTTACCGTCATGTCACTGCCATTGGAAGAGGGTGCTGCAGCAGCAGGTTTCTTAGCGGCAGCCTGTAGCTGAGGCGTACTGACCGGTGCGGCTTTAGCACCTACCGGAGCTGCGACAGCACCGCTCGCTTCATCGACAAATTCAACGTCCACTTCGTAAGTGACGCCATCAAGAGTAATCTTAAGCTTCATGAGTGTTATTTCCCGGTTGGTGGAATCGGCTGTAGGTTAGGTGATCTTTATAGGAGTTATTCCGAATAATCCACCCGGCCCACCGCCGCCCATAGATTAGGTACATGCTTATGGCTGACAAAACGCACCCGGCGAATACGCACAGGTCGCTTCACCGCTGCGGTCGCGGCCGCCGCTAACAGGACGATAGTGTGCTTGTCGAGGCCACCGAACGGCGATTCTTCGGGGAGTGGCGCAGCAGCGGCTACCGCCGGTTTACTCTGGTTGATACGCCCGATGATACTGACCACGATGCCAGTAACGATGAGCGCAACGAAGACCGTGCAGATACCGACCACAGCCAGCGTTAAGGCCTCTGTTAAATAGGGCATGGCATCTCCATATTGTTGTTATGATGGACATTGTCCGATCAGCACCCGAAGCCGAGCGACTTCCGACGGTGTTGACTCATCCCGAAACATGCCGCGTTGATTCGGCTATAACGGGATATTACCGGTTTTCTTGTTTGGCCGTGCTTCGCGTTTGGTGTGCGTGGCTTCCAACGCAGAGGCTAAAAATAGCCGAGTCTCTGCCGGTTCGATGACATCGTCGACCAGCCGACGCGCAGCAGCAAAATAAGGTGTCGCAAAGTGCGAGCGGTAATGTTCGATAAGTTCCTGACGTTTGGTGCCAGGGTCCTTGGCTTCTTCGATTTCGCGCCGGAACACGATACTCGCCGCCCCTTCCGCACCCATCACGGCCACTTCCGCTGTAGGCCAAGCCGCAACGCGGTCAGCGCCTAAGTCTTTCGAACACATAGCCAGATAAGCACCGCCATAAGCTTTACGGATGATGACGGTAATTTTAGGTACCGTGCATTCTGAGTAAGCGTACAGCATCTTAGCGCCGTGGCGGATGATGCCGTTGTGTTCCTGATGGATTCCCGGCAAGAATCCGGGCACGTCAACGAAAGTCACCAGCGGGATGTTAAAGGCATTGCAGAAACGGATAAAGCGCGCGGCCTTGTCGGCGCTGTTGATATCGACACAGCCGGCCATAACCTTGGGCTGATTACCGACGATACCGATGGGTCGGCCCATGATGCGGGCAAAACCGACCACCATATTTTCAGCAAACTGAGCATGCACCTCTAGAAAATCGCCGTCATCGACTACCCGTTGAATAATGTCCTTCACATCATGCGGCTTTTTAGGGTCATCCGGGATAATGTGGTTGAGGCCCTCATCCAACTCAATGGTGTCATCGTGGGGCGTGCGAGGCGGCATCTCCAAATGATTGGAAGGAAGAAAAGACAGCAGTTTTTTGCAAATGCGAACCGCATCATGATCATCATCAGCGATGAAGTGACAGACACCTGAGTTACGCATATGCGCTTCCGGGCCGCCCAGTTGCTCCTGCGAGATTTCCTCGCCGGTGACATTTTTGATTACGTCCGGCCCGGTGATAAACATCCGTGCTTGCCGGGTCTGGATGATAAAATCGGTTAATGCTGGGCTGTATACTGCGCCGCCCGCACACGGTCCGCAAATCAGTGAAATCTGCGGCACCACCCCTGATAACAGGGTGTTGTGATAAAAAATTCGCCCGTAAGCGGCAAGGCTGTCGATACCCTCTTGCACGCGCGCACCGGCAGAGTCATTGAACAAAACAAAAGGCGTACCTGCTTTCAGTGCACCTTTCATCATGTCGGTGATCTTATCGCAGTGCACTTCACCGGCAGAACCGCCGGCGACGGTGAAATCATGACTGGCCACATGGACACCGCGACCATCCACTGAACCGGTACCGGTGATAACCCCTTCTGCTGGGAATTCCTTCTCGGCCATGCCGAACAAGGTAGCCCGGTGTTGGGCAAACAGCATCAGCTCATGAAAACTGCCGGAATCGACTAAGTTTTCTATGCGTTCGCGGGCGGTCAATTTCCCTTGTTGATGTTGTTTTTCGATGCCTTTAGCGCCGCCACCTTGGCGCATTTCGGCCTGTTTTTCCCGCAATTCCTTGATGCGAGTTTGCATAATGTCGGTGGAAAAATCATTCACGCAGCTAACCCCAACCTTTCGGTTACATGCCTCCCCGAACCGGCCGCACTATAATTAGGCAAGCCTGGTTTCGGCGCATTGTTATGTCGTGTGTAAAGTATTAAATATTGCCTTTAAAATCGGGCATATAAGTAAAATCACTTGCCATTATCGGCCATCTTGGCGTTGAGGGTCAACCTAATAATCATGCATAGTGGTTACCCTCAGCCGATTATCCTGCACCATTAACCTGTCAATTAACAGGGTTAATTTTGGCAGACTTCGTGCCCATTTTACGGCACTATTCAGCTTTACCAGCGAGGAGTCTGAATGCCTTCAATGCGACCCCTCGTGTCCAGATACGCCTGTCATAAAATCAACTTTTGCGGAGTGTCCAATGAGCGAAAATTTGCATGGCTATTACCTTGAAGATCTATCGGTTGGCATGAGTGCTTCCTACGCGAAGACGGTCACCGAAGCGGATGTGATTTTATTCGCCGGCATCTCCGGCGATGACAACCCAGTGCATGTGAACGAAGAATTCGCCGCTACCACCATGTTTAAAGGGAGAATCGTTCATGGGATGTTTTCAGCCGGCCTGATCTCTACCGTCCTAGGTACTCGCTTGCCGGGCCCGGGATGCATTTACGTTTCCCAACAACTAAAGTTCAAAGCGCCCGTACGCATCGGTGAGACAGTAACGGCCACAGTGACGATTAAAGAAGTGAATGCTGAAAAACGTCGGGTAATACTGGAAACCGTGTGTACGGTTAAAGGAAAAATGGTTCTGGACGGTGAGTCGATGATGATGGTCGATTCCCGCGCCTAAACGGGTGGGAGTTGTATATAATCAGAGCGTATCACCCGCTACCCCCTAAGCTGATCCCTGCCAGCCAGCATTATTCAGGCTGCTCGCGAGGTGGTTTTTTCCTTGCGTCCTGCGGTAGGCGAATGCTGAAGCAGGCGCCTTGGCCTGCGGTCGAAGATACGCTGATTTCTCCATGATGTTGTTCAGTGATAATGAAATAGGAAACCGACAACCCCAAACCGGTACCGATGCCCGCCGGTTTGGTGGTGTAGAATGGTTCGAATACGCGGCGACGGATGGCTTCATCCATGCCTACCCCGTTGTCTTCCACTTCGATTAACGCACCGTTATCTACTTTACGAGTCCGCAAGGTGATGCGAGTCGGTTCGGTGCGGGCCGTTTTGGTTAAAGCCTGCGCAGCATTTTTCAATAGA
>JAZBPA010000390.1:0-3489 GCA_036351435.1 Candidatus Competibacteraceae bacterium
CTAACCCTGAACACTGGGCGGGATTACGCAGCATTGGGATGGTGGAACGGGAGTCCATCCAGGGTGATCGTACCACCGTGGAGCAGCGCTTGTTCATCGCCTCCATTCCTGCCGATGCCCGGCGCTTTGCCAAGGCGGCGCGGGGGCATTGGGGGATTGAGAACACCCTACACTGGCGGTTGGATGTCACCCTTGCCGAGGATGCCAGCCGCATCCGCAAGGGTAACGGTCCAGCCATGATAGCCTGTATTCGCCACTTGTGTCTCAATCTCTTTGAACGCGAAGGCTCTAAACTCAGCTTGCCCAAAAAACAGAACAAGGCCGCTTGGAACGATGATTACCGCGCCAACGTGTTGTTTGCCTAAATGTTTATATGCGGTCGCCCTGGCTTACCTATTCAATCAGTAGGTTTTCCAGGTACACGAAACGAGGGTGCAGTAGCGAGCTATCGTGTTCCCCGCATCCGCGGGAATGAACCGGTAGATAAACCAATCCGGTCCACAACCAGGCCAAATAAAAGAACAAAGCCTAGGGCGATTTTTCTACCTGTACCGCTAAACGCGCACCTTGCGCAATACCCAGTTATGCGCTCAATATCACGGCGTGGCGGGCGGTTTCGTACTCCAGATCGGTTTGGCTGAAGCTCTGGCCGCCCGGCGTTTCGATAAGGATGGCATTAAACTTGCTGGAACCGATTATAGGAGAGGGAGTACAGGTTGGTGTTCACTGTTCCCGAGGTGCTCCGTAGAAAAGACGGAATGCGCTAAACCGATTGTCGAAGCCTACAAGATAGGCTAATTCTTGTGTATCAACAGGCGTGACTTCAGCATAAGGGTATTCTTATGGGCGAAAAAGTACCAGGGCCGATCTGTGCAGAACAGCTGGGCGCGGGGTGGGTGGATGACGGAACGCTAAGCCGTTCGCGCTCTATGCCGCCAGGTCCCAGCGACATGTGCTTGATGGAAGAAGAGCCGATGGACGCCGAGTCTCCAACTTTCCATGAAGAACTCAGGCAAATGGCCGTGATCGGCACCATCCTGGGCATTCGAAAGGCGATCGCCATGGTCAATCCGATGGCTCTTCAAGGGGCGACGCAAGACGAACAGACCGCTCAGCGATTGATGGGCCAGGGGGATTATGAGCGCGCGTTCGAAGTCGCCACGGGATTTGCGGAATATTTTGTTCTCTATAAAAAAGGCAAATTAGTCGGTGCGTCGAATTCCGAGATCGGTGGCACCATGATTGGACACGCTACCGGCTTTAACCAGGCGATGGAGACGGCTCAAGGCCAAACGGTTTCGGGTGAAGACCTGAAAGGAATCGATCGTTTTCTTAAAGGCCTGGAGGCGCTTCTGAAAATTGCTTCAACAGCCCTAACGATACTCGGTGGCGTCGGTAGCTTGGGTCCAAGTACCCCCAAAATCGTTTCGCCGATCTATCGCATCGGAGGACGTGATATCGCCATCGTCGAAACTTCGGTGGGTCGCCAAGCTTTTTATCGTTCTACTGGCGTCAACAGCAAAAGCTCGGGCCAATGGTTTCCGGTGGATGAAATTCTACCGGGAAACGGCTGGTTTAACAAAGCCGCTTATACTCAAGGGCCGGGCCTCGAAAAGGGCAGTCCGCTGCATCGGCTGGGGAGCAAGGAATTCGCGCGGATCTCCAAGAAACTGGGAGAAATGTCAATTCCCAAGGGACATGTCGTGCCGGCCGGAAAAAATGAGGTGGAGGATATGACCATGAACCGGATATTGGATTTTTTCGGTGCCCGAACCACCCCGTCAACAGTTATCCGCCCCGTACCCGAAAGATAGAGGGCAGGATTTGCGCAGTTCGTTCCAGAGGACGCCTTGAATATCTGTCATGGCACCGATTTGAGCAGAATCCTAATACGCCGTAGCGATACTTTGGGAACGTATGTGGCGTGTACCCCAAAATGTATATCTCGACCCAACTTAAGTTGTCTTAAGTCAGATTAACCTAGATTGGTCTAGGCTGGATTTGGTTGATTTATGAAGCGATTCACCTAATTGACTAAGGGTTTGGCGTGTAGGTCTACTTGGAAGAGATTATGCGGTCCATTATCCCGTTCATCGTAGTGCTGACCCTCATTACATCAATGAACTCCGGCTGCGCATATCAAGCCACCCAAAGCGGCTACCAGATCCGCAGCGCGATTCCTGCGCCGCAAGGATTCTATCCCTGCCTGCTTGGACTGCCGGGAGCGGAGCCATGTTGATTAAGGTCAAACCCCGCGCCGACCATTGAGCGGCAGATGGCCGATCAGTTGACAACGTCCCTGAAGTGCTACTTCTGGCGCCGGTGTAAGCACATCGTTAACCCTGACACGTGCTCGAAACTTGTCAATGGGTAAATAGTTCATCAAGTCGAAACCATTCCAACGGGTTTCCGGATTGCCGACTCACCTGAATCATTTTTACTGCTACCTGTTCGCCGTGAATTGGGCGATAGCGTCGCAACCCAGGGAACACGCACAGAACAGGTAACACTCGTTTACCCAGCATTTCACCTAACCGAAAATCAGTCCTATCGCCGACCAACAGCGAGGGCTGAAAGATACTGATACGCTCGAATGGCAACGATTGAATTTTTTTTTCCAATTCACCCTTCATCTTCAGATAGGGGTTATTGCTTTTTTCATTTGCCCCGCTGGATGAAACCAAAAGGTAGTGCTGAACACCGTTTTTTGCCGCCAACTGAGCAGCTGTAAACTGGTAATCCAGATCCACTTTACGTTGAGCATCAACAGAGCCGGCTTGTTTACACGTCGTTCCCAGGCATGAGAACAGATAATCACCACTCAATACTGAAGCGTTGTCCTTCAGACGATCGAAATCCACTACGTGATTGAACACTTTTGGCGAGAAGTGTTTAACCGGGCGACGAGTGATAGTGATGACTTTACTGATGTGGTTCGCATTTGCCAGTTGACTCACTAATGCGCTACCGACTAGACCAGTTGCCCCGATAACAATTGCGGTGTTGTTCATGAAAGCCACTTTATCGATACCTAAGAGGGTCGACAACCTCGCCTGACTATTAACTTACAGAAAGACCACAGCATCGGAGTTCTAGCCAGTCAGATTGGCCCGGTCAAATCAGCTGGCAGTAGATGATAAGTGGACCGTCTGATCTGGAGATGAATCGCCAAAAATAATTCTATCCTATTTATTTTATTAGTATTTTAAAAACTGGCACGGATGATGTTAAGAGCTAGTCACGAAACAAAATTTAACCCACTATCGAGACTAGAGTTAGGAGAAAACACATGAGCATGAACCACACGACTAAAGGCATCATAGGACTTGTTTGTGGAACCGCATCGCTGCTGAGCGGCTTTGATCTGGCCACCGCCGCCTCGGACTACAAGGTCATCCGTGAGCACAAGATTGAGGTCGGTGAATGGGAAGAGCACCAGCCGGGCTACGTAGTCCGTTTCTATCTCCCCAAAGATTATGATTACAGCTA
>JAZBPA010000391.1:0-2081 GCA_036351435.1 Candidatus Competibacteraceae bacterium
CGAGCAGTTCGGCCACACCTTCCTGACCGTTTTCGCGGGACTGAGCGGCCCACTTGCGGTAATCTTCCGCGTGCTGATCGTTGTGCTGAATCCAGTGTTCCAGCAATTTGGTCAGCTTCTCCGGAAATGAGAGCGGCGCGTGCGTGTGGGCATGACCGTGATGATGGGTGTGTTCATGATCATGGTTGTGATCATGATCGTGATCATGATGATGAGACATCGGCGATCTCCTGTATGTTGGGTGAATCGGTTGACGGATCGTTGGCAGCCGTTTCGTTTTTCTCAATCTATGCCCCCCCCGGATCGAAGTCAACCACTTGAAAGGCCCAATTTTACGAATCAGCCCTTGCGCAAAGCGCCAATGGTAGCTAAAACCATGGCAACCAATGATACACGGATGGATGAGATAATGGGCGATCATCGCGCCTTTGGGCTCCGCAAGGCGATTATAATAACCGGTCTGGTCGGGCTGCTTTCAGGCGCCACGGTGGGCGCATTTTTCGCCCTTACCCGAGACCTTCCACAGATCAGGGAACTAGAAAATTTCGAACCCTCGGCGGCAACGCGCATCTATTCGGCCGATCAGGTGCTGTTGGCTGAACTGTTTGTGGAAAAAAGGATGCCGGTAAGCATCGACCAGATTCCCGCGCACCTGAAATCGGCCCTGATCGTCACCGAAGATCGCCAGTTTTACCGCCACAGCGGTATTGATTTGAAGGGCATTTTACGTGCAGCGGTCAAGGATATTATGGCCGACCAGTTCGTGGAGGGCGCCAGCACCATCACCCAACAGTTGGCCAAAACGCTCTTTTTATCCCAAGAAAAAACACTCATCCGCAAGATCAAGGAAGCGATCCTGGCCATTCAGTTGGAACGCCGGTATACCAAAGATGAACTGCTGGCGCTGTATCTGAACCAGATCTATTTCGGCAGCGGTGCGTACGGCGTGGAATCCGCGGCACGGTTATTTTTCGGCAAACCCGCGGCGAAAATGGACCTTTCCCAGTGTGCCCTGATCGCCGGGCTTCCCAAGGCGCCTTCCAGATACAGCCCGCTGGTCAATCCGGATCTGGCAAAAAAAAGGCGCGACCTCGTCCTGCATATCATGCGCGGCCAGGGCCTGATTACCGAGGCCCAGTTCCATCTGGCCACCGGTGAACCGGTGTTAAGCACCACCCGGGGGACAATTACCGGATCAGCTCCTTATTTCGTGCAACATATCAAGCCGGCACTGGAGGCGGCCATCGGCCCCAGTCTGCTGTACAAAGGCGGTCTGACGGTACACACCACCCTTTCCTATCGGTTGCAGCAAGCGGCTGAGGAAGCGGTGGAAACGGGGCTTTCACACCTGCAGCAACGCATGCCGTTAAGGACGGTGCAAGGCCCAGTTCCCCAGGGGGCACTGGTGGCCGTCGATATCAGGACCGGCGGCATTCTATCCATGGTAGGAGGCAGGCAATATCCGCCAAGCGCCTTCAACCGGGCGACCCAGGCCCGGAGGCAGCCGGGGTCCGCATTCAAGCCCGTCGTATACGCATTGGCCATTTCCCGCGGATTCACCCAGGCCAGCCTGCTGCTGGACGCACCGGTCGTTTTTAAAGGCGGCGACGGAAATACGGATTGGCGGCCGGAAAACTTTTCAAACGGGTACCAGGGGGAAATGACGCTTCGCCGGGCGTTGACGCAATCCAAAAACATCCCCGCCGTCAGGCTGGCGGAACGGCTGGGGCCCTCCGCAGTGGTTCAGTTCGCCCATCAACTGGGCATCGACCCGCCCCTTGCCCCGAATCTGTCCATCGCGTTAGGAGCAACCCAAACCACGCTGCTGGAACTCACCGCCGCCTTTGCCGTCTTTCCCAATGGCGGCAACTATATCGCACCGTTTGGCGTATCCGAAGTGCTTGACAGAGACGGTCTGGTGCTTTGGCGAGCCAGGCCGGTTATTCGGTCAGTGATGACCGAAACACATGCGGCTATCATGGTGGACATGCTGCGGGGTGTGGTCCAGGAGGGCACGGCTAAAGCGGCCCGTCAGCTAATGCTGCCCGTTGCCGGTAAAACCGGTACCACCAATGATTTCA
>JAZBPA010000392.1:0-2140 GCA_036351435.1 Candidatus Competibacteraceae bacterium
AGCCCCCTAACTCGAAAGCCGACGGTCATTTGTGCGGTGCAATAGTCCGAGTTCGCAATCCTCTTCTGCCATTCAGATCATTGAACCAAACGACAGCAGTTCCGCAGTAGCGGACCTCCCAAATATTCGACACGGTGGCTGGTCCAACCAATACCTGTCCTACCGTGACCCTGCACTGAAGGGCTGCTTTTGGTGCGAAAAGCAGACCTCCCACCGCTAGGGGTGTTCGTCAGCCTTCATCGCGGAGCGGTCTGAAGCTTGGGCGTCCGGGTGGGAATGGGCCCAGCTAAAGCTGGTCATCAAACGATTACGACAGGAAAGGCAAGAATTCAGAATAATGGCGTGGTGCAATTCACATGGGGACAGGCAACCCCGCGCAAAAGGCAGGCCCTCTACAACTCCCATCTCCTTTGCACTCGCCATAACCATCACAGGTCCCTGAGCCATCGCATTCGCTCTGTGGATCAGTTTCACACTGCCCAACTCCCTCACACGATAATTCACCTTCGCAAGTCATTGTCGTATTGCAGGTGCCAATACCGGAGCAAATTCCTTCATTGGCATAACCGCCTATTCCGGAGCAGGCTCCATCCTCTGTGCAGCGGCTAATGCCGCTACATCTACCTATCCCATCGCAAACACCCATGCCATTACACGATAGTGTGCCTTCGCACGTTGCCGCCCCTTCGCAGTATGTTTGGCCTTTGCAAGCGCCAACCCCGTGGCAGTTCGCAATGCCATAACAAAGCCCGCCAATTGGCGAGCATCCATGCAAAATAGTGATGGCAAAGATTGCCAACAATACTGCCGGCTGGAGACTACGAATCATCGTCGGACATCATCCATTTTTCCACAGGACTCTGGGTTTGGTTTCCATGCGTCAAGACGATTCTCTACGATCAGAATCTTCTCTTGCTTCATGTGCTCGCTGAGCTGCTGTGCCGCTTTCGCCCCATGAACTGATCCGGTTCTTTCCGCCAACAAAAACCAAAGGAGCGCGGCATCTATATCTTCTTCACGCGCCTTGGCTATCAAACTGGCCCCCTTCATCATCATGGCCTCAGAATGACCGCCATGTGCCGCCCGGCAAATCCAGTACCAGCGCTCTTCCCTATCTCGGTAGTAAGAACTGCCAAGTGCGTACTGCGCTTCTGCATCACCAGCCTCTGCTCTCGGGAGCAGGTCGTCTCGATGCGCTTCTATGTCCTCCTTGGCTGCTTTTCGCGTCTGTTGGGTTCGCTTGCGCATGGCTATCGAACTGTCCTCCCAAGCGGCGACGTATGCCGATTTAAGGTCGACTTCACTTTGGCGTACTAAGTCGTCACCGGAAGAAAACTCCAACAGCACCGCTTCGGCCTTATGGTCGCCACTTTTGGCTCGTGCCTCTAGTTCCTGTCTTATCGAGGCCAACTCATCCTCTGTCCAGAACTTGAGCCGGCAATCGTTGATTTCAGATGGCCACAGATCAAAAGCATCGGTGTCGGTTTCGCCGTCAAAAGCGTACAAGACTCCATCTTCATCAAATGAAAGCCGAAAACATCGGGTCCTTGTTCCCACATATTCCCCGAATCCACCGCCACCCCCCATCAAGATGAGCACGCCATAGTCGGCTTGATGTCCATAAATCAGATGTGTTTGACCCCCGTCGAACACTTTCCAGGTCGGTGAACTGAAGACCCCCGTTGCGACGCTATCTATTGATTGTCCGACCAAAGGCCTGAGTTGCACTTCCGACCAATATTCGTTCAGAGTTGGTTCACTTTTAGAAACCGGAAGGTAGAGACAACCAGCTAAGTGGATGCACAATACAGCTAGGAAGATAAAACTGTCCGCGGACATCCCAGACTCTCTTACTTGTCTCTGTACTGATTTTAGCCTCATTAGAGAAGCTAACGCTTAGCAACGTTACAAACATGAGTTCTACGGCACTTGTGAAACGTTAATGCTGATCTGAATCAAAGTGGATCACTGGCAGTCTAACGATATGTGAAAGTTTCTGAATATTGGGGTCGTCGTTAACGGCAGTTTCTAGCCACTTCCTTTGTGACCAACGAGACGAGATAAGATCGGCTATTGGCCGGTCTCGCACATGACGATTGTGGCCGGGATCGTCGGCTTGGTGTCCGAAGCAGACATTCGA
>JAZBPA010000393.1:0-3811 GCA_036351435.1 Candidatus Competibacteraceae bacterium
AAGTTGAGGTCGCATTTGTCGCCGACAATCCCGGTGATTGGATGTTTCACTGCCACATCCCGGAACATATGTACGCAGGCATGATGGCTGTAATCCGAGTGACTTAATAGCCAGGTGGGTATTGTCAAGGATCGGATGGATTCGATGAAAAGTATGGGCGACACCAGCCAGCAAGTAGAGCACTAGCAACTCCGCTCCAAGTCATCCAATGAGTTTTGGTCAGTTTTGGCAATGTGGCTAGGGCATTGATGAACTTCAACAGTCGCATGGACAATCTTGAGCTGTGATGGAATCAACGATTTGTAATGATCCGGCGTATTCGGATGATCGCTGATGACGGCTATTTCTGCGGCAAAGATGTCGTGGCCGATACTCCAGACGTGCAAATTTATGGCACGATCTGTCGAATGCGCTTCAATTGCCTCTCGTAACTCGGCCCGATGGTCATCTGGGGCTTGTTTATCGAGCAATACGCGTGAGGTTTCTCGAATAAGACCATACGACCAGCGTGCAACCAAGACCGCTCCGACTATCCCCATCACTGGGTCAAGCCAGCTTGCGCCCATATACTTGCCTGCCAGCAATGCCATGATGGCTAATAGCGATGTCACTGCATCGGCTAACACATGCAAGTAAGCTGCACGAAGGTTATGGTCATGTTCATGGTGATCATCGTGACCATGGGTATGACCATGACCGTGTTCGTGTGGAGTAGAGATTAAAACCCAGGCGCTGACACCATTGACCACTAAACCAATGACCGCCACGATCAATGCTTGGTCGAACGCGATTGCCAGAGGGTCGATCAGCCTGTCGGTACTTTCAATAACCATCACTAGCGCGAAGCCGAGCAGCATAACCGCACTAGCAAATCCAGCAAGACTATTAATCTTGCCTACCCCGAAAGTAAACCGTCGATCCGACGCTAAACGCCGAGAAATGACATAGGCAAATACGGCAATGCCTAGCGCGGTCGCATGCGATGCCATGTGCAGGCCATCCGCTAACAACGCCATAGACCCATAAATTAACCCAGCTGTTATCTCTACCACCATCATGACAGCAGTGATAACGACGATTAGGAGAGTGCGTTGCTCGCCCGCACGTCGTTTGTCCTGACTGAACACATGGTCATGTGTCCATTCGTCCAATTGCTGTGTATGCACCTATAAACTCCTCATACGAAAATAGTGGTAACTTAACTCCAAACCAGCGGGCTAGGACTTTCACCTAACCCGTCTTACGTCTGCATAAGTTACTTGCCAGAATTGGCCACCGGCACTAAATCATTGGTTGCGGATGGGGAAACCGGTTGCGGCAAACTTCGCTGTTGCCATAGTAAATAAACCGCTGGAATCACGAACAGAGACAACAGCGGCGCGGTAATCATGCCGCCAACCATGGGCGCGGCGATGCGCTTCATGACTTCGGAACCCGTACCGCTACCGATCATGATGGGAATCAACCCTACCATTAGCGTCGCTACCGTCATAGCCTTGGGCCGGATGCGCAACACCGCCCCTTCCATGATCGCATCTTTGAGATCAGCCACGGTATTCAAATGGTGGCGTTTGCGCTTGGTTTTGAGTGCATTGTCCAAATACACCAGCATCACTACGCCGAATTCCGCTGCCACGCCAGCCAAAGCGATAAAGCCCACCCCGACTGCCACTGAAATGTTGTAGTCCAGCACCCAAAGCAGCCAGAATCCGCCAATAAGCGCAAACGGCATGGTCGCCATGACGATCACCGCTTCGGTGCCATTGCGGAACGCGATGTACAGCAGCACGAAGATAATCACCAGAGTGACCGGCACCACTTGCGACAAGCGTTCCTGCGACCGCAGCATGTATTCGTATTGTCCTGCCCAGGTGAGCGAATAACCCGACGGTAACTGCACCTCCTCTCCTACGATTTGTTGTGCCTGCTTGACGTAAGTCCCCAAATCCACGCCTCGAATATCCACAAAGGTCCAGCCATTGAGCCGGGCGTCTTCGCTTTTTAACATGGGTGGCCCGTCAACGATGCTGATGTCAGCGACTTGTTGTAGCGGGATATGTGCGCCGGTCGGGGTGATGATAGGTAAATCGCGCAACTTCTCCAGATCGTCCCGCAGTTCCCTAGGAAAGCGCAGATTGACTGGATAGCGTTCCAACCCTTCCACAGTCTGGGTGATATTAACCCCGCCTAGGGCGGCCCGGACGATCTCATTGATATCGGCAATATTCAGTCCATAGCGAGCGGCGATGACGCGGTTGGGGTTGACTTCGATATAACGCCCCCCCGCCACCCGTTCGGAATAGGCCGAGACTGTGCCTGGCACCAGCATCACGGCCTGTTCTACCTGTCGGCCAATGTCCTCAATGACCTTGAGATCTGCTCCCGCGATCTTGACGCCTACAGGCGTCTTAATACCGGTGGCGAGCATATCAATGCGGGTTTTGATGGGTTGCACCCAGGCATTGGTCAGGCCGGGAAATTTGACCGTCCGGTCCAGTTCAGCGGTGAGCTTTTCGAGCGTCATGCCGGGACGCCATTCGCTTTGCGGTTTTAGCTGTATGGTCGTTTCCAGCATGGTCAAGGGCGCGGGATCGGTAGCAGTTTCGGCTCGGCCAATTTTGCCGAATACAGTTTTCACTTCGGGGAAGGTACGGATCAAGCGATCGGTTTGTTGCAATAATTCTTGCGCTTTACCCGCAGAAACCCCGGGCAATGTCGTTGGCATGTAGAGCAAATCGCCTTCCTCCAGTTCCGGCATGAATTCGGAACCGATGCCGTCTGCAAAGCTCGCCAAAGTTGGATAGTCATTAAAAGTATGCCGCCAGTTCTGGGCCATGGAATCACCCCAGGACTCCACGGTGGTTTGCCAGCGTGTTGACAGACTATCTGGCTGTGACTGGCCCGGTAGCCAACTCATGAGTTGCGCTGGCCATTGTAAGGGGGTTACCAGACCGCCGATGCCGGCAATGGGTATGGCTGTGGATAACATCATCAAAAAGGCGAAAACCAGCGTGGTGCGAGGCATAGTCATCACAGCCTTCAACAACGGTCGATAGGCCCATATTAAAAATCGGTTGAGTGGATTCTTGGTCTCATCGGGGATGCGCCCACGAATGAAATAGCCCATCAATACCGGTACCAGAGTGACTGCCAAGCCTGCCGAGGCTGCCATTGCATAAGTCTTGGTGTACGCCAGCGGTGTAAACAGGCGACCTTCCTGGGCTTCCAGGGTAAATACCGGCAGAAAACTGAGGGTGATGATCAACAGTGAAATAAACAAGGCCGGTCCGACCTCCACTGAGGCTTGAGCGATGATGTCCCAGTGTTCCCGTCGGCTCGGTTCCTTATCTGGATAACGGTGCCGCCAGTTTTCCAAATGCTTGTGGGCGTTTTCAATCATGACAATGGCGGCGTCCACCATCGCACCAATCGCAATTGCGATACCACCCAACGACATCAAATTGGCGTTCACTCCTTGGTAACGCATGATGATAAAAGCCGCAAGAATGCCCAGGGGCAGAGTGACGATGGCGACAAATGCGGACCGCAGGTGAAACAGGAATAAAACGCAGACTAGCGCCACTACGGCAAATTCCTCGATGAGCTTGACTGTGAGATTGTCCACAGCCCGTTGAATCAGTGCTGAGCGGTCATAAACTTCCACGACTTCAACGCCAGTTGGCAGACCGGCTTTAAGGGCTTCCAGCTTTTCCTTGACCCGCTCAATGGTCGCCAACGCGTTCTCCCCATAACGCATGACAATGATCCCGCCGGTCACCTCGCCCTCGCCATCCAATTCGGCGATACCGCG
>JAZBPA010000394.1:0-8128 GCA_036351435.1 Candidatus Competibacteraceae bacterium
AAGGTGCTAATGAACATATCGCCGACTTCCAACACGTCGTCAGGGATACCTAATTCCAAACGATGCGGCTGCGAGCCCCACAACCCTTGCGCTAACCCTTCCAACAAAAAACTGAGGCCAATCGTCGCCATGAACAGAGTAATCGCCGGTTGGTTGACCAGTGGCCGCAATACAATCCGTTCGGTGAGCACCGCCAGGACTACCATGATGGCTAGCGTAATGACCATCACCAGCCAAAAATTCAAGCCCATTTCGATCAAGCTGACAAAGGTCAACGCGGCGAACAACACCATCGCACCCTGAGCGAAATTGAGCACCCCGGACGCTTTAAAAATCAACACGAAACCGAGCGCCACCAAGGAATACATCACGCCGGCCAGCAACCCACCGATCAGCACTTCGAAGAAAAACGACACGTTTGCCTATCCCCCTATCAGTCGCTTAAGCCGCCACCCCAAGATAGGCGTCGATGACCTGTTGATTACCGCGAATCTCGTCTGGCGTACCGTCGGCGATCTTGCGGCCGTAGTCCAGCACGATTACGTGATCCGATAAATCCATCACCACCCCCATGTCATGTTCGATCAACACAATGGTGGTGCCGAACTCGTCGTTGACGTCCAAAACGAACCGACACATGTCTTCTTTTTCCTCCACATTCATCCCGGCCATCGGTTCATCCAGTAGTAAAACCTGTGGCTCTGCCGCCAAGGCGCGGCCCAACTCGACTCGTTTTTGTAACCCATAAGGCAGGCGGCCAACCGGCACTTTACGCACCGATTCAATTTCCAAAAAATCGATAATTTCTTCGACCCGGCGACGGTGCGACATCTCCTCCCGATGGGCACGTCCCCAATAGAATGCTTGTTCGATGAAGGTGCTCTTGATCATCAAGTTGCGCCCGGTCAAGATATTGTCCAGCACGCTCATGCCTTTGAATAAGGCGATATTCTGGAAGGTGCGGGCGATCCCGTAGCGAGCAGATTTATGAGTACGCATACGGCGAATACGCTTGCCGCGGTACACAATGTTGCCATGCTGAGGATGATAGACCCCGTTAATGACGTTCAGCATGGAGCTTTTACCCGCCCCGTTGGGGCCGATGATGGAGCAGATCTCATGCTCTCGGACCCCGAAGCTGACGTGGCTGAGCGCCCGGACACCGCCGAAAGATAGGTTAATATCATCGGCTTCCAGAATGACATCGCCAACAATTCGATTGGGATTCATGAGGTTAACTCTCCTTAACTGGCTTGGCGCAGTTCTGCAATACCGAAGCGTTCGGCTTCATAGATCTTGAGCTCGGCGCGAATGGTGCCGGTGCGACCATCCTCGTATTTCACCTGCGCTTCTACCGCATGGCTGGATTTATCCGAGAACAGCGCCTCAATCAGCTCAGCGTAGCGCTCAGCTACAAAGCGCCGCCGCACCTTGCGGGTGCGCGTCAATTCGCCGTCATCAGCATCCAGTTCCTTATGCAACACCAAAAACCGCTTGATTTGCGAACCGGATAACTTGGCATCCTTAGCCAGATCGGTATTGACCTTCTCCACGCAGTCCCGAACCAACTCATACACCTCAGGTTGTCCGGCCAAGTCGGTATAGCCGGAATAGGCCAGATTGTGCCGTTCGGCCCAATTGCCTACCGCTTCCAGATCAATATTGATGAATGCGGTGACATACTCTTTGCTATTGCCAAACGCCACGACTTCCTTGATATAGGGGAAAAACTTGAGCTTGTTTTCGATGTATTTGGGTGCGAACAGTGTCCCGTCCACCAGTTTGCCCACATCTTTGGCCCGATCAATGATCTTGAGATGGCCGTCCTCGTCGAAAAAGCCTGCATCGCCGGTGAACACCCAACCGTTCACGTCCTTGGTTTCCGCGGTGGATTTAGGGTTTTTGTAATACGAGTGAAATACGCCGGGACCCCGAAACAGCACCTCGCCGTCCTCGGTGATTTTGACTTCCACATCCAGAGCCGGTGTACCGACCGTATCGGGTTTGACTTGACCGTTGGGCTGGACGCAGATGAACACCGCAGCCTCGGTAGAGCCGTACAATTGCTTGATGTTGATGCCCAGCGAACGGAAGAAATCGAAAATGTCCGGGCCGATCGCCTCACCGGCGGTATAAGCCAAGCGAATCCGGCTAAACCCCAATACGTTCTTCAAGGGTCCGTAAACCAAAACCCGGCCCAAGGTATAGATGAACTTATCGCCAGCAGAGACCGATTTCCCGTCCAGAATCGCCGTGCCCACTCGCCGGGCATGCTCCATGAAGTAATGAAACATCTTGCGTTTGATAAACCCGGCGTCTTCCATGCGGATCATGACTTGGGTCAGCAGGTTTTCGAAAATACGTGGCGGAGCAAAGAAATAAGTGGGACCGATTTCCCGCATATCGTGCATGACGGTCTCAGCACTCTCCGGGCAACTCACGCAGAAACCGGCGACATAAGATTGTGCATAAGAGAACAAATGATCGCCCACCCAAGCCATGGGCAGATAAGCCAACACCTCTTCGTCTTCCCGCAGTCCCTCGCGGATAATGCCGTTGCGACCGGTGATGATGAAGTTGTTGTAGGTGAGCATGACGCCCTTGGGGTTGCCAGTGGTGCCGGAGGTATAGAGCATGACCCCGACATCCTCTCCGGTACTGGCATTCACCTGTTCCTCAAAAAATCCCGGGTGGGTATGATCGAAACCGCGACCGGATTCCTGCACTTTCTTTAAGCTGTATAGGAAAGGCTGATAGTAATGCCGTAAGCCGCGCGGATCGTCATAGACGACTACCTCCAACTGCGGACAACGTTCCTTGATCTCCAGGACTTTATCAACCTGTTCCTGGTCTTCGACCATGACAAAGCGGATATCGGCATTATTGAGTACATAAGCCATTTCATCGGCCACAGCATCTTGATACAACGGGACCGGCACCCCACCCATACACTGGGCTGCCGCCATCGCCCAATAGAGCTGAGGACGGTTATCGCCAATAATGGCCAGTTTATCCTCCCGCTGAAACCCCAATTCGGCCAACCCGCAGGCAAAGGCGCGAATCTCTTCGGCCATTTGTTGCCAAGTCCAAAACTGCCAAATACCAAACTCCTTTTCACGAATTGCCGGTTGATTGGCGCGCCGTTTGGCGTGACTCAACAATAGCTTAGGGAAAGTATCTAGCGCGTCGCCGGAAGTGCTATGAGAAGCGGTGTGCTGATTCTGTTGCATCGTCAGCAAGCTATCCTCCGTCATAATTATTTATTATGGTGGTCCGAAAACGGAGCGGTGATCCGACACTCTTCTTTGTATTCGGACTTTATCCACTAAATGCCTGATAGCAGTTTGTGGACTTTATGGAAATATAGCTGCCCTCAGCACAGATGCCACTTAAAATTTATTTGATTCTTCAGAGCTTAGAGACTGTATCATGACCAAACAGTGTGATCTCATCGTTATTGGCGCCGGTAGCGGCGGCTTATCGGTCGCTGAACGGGCGGCGCGCTATGGGGCCAAGTGCGTGCTGATCGAAAAAGACCGCTTGGGCGGCACCTGCGTCAATTTGGGCTGCGTGCCGAAAAAAATCATGTGGTACGGCGCCAAGCTGGCCCATAAGTTGGACGATGCGCCCGGTTATGGTTTCCACGTGCAGCGCCAGGGGTTCGATTGGGCGGCGCTTAAAACAGCCCGTGAAGCGCATATCCGCAAAATCAATCACTGGTATATCGGTTATCTCGACCAAGCCGGAGTGGAATTGATTCGGGGTCATGCCCACTTCGACGATGCGCATACCGTGGTGGTCAATGAGGAACGTTACCAAGCCGAACACATTGTCATCGCCACCGGGGGACAACCGCGAATCCCCGATATACCCGGTGCTGAGTGGGGAATAACCTCAGATGGTTTTTTCGCTCTAGACGCCTGTCCGCGTCGGGTTGCGGTGGTCGGCGGCGGTTATATCGCTGTCGAGTTAGCCGGAATGCTGCGCGCCTTCGGGGCGGAAGTGTTATTAATCCAACGCCGGGATACGTTGCTACGAGAATTCGATAGTCTGCTTGGCGAACAGCTGATGATGCAGATGCGCGAAGACGGCATCACGGTTCTAACCGACACGACCCTCCAGGCTGTGGAGCGCCTGCCCGATGGCCTACTAAACCTGCACTGTCAGGGAGATTGTGCGGAGATCGTGCCGGTAGATAGCTTGATTTGGGCGATTGGCCGAGATCCGCTAACCGCCGATCTCAATTTGCCAGCCACCGGCGTCACCCTAAATGAAGACGGCACGATTCCGGTCGATGGGTTCCAAAACACCAACGTTCCCGGTATTTATGTCATCGGTGATATTACTGGCCATTTTCCGTTGACGCCGGTCGCCATCGCCGCCGGTCGTCGCTTAGCTGACCGATTATTCGATAACCAGTCCGACCGTCGCTTGGTTTACCAAAACATTCCCACCGTGGTGTTCAGCCATCCCCCTATCGGCACCGTAGGGTTGACCGAGGAGCAAGCTAGATCCACTTATGGCGAAGCTGTCAAGATTTACCAAACCCGCTTTACCCCGATGTACCATGCGTTGACATCACATAAAACCCAAACTGCCATGAAACTGGTATGCGTTGGTACAGAGGAGAAGGTTGTCGGGTGCCACATCATTGGTCACGATGCCGATGAAATGTTGCAAGGTTTTGCGGTAGCGATGCGCATGGGCGCTACTAAACGGGATTTCGATGACACCGTAGCCATCCATCCCACCAGTGCCGAAGAGTTGGTGACGATGCGTTGATCGGCCAAAAAACAGCGCCCCCAATGGGTAGGACGCTGTTTCTCATGGCCAGTATCTTGGCATAATTAATCTTACGGGTTGACGTCCAAGCATAGATCGCTCTCTTTGGAGTATTTCAGCAAGGCGCTTAACCCTCTTCGCGATTCAGGAATCAGCACATCCGTGTACAAGCCCATCCCGCATTCGTCGGCATGGGTCACCATGGCAAAAAACCGGTGATGATTCTCGCCTTGCTCACTAGGCACGCTGAAAATGACTTCCAGAAAGGCATGTTTGGGGGCCGCCACATCCGTAGCCACAAATAATCCATGCTGGTTGGCATTCAATATGATTCCGCCTGCCCAATACCGGCCTTGGTGATACAACGACGCTGCTAATGCGATCTCTTGGCGCTTGCTACAACGATGTTCAATCATGTGAGGGACCTCCCTCTTGCACTAGAATGCTACTTGGCGGCAACTGCCTTTAGCCCAGGCCGAAGCCGGTATGGCTGTCACGTGATGACCTCACTCTACGCAACAGAATGCAAGCAAAGCGCTGTTTTGTATATCCGGGTAAACCCTTATTTCGACTGTAATAGGCCGCAGTGTGAAGAATGATTGACAGCCAGCACAGAGTGGTTAAACCTAAGAAATCAGACACCTCTTGATTTACGCCGGACATGCACAAACTAATGGTGGAACTCGGCATAAAGTCTGATGGAGCCCACCTTTGCACCTATCACTTGGAACAAGACAGCATCAAGCGGACCTACAATCGCTCCAAGTAACAATCCACACAGGCTGGAGCTTGGCGACTGTTGGGTAAGAATCTTGATTTGTTGACTCGCAACGATGCTGAGAATGTGATTGTTGCCCGTTTAAGGAAAACGACATAGGTCAACTGTCGCAGGTGAGACCAGCTCAATTCTCTACACAGCGTGTAGAGAATCTGTTCATCCGGGAAGGATTCGGCAAAACGAAGGCAATGATGCAGTTGTTTTTCGCTCCAGCCTTTGCCGTATTCGCGGGTCAATTGGGCCGAGAGCATCACGACGATTTGTTTCCCATACTCGGCGCGTTGTCCCTCTAAAACGTCGACACTGATACGCCGGCCAATGTGCCAGTAAAGCAGCGTCAGTTCAACATTGACAGCCGTCGCCGTCCGTTGGCGGGCACTGTCGATCAGTTGGCGGATGTCGTGGAGCAGGGCAGTGTCAGTGGAGGGCTTGGTACTCATGTATGCTAAACCCTACCGGTCGGTAGTTCTTGCATCCTCTACTGGTGAGAGGAGGTTGCAGTGATAAATGGGGGTTATCGTATCAGTGAACAACGCGAGTTTATCAAGAATCAACTCACCAACTCCGGTAACGAACTGACCACTCGAAAACGTACTTCTTCGAAGTTTTTGAAATGACGTTTGCCGCATTCGATGCGCAAGTCTTCAATGGGACGCAACAGATCAAGCTGTACGTGGTCACTGTTGCCAGTCTTTTTAGTCTCGGCGACAAAGTACAGTGTCTTGTCGTTATGATAGGCCAGCGCCCAATCCGGGTTGTACGGGCCAACCGGCGTGTCGATCTGGAACCAACGCGGTAGTTTGATATAGAACAACACATCATCATTGTCTTCGCAGGCTTGCGCAAATAGGCGTTCGGGACCGGAATTGGAGTCAATAACGATATGCGAGAAAAGTGTCTTCTCTTGCTTCTCGACGGCCTTTACGTTGGATGCGAACACAGACATCAAAGCGTCTTTTTCGAAACGCCGCATCTCGTAAACCATGTCATCTAGCTTCAGATACTTGACCCCGCTGCCTTCAGAACCATCGCCGTACACCAGAAACTCACGTTTAACAGCGTTGATTACCTCTGCCGCATGATCAATAAAGGCTTGTGGATTGTTGACGGCATCGGTGAGCCGACCTGAATCAAGGAGAATGTGTGCTACGGTTGACTTCGCCAGTCCGGTCTTCGCCTGTGTTTGCCCAATAAAATCCGGCATGGTGTACTTGGCTTCTATGATCTGCGTGCGTCGGCCAGTTTCCGTCCCTATCACCCCTGTCGCGCTGATGGAAATGTCGGCACGGGTAAGTGCTACTTTTGGCCGCTCGATGAGGGGCATTTTCTCTTTAATCCGAATCGCGGCCTTGTTGATCAACTCCACCGTGCTGTAGTTGACGCGATAGCGGGTCCGCGTACGAATCTTCTTCCACAATTCCAGGAATCGGCTGTCTGTGTCATAACCTTTCTTGAGCCGAATGGTCACCGTATCGCGCTCGTTGTGCACCATTTCACGTCTGAACTTCACGCCAGCTTCAAGCATCTCGGTCTGTAATTGGTTGGCGAAGTCCTCGTAACTCTCATTGGCGATTACAGTCAGTCGATTGACTGCTCGGTCGCGAACCCTTTCACCGTCCTTGTTCACACACAAGCGCAGCCCCCGACCGATTTCCTGCCGCTTCTTAATATCCGAGCTGGATTCGGCCAGCGTGCAAATTTGGAACACATTGGGATTATCCCAGCCTTCGCGCAATGCGGAGTGACTGAAGATGAAGGCCAATGGCTCACTCAGGTCCAGCAGGCGTTCCTTGTCGCGCATAATGAGTTCAAAGGCGCTTGCCTCCGCGTCGGCTTTGGTTTTGTTGGTTACGGTCTCGAACGGGGACACGGCGCTTTTGTCTTGCGAAAAATACCCGTTGTGCACTTGTGCCGCCTCGTGCGGTATCAAGTCGGTAAAGTCGGAATGCTGACGATACTGCTCGTAAATCTCCTCGAACCATTCGGCGAACTTACCTTTGCCCGGCTTGCCGTCGTCCTGGTAGGTACGATAATTCGCTACCCGGTCGATGAAAAATACTGAGAGCACCTTGATGCCCAGAGGGTGCAACCGCAATACTTTTTCGAAGTGACGGCGGACCGTGGCTTCAATCTGCAAGCGCAAGATAGCGTCGGTCAGCGTGCCATGAGGTTGCCCTAAACACACCCGCACATCGTTGGCGAATGCAACAAAGCCCTCGCTCACATCAATCTCGTTGACGATAAAATTGTCGCGATAAATCTCGCGCTTGTTGGAAAACTTCTCCGCATACAGATCATCGCCGTTCTTCACCGTCACGGTCTTTTTCTTCGGCCCCTGAGTTTGGTTGACCCAAATCTTCAGTTTGGCCGACACGCTACGCTTGCCAGTCTTAAAGCCCTCAATCTCGATATACGCTTGGTTGGCGTCTTTCAACTCAATCGCCGAATCTACGCCGATCTGCTTGACTAATCCCAGGTCGTAAGCGCGCACCGGGTCCAGCGAGTAAATCAGGTTGTAGCTGTTACGGTGAGTGGCCGAATAGCGCAAGGTACACAGCGGATTGAGTC
>JAZBPA010000395.1:0-5429 GCA_036351435.1 Candidatus Competibacteraceae bacterium
CAACTGCCTAACCTGTTGCCGCAGGGATTCGTCCTCACCGCAGGCGTCCACGAGGTACGCTTCCCACTGCTCGGGAGTGTAGTACTCGATCGCGGCCAGGAAGATGGTTTTCGCGTCCCGTTTTTCGGGTGGGCTTGTCATCCAGAATCCCTTTCGTGCTTGGGCCTTGCGTCAACGTCGATGGGGCTCAGATACCGTGACCCGGCTGTGCTCAGGTACCGTGACCGTTTGGTTTCGAGAGGGGTTGGGAGGGCGAGGGCGGGAGATGGTGGTTCTGGGTTGCGTCGGGACGAGCGTTGTGCGCGATGAGGACGTCGTTCCAATCCTTGGCGGGTGGGCGTAGTCGCTGAATGAGGGGATAGCTGGTGATCATCGCCTTCGCCGCGTCATCGCCAGCTTGGTCCGCGTCGAAGCCGCAAGCGATCGTGTAGCCCCGAGCGATGAGGGCTGGCAGCCAGCGTGGATTGCTCCGGACGCCCGACGTGGAGATACAGATTCGCTCGCGGTCCAAGGCGTGACAGCTGATCGCGTCGATCGCCGATTCACAGAGAACGATGCGTTGCGATACTGCGTCGCCGATCCAGAAAAAGCCAGCATCTTTGGTCGACCCCGGCGCCATCCCCCGCCAGCTTTGTCCGCCAGTGCCACGAAGTTCCGCTCCGACCACACGGTGAGGCTTGCCCGCCAGCATCAGAAAAACCGCGTTACCACGTTGGTCCGCGTAGAGTCGCCCCTCGTCAATGAGCGAGTTCACCAGAGCGACCGGCAGACCGCGTTGGTGAACGAGATAACCGATCGCGCGAGACAACTTGCCGTTATGGCGGACCGGCAGCCGCAGTGCGCGCTTCGCCCCGGCTTGCGTTGACGAGGACCGAAGCGTGTGAAGAGGGTCGGTGGTGACGATGCCAGCCACGTTCCGCGCCAGCCAGAGCACGGCTGCGCGGAAGTCACGCTCACCAAGATGCAGCACCAGATCGATCGCTCCGCCACCACCGACGCCCTGCTGCCAGTTCATGAACCGCGCGCCCGTGATCGAGAGGGGGCCTTGGTCCGTGTGCCATTTTCTTTTGTCAAGGCGATCACGCACCGCGTGGCGTGCCTGCAACACCGCCTCCAACGGCAACGCGCGCACCTGGTCCGCGAGTTGCCCGAACTCGTCGAAGTTCATGACTCGTCGGAGCCATCGCCTTCCTGGCCATTTTCATCCGATTCCGTCGCATCCGCATCATCCTCATCGGGGGAGTCCTCCGGCTGCTGCTCGCCTAAAGGGTCACGCAACGTACGGCACTTCTTCATGTTGATCACATGACTGTTCTCCGTCAGGCGGTCGACCAAGGCGGCTGTCAAATGCGTGTTCTGGAGGAACGATCCCCACTCGCTAAAACCCAGATTGGATGTGATGAGCGTTGTTTTACTCTTGTGCCGCTTTTGCATCAGCGTAAAGAACAAGCCGACTTGAGCCGCCTCCACTTCGATATAGCCAACCTCGTCAATGACCAGGCAATCGTACGATGCGTACTTGCGGATCACTTTGGCTTCCGAGTGATCGGCGATCGATGTATACAGTTCCGCGACCAGTTGGGCGAAACGGATGAAGTAACCACGATACCCGGCATCAATCGCACGGAGCAGGAAGCTGGTGGCCAGACCTGTCTTGCCGCAGCCGGTCGGTCCCAACCAGATGACGTTCTGCTGTTTGGTCATGAAGTCCAGGCTATCGTAAAGGGACATGATGCGTTTCCGGTCCAATTTTGGTTGACGTGAAAAGGGATACGTTTCAATCTCCAGCAGTTCGGGAATGTGGGCACGCTTTCGCCGCAGAACCCGAGCATTGTCGTTCTTGCTGCGGCATTCTTCTTCCAAGACCAACTTCAGGAACCGCTCGTGCGAGAATTTGCCACGTCGTGCCCGCGTCAGTAACTCATCCCAGTTAGCCAGCAGTGACCATAAACGCAGGTATTTAAGAATCTGTTGCAACTCTTCATGCATCTTCTTCCTCGCTTTCATCAGGGGTAACGGAATCGTTATCTTGGAGTGGGTCATCCAAGTCATACTGCGAAAGATCGGGCTCGTCCGTGAGACAACCTTCCTGGTATGCGGGACGCTCGCGATAGTTCTCATCGACGTCGACGTCCGGCAGCCGCTGTTCTCCCTGGTTCATGCAGAACCAGGCGATGCGTTTGACCGTTTCCAACTCCGCCACGCGATAGGTCAATGCGCGCTGCAGCGCCTGGACGAACGCAGTCTTCGGCACCTGGCGACTGAACGTAAACAACGCCCGCAAGAATCGGTAACGCTCTCTGGCCAGTGTCTTGTTGACGTAGTCGACATAGGCGGAGACCTCCGTTCCCATGGCCCGCAGTCGCTTCTCTTCCTGCTCCGCTCCGTTCCTGCGGTGGCGCGGAAGATAACGCGGCTGGGGCTGTCCCGGGGGGCTGAACCGTTCGTTGCGGACACCGACTGGCGGCAGCGGATACTCGGCCAGCAGACGACGATGTTGAAAGATCTTCAACGAGTCGGCGTACTCGAGCAGCTTGACGTCCTCACACCCCTCACCCGGCACCCAGTAGTAGTTCGCCTGGAATGCGGCATACCCGTACTGATCTGTCACGCGAGCGTGCATACAGTAAGGCGCCGGAAGATGGTCGGGCAACTTCGTCAGGTACTCGCGTTCATGTTCGAAGGCGACCGCGGCGATCAGGCCCGTTCGCTTGTTCACGCGGTGTTCCATCCGCACGGTGGCCCACTCGAAAGCCTGGGCGTTCAAGTCTTCCAGGCTGTCGAAGCTGCGCCCGGCGAAGAAGTTGGTCACCGTGGTCCAGAATCCGCGTTCATTACCAGCTTTTCGATTTGAATGTCGAACCTCATGGCATACGAATTGGAAAGCGTAGCGCTGTGCAAACACTTCCATTTCTGGAGCGATGATCGCGTGTTTGCCGGTCCCTCGCAGTCTGGCCAGGTTGGTGTTGTCAATGATGTTGTTCGGGGCCGAATATCCCCAGAACATCAATGCTTCGTGGAGGAAGCACTTCATCGTGAAGCGGTTAAACACCCGGTAGAACTTCAAGTACTTGCGCTTCGAGTAACGCAAATACAACAGGCTGGCGATCACCGCCGTCCAGACACCGGCCAGTTTCAACCGGTAGGGAGACGTGTCGTGCTGCATTTCGGCGCCCGGCTGGTCGGGAACACGGTCGCAGCGAGTCTTCGCAGGCTTGCTGATTCCCTGTTCACGCAAGATGCGCGTGAGTGTGGAATAGCCAACGTCGATCTTCTCTTCTTCCCGCAGCTTTTCATGGACGCGTTCGATCCACCCGTCACATTCGCGGTAGAGACGTCGGAGTAGTTCAAGGTCGAGTTCGATCTTATCGCATCGGGCCGTTGGCGGTTGTTCTTTCTGCCGGAGGATCTTGCGAATGGTGTTACGGCTCAGATGCAAGCTCCGGCTGATTTGCCCGATGGGCATGCCTTCTTCGTGTAGCTTGCAAATTACTTTACAGGTGTCCGGATCGATCATGAAATTTCCTCATGCTTTCTTCAAAAGGTCCGAGTTGGGTGAGTACGCTGCTTGCGAGCAGGTTGGCTTGCGCAAAAAACGCACGGCTCGCCAGCTTGCGGTGGCCGCATTTGGCCATGAACTGCTGCATCAGCTTCTGCACGGCTTGCAGGTCTTTGAGCAGCATCCGCTCCATGGCGTTACAGCCTTGCTGGTCGTCGGGAACGTTTTGGAGATACTCCAGCGTCCAGTCGAGCTTTCCTGCTTCGATCCCTTGCCGAAGCGAATCGCTGCCGCGAAAGAACGCTTCGGCCAACAGGTCGATCTCCCGCACGCTCAGCCGCCGGCCGGCCACCGCGCGGACGAAGGCTTCGACGTCCTGCTGGCGGACTTCGTTCATGCGCATGAACCGGCGCAACGTGTACATGTAGCAGTAAACGGGAAATTTGCCGGCGAAGAGAACCTGCTGGATCGTGGAACTCATCTCGTCCAACAGGCCCCGCCGCATGCTGACCCAGCCCTTGCTGCGCCCCAGGGACTCGGCAACATCGACCGGACTCATGCCATGGACCGTCAGCAACTCTCCGACGAATTTCGCTTGTTCGAGAATATTCAGCCCCTGCTCCTGCCTCCCATGCATCAACTGCAGGATCCCATCGGCTTCTTCTTGGCCGAGCGAAATGTACGGAACGCATTCGAGATGCAGCTTCTGCGCACAGCGAAAGCGTTTAAAGCCGTTGAGCAGGACGCGGGCGTTGCCGGTATCGACTCCTTGCAGCGGTTCTTCAATACCACGGGAAACGATGTCGGCCAGCAGGCGCGCTTCGCGGCCGCGATCTCGCAGCCGATAGCCCTGATACCGCAGATCCAGTGTGTTTCGTTCGACATTTTCATGCACATTGCTTCTCCTAAGGCGGGTGTTGGTGCAGAAAACGGAGAACGTACTTCTTGCGCAGGCAAAGTGCCATGCTGTGTTGTCTCAGTAGTTCGAGCAGGTGAACCACCAACTCGCTACGGCTGATCGATCTGCGCTCGAGCAGGCCGATGACGCTGGTCAGGTAGGGCAGGACGGGAGAAGCGACAATGATCTCGGGAGTGAGAACCACCGCGTCGAGCACGAGTTGTAGGTCGGTCAGCAGTTCATCCGGAATCGCTCGTGGCGTCTGCTGCGGACGGCACGATTCGGGCGGCCGCGACTCGGGGAGCTCATGCGCCCCTGAGCATGATTGCCCCTGCTGCCGGGCCCCTTCCTTCTTCCGCCTGGCGTTCTGGATTTCCTTCTTCCGTCTTCCTTGCTCGGTGCGGTAGTAGGCGGTAGCTCGGTGGTTAGACGCCTGGCGGCGATGATGCTCTCGGCATCCGAAGGGGCAGCGTAGATCGGTGCGTCTGGCGTTGCGCGGATGGGTTAGAAAACGGATGCCACAATGGACGCAGTGCGTTACGCACTCGTTCAGACGCGGATGGTCCCTCAAGATCGACTCGAGTCGGTCCTGATATTGCCGGACAAGCGGATTGACCCGGTCCTCGAAATGCCAGTCTTCACGAAATGTGAAAAACTCGGCGATCCCGAGGACAAAAAAGCGAGGGACTGTGATATAATTTCGAATTCATGCACATCCTCGTGTTACACCATCCATGCGAAAGCATCGAGAAGTAACACGAGGTTTTTTTCTGCGCATCAAGGAAAAACACCGTTCCGCATCAGGACGACCGAAACAATCACTCCGGCTTACGCAAACCGCCAACACTGCCCACTCCACCGCCTCAAGCAGAAAACTACCTGAAAAAAAACCTCTTTCCTTTCCAAGTAGTTGCGCAGTTATCTGAGCAAACAGCCGGTCACTTTTCTGAGCGGCATAGTTCCAGGGAATGCCTGTCTTCAAAACAAAAATGATACCCATCAGCGCGCGTCGGTCGTCCAGAGGCGGCCGAC
>JAZBPA010000396.1:0-3297 GCA_036351435.1 Candidatus Competibacteraceae bacterium
CTACCAAATCCACATAAGGATCCAGACACAAGGCCGCTCCAAGTTCCCGGACGATCATCGCTACATCAATCAACTCGCCACCGTAACCTCCGATGGACTCGGGAAACGGGAGGCCCAACCACCCAAGCTCCATCATTAGCTGCCATCGTGCCGGATCACAATGACTGGCCTGGTTTAACTGTTCATTATAGGTAACAAAACCATAGTGATCCTTGAGATAGCGCCTCGCTGTATCCGCAACCATTGTCGTGTTTTCAGAAAGATTGAATTCCACTATCGCCCCTTATAATCCCAATAGCATTTTGGCAAGCACATTCTTTTGAATCTCATTTGAGCCGCCATAAATCGTACAAGCACGTAAAAAATTGTAACGCCGGGGAGCATTATTGAAGCTTTCGTTACCCACTACCGAAGGGCTATCCCAGGCAAGCGACATCAACCCCCCCATCTCAACCATGGCTTGAGACATCTTTTGCTGCAGTTCCGTACCCTTGATTTTCAACCCGGAGGACTCCGGTCCGAAGGGTTTACCCTCGTCTGTGGCTGCAACGGTTCTAAAGTTGGTATACTCCAGCGCCATCAATTCGACTTCGAGTTCGGCCATACGCCGCCTTGCCGATGGCTTGTCGGTATAATAGGGTACATCTTCAATCGCCTGCTTCATCCGTGCCAGCGCATAATAGCTGTCGGCCACGCCAGCTATCGTGGTACGCTCATGTGTCAGTAGAAACTTGGCTATGGTCCAGCCCATACCCTCCTGGCCAACCAGGTTTTCCAGAGGTACCTCGACATCAGTGAAATATACCTCGTTGAGATGATGGTGCCCATCAATGGAATAAATGGGGCGAATTTCGATGCCCGGTGTCTTCATGTCTATAAGCAGGAAAGAGATGCCCTGTTGCTTCTTTGCCTCGGGATCGGTTCTGACGAGACAGAATATCATGTCTGCCCAGTGCGCTTGCGTGGTCCAGATTTTCTGTCCATTGACCAGATAGTGATCCTGTTTGCGTTCAGCGCGGGTTTTAAGCGACGCGAGATCCGACCCGGCATTGGGCTCAGAATATCCCTGACACCAGAGAGTCTCGCCGCTGGTAATCCCAGGCAGCCATCTCTCCTTCTGTTCCGGCGAGCCGAATGTATAAATAACTGGGCCTACCATGGCGACACCGAAGGGGCTGGTTGGCGGCGCTCCGGCCATCGCCCTTTCAATATCGAAGATATAGCGCTGCGTCGCCGTCCAGCCTGGCCCACCGTACTGTTCTGGCCAAGTTAGCGCCAGCCAGCCCTGTTTACCCAAACTCCTCTCCCACTGTTGCTGCTGCGACTTGGTTGGCATATTGCCAAGTGCTGACACGCGCTCAAGCTCTTCAGGTACGTTTTCCCGCATCCATGCGCGTATGGACTTTTGAAAATCCAACTCTTCCTGTGTAAATTCAAGATTCATGGTTTATTCCGTGCTAGTGATTGTTCTTAACGAAAACGGTGGTTCAGTTGACCCCCCGCTCCTTCTGCTGCCAGTAAGGAGCTCGAAGTTCGTTTTTGAGAATCTTACCGGCACCACTTATGGGCAATGGCTCGCTTCGAAACTCGACGCTTCGAGGGAGCTTGTAGCCCGCAATGCGCTCCCGGCAATGGACCAACAGCTCATCTTCCTTAAGAGTATGACCTTCGCAAAGCACCACGATGGCATGCACTGTTTCACCCCATTCGTCGTGAGGAATCCCTACTACCGCACATTCCTGCACCGCAGGATGGCTGTAAATGGCGCCTTCCACTTCGACTGAAAATACATTCTCTCCGCCACTGATGATCATGTCCTTGCTACGATCGACGATAAAGACAAACCCATCTTCATCCATATAGCCGAGATCACCGGTATGCAACCAGCCGTTGCGCAGAGTTTCGGCCGATGCCTGCTCCATTCCCCAGTAACCGAGCATAACGTTCCCACCTCTGGCACAGATCTCCCCGACTTCACCACGCGGTAGCTCAACATCATTTTTGTCAAGAATGGCAACCTCGACACCGAGCGCAGCCCTGCCCGCACTTCGTAGCTTGTCGCCTCCCGGCAAATGGAACTCCGGGGCCAACGCGGTAATGATGGGTGAAGCCTCTGTCTGCCCATAACCCTGGGCAAACAAGGCGTGCGGCATCTGCTCCATGGCACTGATCAATACTGCCTCTGGCATCGGCGACGCACCATACAGCATGCGCTTCACGCTGCTGACATCGAAATCCTTTATTTTTCCGGACGACGCGAGAAGGTTGATCATTGTCGGTACGAGTAGCGTGTGTGTGACTTTCTCGCACTCAATGAAGCCCAGCACACTGCCGACTTCGAAACGTGGCACAATCCCGTGGGTTCCACCGGCCAGGGTTACTGCAAAGGTGCTTGCCATATCAGCCAGATGAAACATCGGACCCGCATGCATATAAATAGTGTCAGGCCCGTAACTCATTTCCGGCACCACATTAAGCGCGTTGAAAACGAGGTTGTCATGACTCAGCATCACGCCTTTGGACCGGCCGGTGGTACCCCCGGTATAGAAAAGTCCGGCGAGCTCCTTTCCGCCTTCGCTGAGATCCCGTAAAGGTTTTGACGCGTCAATCAACGCCTCGTAGCTAACACAACCTTCCGGTAACTCCCCGTCGCCCATAAACACCACATGTTCGACACTATCAAGCAGCGGACGCAACTTCGGTAGCATCGCACTGAAGGTGTCATCCACAAACAAGATTGACGAGCCGGAGTCATTAAGAGTGAAGGCGATTTCTGGGGGAGCAAGCCGAATATTGACGGGATTAAGGGCGGCACCAGCCCAGGGCACCGCATAGAAATATTCGAGATAGCGGTCACTATTAAGAGACAAAATCGCAATTCGGTTTCCTCTTTCTATCCCCAATGACAGAAGGCCACCGGCAAGTCTAGCAACACGGTCTTCAAACTCCAGCCATGACTGCTTTCTATCTTTGTAGATCGTCGCAGTACCATTGGGGTGTTGTTGCACGGCACGGCGTAATGTCTGTGATATGATCACAATAAACTCCTAATATTTATTAACGGGTGTAGATAAAGCGTCCGATTGAGACGAGTTTCTTGTCCAGATAGATATCGACAGAAACAACGATAAAACGTCTGCCAGCACGGATAAGGCGAGGCTCGGCACGAATGCTCCCAGCGAACGCGGGACGTAGATAGTCAAAGGTCATACTGTTACACGAAGGCTCTTTATCCAGATCAAGCGATTGCACCAGATAGAGGGCTGCGGTGATTTCGCCAAAACTAGCGAGAATGCC
>JAZBPA010000397.1:0-23010 GCA_036351435.1 Candidatus Competibacteraceae bacterium
GTTCGGACCGTATCTATAACTACCAAGGGGAAGATTTATGAAAGCACGCGTCAGATGGGTAGAGGATATGACCTTTATCGGTGAGGCGGCCAGTGGTCACGCCGTGGTGATGGATGGCCCACCCGAACTGGGCGGGCACAACCTCGGTACTCGGCCCATGGAAATGGTGTTGTTGGGATTAGGCGGATGCACTGCTATCGACGTGCTTAATATCCTCCATAAGGCCCGCCAGGCCGTGAGCGATTGCGTGGTAGAGATTGATGCCGAGCGAGCCGATAGCGAACCTAAGGTGTATACCCGCATTCATGTGCATTTTATTGTAAGCGGGACCGACTTGAGTGAGCAGCATGTTAAACGTGCAGTCAATCTGTCCGCGGAGAAGTATTGTTCTGTGTCGATTATGTTGAGTAAAACCGCGCAAATGACTCACACTTACGAGCTACGCAACGAATAATCGGAATATCTGCTATACACCGCTACTGTGGTTGCTATAATTAACAGTTTTTCGCAATTACTCATGGGTTTTTCGGCTGCGGGGGATAGGCATGATGAAACCAAAACCACTCCCCAGGTTGCGGTTGCACGGGTTTAATAATCTAACTAAGTCGCTCAGTTTTAATATTTACGACATTTGCTATGCCGTCACTAACGAGCAACAGGGGCGTTATCTTGAGTACATTGATAATGTCTATAACGCTGAGCGATTGACGGAAATCCTAACCCATGTCTCCCAAATTATTGGCGCTAATATCCTAAATGTCGCCCGCCAGGACTACGATCCTAAAGGCGCCAGCGTAACTATGCTGATTGCCGAGGAACCGATTTGTACCGGGCGCTTGTATGATGGTGAGTCGCCTGAGCCAGGACCGTTGGATGGGGAAGCGGTTGTTGCCCATTTGGATAAAAGCCATATTACCGTGCACACCTACCCGGAAAGCCACCCGGACAACGGAATCAGTACGTTTCGGGCTGATATCGATGTGTCGACCTGTGGCCGCATTTCACCGCTCAAGGCATTGAATTATCTGATTCACAGTTTCGAATCCGATATTGTTTATGTCGATTACCGGGTGCGAGGATTTACCCGCGATGTGGATGGCAAAAAACATTTCATGGATCATCAGATCAATTCGATTCAAAACTATATCGCCAAGGACACCAAAGAACGGTATCAAATGATTGATGTGAATGTGTACCAGGAAAATGTGTTTCACACCAAGATGTTGCTGAAGGACTTTGACCTTAATAACTATCTTTTCAGTGTGGACAAAATGGATATTCCCCCGCGTGAGCAGACTGAAATTGAAAATCGCTTACGGCGGGAGATGGCCGAGATTTTCTACGGCAGGAATTTGCGCCAGGGGTTGGCGATATAACGCGGGTTGGCGCGTCAAATCCAGTAAGTTGTACGAGTCATGACTTTGGCAGCAGTGCGCATCAGCAAACGAATAGGCAGCGGCAACGGGATTCCGCCAGCATCCAATGCGGTGGTGGCGTGGCGGTCTTCGTCGGCTTTCATGGTCTTAAGGATTGTTTGGCTTTTCTCATCATGCTTCGGTAACCGTTGCATATGCTCATCCAAGTGCCGCACGACCTGATGTTCGGTTTCTGCGAGAAAGCCTAAATTCCAGCGGTCTCCTATCCGGCCATTGAGCGCTCCGATCATGAACGAGCCAGCATAGAATAAGGGGTTTAGTATGCTGGTATGGCTATTCAATTCGCGCAAGCGGGTTTCGCACCAGTCCAAATGATCGTTTTCTTCAGCCGCTGCCTGGAGCAATTGCTGCTTTACTTGATCTTGCTGGGCGGTTGCGGCTTGGCCCTGATAAAGTGCTTGAGCGCACACCTCTCCGGTATGATTGACCCGCATGAGTCGAGCAGACTGCTGGCGTTCGCTGGCTGTTAAGTGATCTTCGGTTGCTGTATCGGCGGGATTGTCGCGACCGGTAGTTGGCGGGCGACCGAACAGGGTGCACAGGGCTTGATCGAAGTGCATGAGCGCTTGGTCGATGGGCGTGTATGGGCGATTCATCATGAGCCTGCATCCGTTATCGGAAAGAATATCATCGCTCTATTTTACCCGGAAAATGGCAGAGATTGCGTTTATAGAATCAAAAAGTTGCATGACCCGGTTGTCAAGCCTGATGGGCTTGCGTATCATTTCCGATTCTTTCTTAAGTACGAATTTTGGTGTGAGTATCCATGAAAACATATAGTGCCAAGCCGGCAGAAGTGGTGCGCGACTGGTATGTGATAGATGCCACTGATAAAGTCCTGGGCCGCTTGGCCAGCGAGATCGCTCGTCGCTTACGGGGAAAACACAAACCCGAATATACCCCGCATGTTGATACGGGCGACTACATTATCGTGGTCAATGCCGAGAAGATCAGCGTCACCGGCAACAAACTGACCGATAAAACCTATCATTGGCATACCGGTTACATCGGCGGTATTAAATCCATCACCTTAGATAAGCTATTGCGGAAAAAGCCTGAACGGGTCATTGAGCATGCAGTGAAGGGGATGTTGCCGAAAAATCCTCTGGGTCGGGCCATGTTCCGCAAGCTCAAAGTGTTTGCGGGCCCTCGTCATAAACACAGTGCTCAGCAACCGCAATCCTTAGAATTGTGACATCAGCTGATTTGCGTTAGGTCAATATAAAATGGCAGAAAATCAACAGTATTATGGCACCGGCCGGCGTAAAACTGCCGCTGCACGAGTGTTTTTACGCCCAGGCGGTACGGGTCAAATCAATGTCAATGGGTTGTCTTTGGATAGGTATTTCGGCCGTGAAACCTCGCGTATGATTACTCGCCAGGCTTTGCAAGTCGTTGAAATGTTGGATAAGTTTGATTTGCATATTACTGTCAGCGGCGGTGGTATGAGTGGGCAGGCTGGCGCTATCCGCCACGGCATCACCCGCGCGCTGATGCAATATGATGAAAGTTTACGGTCCCCACTGCGCAAAGCCGGCTTTGTCACTCGCGATGCCCGCGAAGTCGAACGCAAAAAAGTCGGGCTGCGCAAAGCACGTCGCGCGACTCAATACTCCAAGCGTTAATCGTCTGGGGGATCGTCTAGCGGCAGGACTACGGACTCTGACTCCGTCAACCCAGGTTCGAATCCTGGTCCCCCAGCCAATCAAAACACCGGCTTATGGATTGAGCCGCGTCTATCTCACAGCACGAATCTATAGCACCCTCCATTCAAAACACTCTTCTTCTTGGCCCAATAGGCCTCAGTTAATCGATTAAATTCTCGATTAATCCGGTTCGTCAGCTACAGAACGACAATACCGACGCACGCTCAGTAACATCTGTCTCCAAGCTTTATACGGCACCGATCGGCTTGCAAGCCGATTGGTGTGTTTATAGCGTGCTGAAAAAATACACCCATTGGCCCTATTAGCTTTTGTTTTATCGCAAATGTTGCGCTCTCCCCGCGCCGTCAGGCCTCCCTCCTGTGGTATTTGTTGCACATAACAACGGGGGCTGCTAAGTAAACCACTGACCTCTTAGCACTCATTACAGGTTGCATAGTGGGCCAGTTCAGTGCAAGCTAACAACCAACTAAAGTAATGAAGTCCTTGGCAAAAGATAAATAAAAATGATGCATTTTCAACTGGCGCGGGCTAAGGACACTCAAACAGATAAATGTTGCTCTTATGCAACGGATTTTCAGATTTGTGTTTTTTTTGAAAAAAAGAGTTGCTTTTGTGCTTCACAATGTGTATAAATTAAGCAACGAAGTTTGAAGGTCGCTTTGTTGTACGCTCACAACATAAACCTAGGAGTTACATTATGAAGAAGTCTGCTATCGCGCTGGCTATCGCAGCCGCAATGGCTGTTACCGCTGGGCCGGTTTCCGCTGAAACCACTTTGTATGGTTCCGCCCGTGTGTCTGTAGATTGGGTCGATCCAGATGCTGATTTTGACGACAGTCTTGGAGACTTTGTCGACTCATTCGGTGGGGATGATGACTTCTGGGAAGTCGTCAATAATTCCTCGCGCTTAGGGGTTAAGGGTTCCGAAGATTTAGGTAATGGGCTAAGTGCCATTTACCAATATGAATTCGGTGTCAATATTACCGGAGGCGGTAGCTACTTTAACTCCAACCGGCCACGCTGGGTGGGTTTGAAAGGGGATAGCTGGGGTGCCATTACTTTAGGTACGCAGTGGTCGCCATTCTACAATAATTCAATCGGCTACTTCGACCAGTTCAATAGTGGTCGTACCTTCGCTTATTACGAACGGGGAACCTTTAACCAGGCCTTCGTTGATGACTTTGATAACGATGGCGATCTGGAGGCCATTTCTGTCGATACCAAGGGTGGTATTGCTGAATTTCGTCGCGCCGACTCCCTGGTCTACACTACGCCCAATTGGAGCGGTTTCAGTGGCCAACTGATGTTGGTCATGGACGGCGAAGCCGGTAAAAGCTCGGTAGACGTATGGGAACTAGGCGCTAAGTACACCAATGCCGGGTTCTTCGTCGGTGGTGCTTGGATTAGTGACGAGGTTTCCAAAGACGATGAGTACTCCATCGCCTTAGGTTATGCTGCTCCGCAATGGGGTGTTGGCTTCGGCTGGCAGCGTTACAGTCCTGATCAGGAAGCGGTCATCACTGTGATTGATGATGTCAATAATGTGATCGCGATTGAAACTCAGACCGATATTGATACCTATACCCTGCAAGGTTCCTATACCTTCGGTAACAACATCATCCGGGCAACCTGGGCCTATGCAGACATCAACGACACCGGCCCGCTTGAGTACGACAACATTAACTTTTATGAAGTCGGCTATCAGCACAATCTGAGTAAGCGTACCCGGTTGTGGGTTGAATACATCGGTAATGATGACGAGAACCAGGGTGGCACTGACAGCAATGCTGTCTCCATCGGTGTACGTCACGACTTCTAATCAGGCCTAACCAAGAAGCCTGAACGAAGCCTGTTACGGGCGCCCCCGGGCGCCCGTTTTTTATTGTGTAACGCGCTTAGCACGCAACTCTTTGGTGCCATCTGGACTACCCAGCAATAACACGTCTGCCGGGCGGTGGGCGAACAGTCCGACCGTGACAATTCCGGCGATGCTATTCAACTCCGTCTCCAACTGAATGGGCTCAAGGATGGTTAAGTTGTGCACATCCAAAATTAAATTGCCATTGTCGGTGATGAAATTTTCTCGTAATACCGGTTGCCCACCACGGCGCAATAATTCCCGACCGACATGACTGCGGGCCATAGGGATCACTTCAACGGGCAATGGGAAAGACCCCAGCACATCGACTAACTTGGATTGGTCGGCGACGCAGATGAATTTTTCGCTGGCTGCAGCGACAATTTTTTCGCGTGTCAACGCACCGCCACCACCTTTGATTAACTGCAGAAGACGATTGGCCTCATCAGCACCATCCACGTATACGGGTAAGGGTCCGGCTACATTCAAATCCAGCACCCGAATACCGTGGCTCTTAAGTCGCTGAGTAGACGCTTCGGAACTAGAGACCGCGCCATCAATTCTCCCTTTAATGCGGGCTAAGGCATCAATGAAATGATTGACGGTAGACCCTGTGCCAACACCGACTACGGCATCGTCTTCAATAAACTGTAAAGCCGCTTCCGCAGCCTGTTTTTTCATGTCATCGTGAGTCATCAACGCTTTCCTTCTCAATAGATATTAAGACTGCGCCGGTCACGGTTAAACTGCACCGCATCGGCAATGGCTGGAACAAGGTTATGCATCGCTATATCAAGAAAATCCTCACTGCCCGCGTCTATGACGTTGCTGTCGAAAGTCCGTTGGATCCGCTGCCCCGTCTATCGCGACGACTAGGCAACCGCGTGTTGCTGAAACGCGAAGATTTGCAGCCGGTATTCTCCTTTAAACTGCGTGGCGCCTACAACAAAATGTCGCAATTACCGCGCACGGTACTGGAAAAAGGCGTTATTTGTTCCTCAGCAGGGAACCATGCGCAAGGCGTTGCGCTGTCGGCCGGTCGCTTGGGAATACGAGCGGTTATCGTGATGCCTGGTACCACGCCGGCAATCAAAGTCGAAGCAGTCAGGAATCTGGGCGGTGAAATAATCCTGCATGGTGATACCTATGATGAAGCCTATCAATGCGCTAAACAGTTGGAAGAAGAACAAGGACTGACGTTTATTCACCCCTATGACGATCCGGATGTCATCGCTGGCCAAGGAACCGTCGGTATGGAAATATTACGTCAGCACCCCGATCCTATTGAGGCTATTTTTATCGCCATCGGTGGCGGCGGTCTGTTGTCCGGTGTCGCTGTCTACACCAAGTTTCTGCGACCTGACATTAAGATCATCGGGGTGGAACCGGAAGATGCGGCTTCAATGTACGAGGCGTTACGGCAGAACGAACGGGTCACGTTGGATCAGGTCGGTATCTTTGCCGATGGGGTAGCGGTCCGCCAAGCGGGGGAAGAAACTTTCCGGCTCGCCAAGGAATTGGTCGATGAAGTGATTCTGGTCTCCACCGACGAAATTTGTGCAGCCATCAAGGATATTTTCGATGACACCCGCTCGATTGCCGAACCAGCCGGCGCACTCGGTACTGCCGGGTTAAAGAAATACGTCGCTCGAAATGGGACCAGCGATGCTAATTTAGTCGCCATCAATTGCGGCGCCAATATCAATTTCGATCGCCTACGCCATGTCGCTGAACGGGCCGAGCTTGGCGAACAACAAGAAGCGCTGCTGGCGGTTGCGGTTCCAGAACGGCCGGGTAGTTTTAAACAGTTCTGTCAAACCATCGGTAAACGCAATATCACTGAATTTAACTACCGCTATGCTGATCCAACCCAGGCTTGGGTGTTTGCAGGTCTTGGATTGTCTGGGGGGCGTACCGAGAAAGATCATCTGTTAGCCACTCTTAGGGAGCAGGGCTACCAAGTGCTGGACATGAGCGATAATGAGATGGCTAAGCTTCATGTGCGGTACATGGTGGGCGGCCATGCCCCCGAAATTCGCGATGAGATCCTATACCGTTTCGAATTTCCCGAACGGCCCGGCGCACTGCTGAAATTCCTCACCGGCATGGCGCAAGGGTGGAATATCAGTTTATTTCATTACCGCAACCACGGCTCTGACTACGGCAGAGTGTTAACCGGTGTGCAAGTGCCAGAGTCGGAACGTGCCCGTTTTCAGAGCTATCTGGATGAACTGGGGTATGCGTATCGGCTTGAATCCGATAATCCCGCCTACCGGGTTTTTCTGGGTAGACAAGGCGCGGACAGCTGAGCAAAGTCGCGCGTCTTGTGCATCACTCCAAGCCCAGAATACAGTTCCACTGTTCGGTGGTAATCGGCATAACGGACAACCGATTACCGCGCCGTAGCAAGATTAGATCAGCGAGTGCATCGCGCGGTTCTTTCAATTCAGTGAGTGAAATAAAACGGTCCAGTTTGCGGATCAGTTTTACATCGACACCATACCAACGGGGATTGGCCGAATCGCTGGCAGCATCGAAATAGGGACTGCCGGGATCAACAGCAGTGGGGTCAGGGTAGCCGGCCCCCAGCACTTGAACAACGCCGGCGATGCCCGGTATTTTGGTATTGGAGTGATAAAAAAAGGCGTGATCGCCAGCTTGAAACCGATCGCGGAGTAGATTGCGCGCTTGATAATTACGCACCCCTTCCCAAAAGGTCGTTTGCTTGGGTGCGGCAGCTAAATCATCAATGCTGAAAACGCTGGGTTCGGATTTAAGCAGCCAATAATTCATGATCTACTATGGAATAGATTAGCGCTTGGTCTGCGAATCATCGGCTCCGATCCGGCTAGGCTGTGGCCCACTCTGGCCGCGATATTTGGCCCCAGTGCGCTTGTTATAGGGCCGAGCGGCAGGGCTAGACAAGGTCTCGAAGTTAATCGCACAAATGGTCATTCCAGGCCGCAAGGCCAGCGGTAATTTGCCGCTGTTAAAGCACTCCAGCACAATTGCCCCACTCCAGCCGGGATCGATACGGTGCGCCGTGACATGGACCATCAAACCCAACCGAGCAAGGCTAGATCGCCCGTCTAACCAGCCGACCAGATCGTCTGACAAGGTGACCGATTCGGCAGTAACCGCCAAAGCCAATTCGCCGGGATGCAGGAAAAATGCATCTTTGGCAGCGATTTTGATTTCCTTGCTCATGATCCGATCAATGGCGTGGTTGACCTCTTCCGTAGGACCGCTGAGATCGATGTAGGGGGCAGCGTGATCATTAAACACCCGAAATCGATTGCCTAGTCGGAGATCGACGCTGACCCCGTTAATCGCCGTAGCTGCAGGCTGAGGCTCAATGCGGATTTGGCCTGATTCCAGACAACTTTCTATATCTCGGTCACACAACCGCATAGTCAGCCCGCCGCAATTAAGTATTCTGAATCACAATATTGGGGAATTTCTGACTGTAACTCTTAGCTTGCAAAGCTAATTTAGCGGCAGCCTTACGAGCGATTTCCCGATAGATTAGCGAGATGGGGCCATCTGGATCTGCCACTACGGTCGGCGTGCCGTTGTCGGCTTCCTCGCGGATCCGGATATCCAGCGGCAGCGCACCGAGGAACTGCACGTTATGCTGTGCTGCCATGCGTTGACCGCCCCCTTCACCGAAGATATGTTCCTCATGACCGCACTGACTGCAAATATGCGTGCTCATATTTTCCACTACCCCTAACACCGGCACTGATACCTTCTCGAACATCTTTAAACCCTTACGGGCATCCAACAACGCGATGTCCTGCGGTGTGGTAACGATGATGGCACCGCTAACCGGTATTTTTTGCGAAAGGGTTAATTGCGTGTCACCGGTACCGGGCGGCAAATCGATCACCAAATAATCCAGCTCCCGCCAATGGGTTTCATTGAGCATCTGTTCCAACGCCTGGGTCACCATGGGGCCACGCCAGATCATCGGGGTTTCTTCTTCGATCAAATAGCCGATAGACATGGACTGTAGGCCATGACTTTGCACCGGTTCCAACGATTTACCGTCTTTGGAATCGGGTCGTTGCTGTGCACCTAACATGCGTGGTTGGCTGGGACCATAAATGTCTGCGTCCAAAACACCCACAGTAGCGCCCTCGGTTTGCAAAGCGAGGGCGAGATTGACGGCGGTCGTCGATTTGCCCACCCCGCCTTTGCCGGAAGCAACAGCAATGATGTTCTTGACGTTAGGTAGAGGTTTCAGGCCCTTTTGCACTTCATGGGTAGTGATTTTATCGCTAACCTTGACGGTCACGTTGCCGACGCCGGCGAGTGCGGCAATGCGACTTTTCAACTCTGCAGCTAGGGCATCCCGATAACCGGCGGCTGGAAAACCCAGTTCCACAGTAACTGCCACCGCATCACCCGAGATGTCGATGGTTTTAACCGACTTGGTAGAGACGAGGTCTTTTTCCATGTAGGGGTCGATATATTCCTTAATAGCCGTTTCTACCTGTAACTGGGAAATTTCTGTCATGACTGCACTCCTAAAGGGGATCGCTACGATGGCGGTGTTTTGCGTGATTAGCCCGGCATTCTACCTGAATCCCTGCCGATAAATACCGTTTAAATTGTGATGTTTAGCGATTCAGCGATAATCGTAATACACTTCTGTAACCCGATTCCGGCGCGTATTCAGCGTGCAACTGTAAGTGATGTTTCGCCAGTCGGACCGGGTGCGGACGCGGGCTGGTCCCCTCACGGTTTGACGGTTGTTAGAAACCCTGGATATGTCGGCAGCATCAAAAGCAATCTGAGCGGTATACCCTAAATCCTGACTGATTCTATCCACTACCGCCGATTGGCATGGCGCGATTACCTCAATATCAACCGACCCAGACTGGCCAACAGCTTGGTAGTTCACCTGGGTCACTTTGCCCTGGCGTAGGTCGATGACGCACTGGTAATCAATTCGATTGCGTTCGCGACCGGCGCTCACCGTGGCTTCTCCTTTGACGCCTTCTTCGCGTCTGGAGATACCGTAAGCTTGGCCGGAGTGAAACTGGATTTTCGTGTTGTTGCCGAACTCTTTGCCGGCTTCCCAGCGCACCATTTTTTGGCACAACGCTACATTGCCGGTTGCTTGATCGCTGCCATCGTTTCCTGGAGGCCTATTGGTTTCGGTATCAACAACGGCAAATTTGGCACTACATCCCTGATCAACCCAGATACCACCCGGTTCATAGCCCCAAGTCTGGCCTTCTGCACAAGGTGAATTAGATAGCTGTAGGACCAATCGCACCTGGCCTTGCGCCTCGCAGCGGGTACGGCGGAACTTCTTGCTGGAACAAGTAAAAGTGCGTTCACTTTCTCCCCCTGGTCGGCTTGGTTGCTCAAGCAGGTAGCTGTATTGCTCTCTTTCACGCCGATATTCCCGGGTATGTTGATACGTCTCAGGAATCCAAAACCCGTTATCCGGGTTACAGGTGCGGCATACGCCCCGGCTGTCATACCACTGCATCGTGCCACCGGAAAAATAAAAACCCCGGCGATTCGGCGTGAGCCGTTCTATAGGAATGGGGAACCCGTTATCCGGGGTACAGGTGTTACAGACGCCGTAGTTATCATGCCAGCGCATATCCTGGGTATCGAAATACATGCCGTTATCATAAATCCGCTCAGCCAGGGCAGGTAGAGCGCACAATAACAAGCTTAGGCAAATGCTGACTTGGGTGAGGGATCGTATTGATTGCATAGCTCGGGTACTCTCGTTAGGGGATGGATCGCTAGCGTTAAAGCTGGGGCTGTGCAGGTGATGACTCTGCTATGGAATAATGAGATCGCCGCCTTCCATCTGCACTACTTCCACCCGTTCGCCTAACATAATCAGCCGGCCAGTACGCCGGGTAGCCCCGGTATCGGTGAATTCGAACAGATAGATCCGTTCCAGCGACAAGCGGCCGCTGTCATCGCGCCGTGGCCAAAGACTGTCCAGCGCTACGGTATCGTCTAATAGTTGCACTTCGCTTTGTCGGCAAGCCTGCGCACTGGCCATCCTGGCCCGCTCCCGGGCCCGCAGACTGCTTTGCCAGAACCACAGCAATAGACCCAGCAGCGATAATAACACCAGCCAAGTACTCATCGGTTCAGACAACGACTGCGCTCGGTTCGAACAAGGTGCGGAACTCACTGGGTACGTGACAGACTCGGCGTGCTTGATAATCGAAAAATACCAACCCGGTCTTAGCGCGCGCCACTTCGCGTTGGCTGGTCTTTTCACTAATCCGATAGACAAAATCACAGCCGTAGGGGTTAAAGTCGGCAGCGGTTGCCTCGAAGATCAACGTCTCGCCGTAAAATGCCTCGGATTTATAGATGACAGCCGAATCGCCAATGACTAGGCCCGCACCGAAGACATCCATTCCCGCTGGATCTAATCCGCGACTAGCCATGAATCGGGAACGCGCTTCTTGTAGCAGAGATACCAAGGTGTCATTACCCAAATGACCGGCGTAGTTCATATCCGTCACTCGCAACGGAATTTCGGTCGCAAAGGCGAAACTCTCCGGTAAATCGAGTTGTAATCTGGCCATGGTTTCCAGGGAAGGTTTAGGAATCTATAGAACGCTGGTCTGGGACCGAACCGACTCTAGCTGGTTCAGCAATAATTTTCTACCCACTGATTCTTATACTACTAAGGTCAGTGATTGGGTGCGCGAGTCAAGCGGTGTGGAGATGGTTTATCAATGCTTCCGGCTCGGATAACTCAGCCCATACGCCGATTTGCCGCACCTCATGCAAAAAGTCGGTGCCTTCTTCCCCCTTAGGCCACAAAGCCGCGCCAAATCGGACTCCTGCAGCCGATGCCGCTAGCGCATCCTTAGACGAATCCCCGATATACACCACTTCATCAGCAGTCAGTTCAAGGCGCTTGAGGGCAAGGAGTATTCCCTCAGGCGCCGGCTTCTCTTCCTGCACATCGTCATCGTAAACGGCAACATCGAAGCCGCCGAGATCAACCGCTTGCTGGGTGATTTCCCAAGCACCCCGACTCTTGCCGGTGACAATACCCAAACCGATGCGTTGCTGTCTAAGGGTTGCCAGCATTGCTTCAATACCGGCATAAACACCGCCAAAGAGGTTGGGGTGTAGGGAGCGATAATGATGTAAAAAGCGTTGATGTGTTTCCGGAGCTTGGGCACCCAATAATCTGTGCAACATTCTGATCTCAGAAGTTGGGCGCATATTGATCAGCTCCGGGAGCGTCACCCGCCGCCCGAGCTGCGGTTCGAAAGTTCTAATATAAGCCTCAATATAAAGGCGCCAAGTATCAATTAACGTGCCGTCAACGTCGAACAAGATGCAGCGAATCATCGATTTGGAATCTGAACGTGGCAAAGTATTGGCGTCAACTATAATGCGCCGTTGATTTGCTGTCACGGAGCAGGATGTAGACCCATAAGCTTATCTTATGTGAGATGGCAACGATGAGAGTACTTGATGAACTCTCCTCCTTCGACGACTCCCGGTTATCAGTCTTCTTGAAAGAACGAGGAATTAGTCGGCATCGTTTATCAGAGCGGTTACGGCGGGACACAACCTGGCATTCGGCGCCAAGAGGCCATAGTTGCGGTGGCACGGTGCGAACGTGGCGCGGGGACCAAGGCGACGATCATCGCCGCCCTGGTCAGGCCATTTAGCTTTCTCAGCGCAATAATCAGGTCACCTCGGCCAAGTCGACGTTCTTTTGGACTTCCAGCGGCAGGTACTCGGCCAAGTAGGCGAGTTCCTGCGCCTCCTTGAGAACCGCGCGGGCGATGACCACGCGCTGCACCTGGTTGGCGCCCTCGTAGATCTGGGTGATCTTGGCATCGCGCATGTACTTCTCGATGGGGTAGTCCCGCATGTAACCGTAGCCGCCGAAAATCTGGACAGCATCGGTGGTGACCTTCATGGCCGTATCCGTGGCGAAGAGCTTGGCCTCGGCCGCCAGCTTGCTGATGTTCGAGGCGCCGTCGTCGATGTTCTTGCCCGCAGCGTAGATGAGGTAGCGGGCGGCCTGCACTTGGGAAGACATGTCGGCCAGCATGGCCTGGACCATCTGCAAGGAGCCGATGGAATTGCCGAACTGCTTGCGGCGGTTCGCGTAGAAGGCAGCGTACTCCAGTGCGCCCTGCGCCAGCCCGAGCCCTTGGGCGGCGACCCCCGGCCGCGCGTGGTCCAGGGTCATCATGGCGTGCTTGAAGCCTTGGCCGGTGCGACCGCCCAGCAGCCGGTTCTCTGGAATCTCGCAGTTCTCGAAGTCCAGCTCAACCACGGGCACGGCGCGGATGCCCATCTTGTCCTCAATCTTCGTGATGGAGAAGCCGGGATCGCCCTTCTCGACGATGAGGGCGCTGACGCGGTCGCGCTGGCTCTCCGGATTGGTGACGGCGAAGACCGTGTAGAGGTCAGCGACACCGCCGTTGGTGGTCCACTTCTTCTCGCCGTTGATGACCCATCCGCTTGAGGTGGCCTCGGCCCGGGTCCGCAGAGAGGCGGCGTCGCTGCCCGCGTACTTCTCGCTGAGGCCGAAGGCGATGAGCCTCTCGCCGGAGGCCACGGACGGCAGGTACTTCTGTTTCTGCTCCTCGGTGCCGCCAAGTAAGATGGGGAAACTGCCCAAGGCGTTGACCGCGTAGGCCACGCCGACGCCGCCGCAGGCGCGGCTGAGCTCCTCCACGCAGAGGCAGAGGTCGAGGACGCCGGCACCGGCACCCCCGTACTCCTCGGGGATCCAGACGCCGAGGAGACCAGCTTCGGCCATGGCCTCCTTGATTTCCCAGGGGTACTCCTGGAGCTCGTCGTACTTGCGCGCCAGGGGCCGCACGACCTTCTCGGCGATCTCGCGGGCCTTCTGCTTCCAGCGTAAATTCTGCTCGTTCAAAAAGGGCAGCATACTCAATATCCTCTTTCCGAAGGGTTTTATGGGACGGATAAGCTGGGCAGTATAGCATTTGATAATAATTATCATTAATTGTTAAATTTGATAATTATTATCATTAATTGTTATGAAGTGGGCTAGAGCAGGGCATGGAGAACGCCGTCAACCGCAACAAGGTGATGCATATCAGAACAGATAGCGACCGGCTGTCTCGAACAGATTCGCCGGCGGAGGTAAAGCGTCGCTTGGAAAACGGATTAACTGAATCACTAGGCGACGCTTGTTTCCCAGCAGAGCTTCTTCTAATCCCAACTTGTTGGTGGGATATTTCGAGCCGGGTGTTGCTTTATAGTTCATGTGGTCCAGATTCAAGGACAGGTGCTCTACTTGCAAATGCTGTTCGGCTTCTTGCAGCCCCTTAGCGATTTCGGCCAGATAGTGCTCAATGGTTTTAAAATCGGTGCGGATGCTGATCAGCTCCGCCTCGATTTCCCGCATCTGTTGTTCTAAACCGGCCCAATCTGTTGGCTCCTGGGAAGAGGGATTCAGCAATGCTTGCAAGCCTGGATTACCGGCCTGAAAAGTTTTCGCCTTTTTTTGATACAGAGTTAGCTGTCGCTCTAGTTGTTGCCGTCTGGCGCGGATAGACACCAACCGTTGTAGTACGGTCTCAATCAAATGATCGAACGCACGTTTTTTCAGCTCCCAACGAGCTGCCTTCTCGCTATGCGAGGGGAATACAATTCGATGACCGCTGAAATTAACTGCGACCCTTGGCACATCACGCTTAATAACCTCGCCTTGAAGCTCCATACCGAGCACAGTCTTTTCAATCCGCTCCATGCCCAATGTGGCATACACGACGGCGGGTCGAGGTTGCGGATGTTTCTGAATGTGTGCTCTGATGCTGCGGCTATAGCCTAACGTTTCCCGCACATGATCGGCGGATACGAAAAAAGCTCTCAGCCGTGGATCAGCTGTGAAGCGGCGGGTGTCGACATCCAAGGCGGATGGTAAGCTATCGACCAGCGTATCGACATAGTCAACGGCATATTCCACGGCATCGCGCAGTTTTCTTTGATAATTGCCCACCGCGCGTAAGCGGGGATCAGTGCCATCCACGACACGTTCAATTGCTGCTTGTATCAGTGCCTCATCATACTTACCGATTGACGCAGCAGGTTCTACAAATAAGGATTGCATAAAGCGGAAAACCATAGGGGTTCCCCTCTCAAATTAGTTCAGTTTAGTGTGCCGGGATTCCGCCTGAGTGGGAACGACGGAGTGGTCGAAATTGGGCATGATCTTTAGTTTAGCTTGCGATAGCCATTGTGTTTAGTTTGAAATGAGCACACTTATTGGTGCTTAGCGCCTTATCTGGAGAATAGCTATCCATGAGTAATTCCTCGAATGAGTCTGTAAATGCCGATGCGCTGTTTTTGAATCGGGCCGTGGAAGCAACTATCCGTATCGGGATTATTGTCGCCTTAGCGGCTTGGTGCTTCGAAATCGTAAGACCATTTATCATCCCGATCATCTGGGGAATGATCATCGCTACCGCAGCTTTTCCGGGTTACCGCCGGTTGCGCACTGTGTTGGGTGAACGCGAGGGATTAGCAGCGATGCTTTTCACAGTGCTGATGCTGATCATACTGATTGTTCCAGCCGTGATGCTCACCGACACCCTAGTAGATGGCGCGCAATGGTTAGCGAAGGGGCTAAACGATGGGACACTCAAAATTCCGCCACCGCCACAGAATGTGGCCACTTGGCCATTTATCGGCGACTGGCTTTATCAGTTTTGGGCACTGGCTTCCAGCAATCTTGAAGCCGCTTTGCAACAGATAGCGCCGCATCTTAGAAAGTTTAGCTCCCAGCTGTTGTCGATAGGAGCCGGAGCTGGCTTGGAAATTCTGTTATTCATTGCAGCGATTGTGATCGCCGGAGTATTGCTGGCTAATTCCAACAGTTGTCATTATGCTGCGCGGGCAATTGCGCGACGGCTTGCGGGTGAGCGAGGCGTGCACTTCGCCGATTTAGCAGAAGTCACGGTACGCAGTGTTAGTCGGGGTATTTTGGGGGTGGCGATCATCCAATCGCTGTTGGCCGGACTCGGTTTCCTAGCCGCCGGTGTCCCTGGCGCGGGTCTTTGGGCCTTGTTGTGTTTGCTGCTTGCGGTGATCCAGGTTGGGCCGGCATTAGTGCTGATCCCTGTGGTGGTTTATGTCTTCACAACCGCCACCACGTTAGTTGCGATGGTATTCCTGATTTGGTGTGTTTTTGTCGGGGTGCTCGATAATATCTTGAAACCCATACTCCTGGGACGCGGGGTTGATGTGCCGATGATCGTGATCTTTGCCGGGGCGATCGGTGGGTTCTTATCAATGGGGATCCTTGGTCTGTTTGTCGGCTCGATCATCCTGGTGCTCGGCTACACGTTGTTCCTGGTGTGGCTTGGCGAAGAAGAACGGCAGGCCAGCGATCAAACAGCTGTTGCCCAGCCCGCTGCAGACACCAAGTGATCCCTGCTGCTCACTCCCCTAACCACGCGGTGTCAGCTCATCAAAGGTGCTTAGCCAGGCCGGGCGTAACGCAATGAAAACTGTCGTCATGAATCCGTTCAGCAACCCTTCGGGCAATAGGTACAGCGGCAGAAACGGCAAATATGTTTCGCTGATATAGGCCATCGAATAAGCACCACTCAATACCAAATAGCTAATACCGGCGAAGACACTCACGCTTGCCGCCAGCATGGAACCGAAGAACGCACATAAAAAAATGTAGATAAAGATATGGCGGGGCAAGTGGCGGGAAACCAGTCGATAAACGGTATAGCTCACTAATACCGGTACTACACCAAATAGCATACTGTTAAGCGGCCACGCACTGATCTCGGTCTGCTGGCTAAGCACAACCCCCAAAGTTGCTAGGCTGACGCCGATAATACCGAGCGGCCAGCCGGCCATGAGTGTGAATACGGTAACACCGAGAAAGTGATAGCCCAAGCCGGGTGTAACGCTGACATCGAAGCGCCATAGCAGTAACAAAGCGACCACGGCACCGAGAAAGACATGGCTAAAGCCTGTGGGCAAAGTCTTGGGATTAATGTGCCGTAGCGCCACGCCGACCACTAGCAACCAGCACAAACAAGTCAAGATCAATAACGAATTTGGAATTAACGCAATAGGGATATGCACGCGTGTTGGCGAATGGCTAGGGTCGTTGCAACAGGTATTCGCAGTCTTCGAGTCCTGGCATATCGGAGCTCCAGATGACCCACTGACAACGGATGTCTTTGAAGCGTGCTTGTTCCTCAGGCGAATAATGGGCACAACCCATCATCGCTAGGGTCAGCGTGGCGCTGCAGACTAATAGACGCCAGTTGCGAAATAACATACTAGATCTCCGAAGAAATAAACCGTCATTTGATTAAGCCCTGCGCCTGCAAGGTTTCTCGCACCTGTTCCACCCGTCGTCGGTTAGCGCCTAAATCAGAGTATCCTAAACGCGATGCTGAACGAACCGCGATCTGGAATTCAGCCGGGCGTAAATGAAATTCCAAATCATCGACGAAACGGAAAATCAGACTTTTGCTCTCGGCATGTAAGTAATCGTCGTTCACGAAAATCATGCTGGTACGTGGCATTGCTTTCACGATGGAAGTCAGTTGCAACCAAACCTCGGCGGGTTCTACTTGTAATCGATAGGGTTCAATGAAATGGCTGGCATCGGCAGCCGCGTCGCTGGATACACAGTTCGGACTAGCCGGGCAGGCGGCTAGCCGACCGTTTTCGACACCAAGATTAAACGGACGAGAACCCGTACAAGCTGTCATCACCAGTAGTCCTGTTAACAGAACAAATAACTTATGCCAACGAACCGCCGTAGGCCACAGGTTTAGATACTGTTTCATGAAGAAAATCCAGTTAAAAAATCATCGGCACAACGAGTGACACGGAGTGCCATCACCGTCGCGATCTAAATATTTGAATTGGCACACGGCGTAAAAAAATTTGGCTTCTCTGCAATCCTTCATTGTGCTGCAAGTGGGCCTCCGATTGCAGAGGTATTGATAACCACTGCTACGCACGACCGGACGAGGTCGTCGCCTAGACGAACCGATCTCAAGGCGTATTTCTTCACCACCTTCCAGACAAGGAGCTTGTTGAAAGAGCTCTTGCCCATCCGCCTGTTGGCATTTGTAAACAGTTTTTTCCCTGGTGATAGGAGCAGCGTTATGCCGAAATACCCAGGGAGGCACGGGACGCGGATCGGCCCAGAGTCCCCAACGGGCGGTACGCGCTGCCATTTCGAGTTGGTAAAAGCTGTTGTCCTGCCCGTATTGCCGGTAAAACCAGGCCATACCCAAGCGAATCAGTTCAGCGTTCACATCCATATCGCCAACATAAACCCGACCGACTACCCGCCCATAGCGATCTTTTATGGATGCGTCTACTTGTGTGGGCCGATTTAAGGTCAGAGTTGATAAAACGCTTTTGGCACGGTTGCCATAGGGTTGTTCCTGTTCCGGGGCGTCGATTTCGGCTAAACGGACCTTGATGGATTGACCGGTCTCGGTGAGCAACGTTAGCGTATCCCCATCATGAACTGCAACGGTCCGACCTTGGTAGATCGTCTCTGCTTGTGCTAGCGGTATCGCAAGGGTTAGCAAAACAATCGTTAAGAAGCTGCGCATTGCTGAGCTTGGTTATTATCCTGTGGTGAAAGTCTCTTGTTGATACAGAGTGAAACCGCGTTTTTGGTAATTTAATAAAGCGGCGGGATGATCCAAGGTGCAGGTGTGAACCCACACTCGCCGTGCCTCCCAAGACCAGGCATCGCGAACCGCGCAGGTTAGCAAATAACCCCCATAGCCGTGCCCGATAAACGGTTCGGTCAGACCGAAGTAACTGATTTCGACAGCGTCGGCTTGTCGCTGCAGTTCATAATATCCAGCTATAGCACCTGCTTGGTACGCGACGAAGGTTCGCAGCTGGTCACTTTCAGCATAACTACGCCATTGGGTATCCGTCCAACTCGCTTTATCCGTCCACTGCCACGGTGTACCGATAAAGCGATATAAAAACTGATTGAGTTGAAACTGTTTGATTTGGCATTCCATGATCATGGGAGGATCGGCGCGGCAGTGCGCTGGTTTTAATTCCTCAAGACTGCGCATCTCAAGATAGTAAATCGTGACGGCACTCATAAAAACATCCCGGCAAACTTATTGACAGTGCTCAGCCGCACGCTCCGCCTAGCAGTCCGGTTTTCAAGCCAGCATTCGGTGGTTTGGCACCAAGCCAGATCGCGAAAAAGGCCTTGGCAAAATCCTCGCCCTGAATAGGCCCATGAATTGTACTATCCACTGCTACCTGTAAACCGGTGTCTGGCTGGTAAATGAACGTCAGGCGTTCGTCCTTGGCAATATCCCTCATCCAGTTGTTCAAGGTGCTGATGCGCTCTGCGAAGGTAGGCAGTGCATCCCCGGCGCTGGTTGCGAATCCCTCGCTCCAGGCTTTACTGATGTCTTCCCGGCTTACATCCCTTAAAAACTGCAGCGTCAATTGTTTAGTTTGCCCGGATTGGAGGATATTTTCTGCGTCGGTTGATGGGCTTTCCAGGTACAGCGCGGCCACATATACATTGACTTTGAAAACCGTGGCTTCACGCAAGCCCAGGCCGTTCAATGATAGCTCGGTGTTACCCACCTGTATCTGATCTGGAAACTGGATGCCCTGGCATTCTTCGGCGAACACCGGAAACAGTGGGAGGTTGCATAACAGGATGATGAGTAAGTGACGCCGTGCGTTGATCATTTGTATTTCTCCAAGTCGGACTTACGGTGATCATTGTCAGAGCTACACTTCAAAAATAGCCGTAAAGCGGTCTCTATACACACTTGTTCGTTAAGCATAATATTTTTTGAGGTGACAACCCGAATAAACGCCAAAGAAGCGCTGCGGGAAGAACAATAATCAATGCCGAACGCTTCTCTGTGTCGTTAAGAGGACATTATGGGCAAGATAAAGTCAGATTCCCCAACCCCTGTCTTTCCACGTCTGGTCCACATTGAGAACACTAATGCGTGCCCGGCACGTTGCGTTATGTGTCCGATGGATGTAATGCAACGTCCCACGGGATTAATGCGCTTTGATTTGTTCGAGCGGCTTGTTAGGGAATGCGCCGCTCACCCAGAGGTTAGAGAACTGCATTTACACGGGTTTGGCGAGCCCCTGTTAGACAAATCGATTGGCGACAAGGTGGCGTTTGCCAAGAATCTCGGAATCCCGCGCACTTACATTGTAACGACCGGCTCTTTACTGAAACAAAAAATGGCGCGATCCCTGATTAAGGCAGGGTTGGACGGAATCAAGTTCAGTTTCTACGGCATGTCGAAGCAGACCTACGAATCAATCCATCAACGGCTGGATTTCGAGACAACGGTGCGTAATATCGAAGGTTTCTTCGAAATTCGTGACCAACTCAAAGCCGCTAATCCTGCTGTACGCTTCCAATTCAATCGGGAATTGGCTCCACCGGATGAATTCGACCGGTTTATCGAACACTGGCGGCCTTACATGGATCGGGACCGTGGAGATGAGTTCTTTGTCACCGGGCTACATAACTGGGCTGGCGGGAAAGAATTCAACGCATTGAAACGCCCGGAACACCAACGGCATTGCGCGTGGCCGTTCCGAGATATCCAGATTCTGTGGGATGGGCGCGTGGTGCCCTGTGTGTTTGATTACGATGCGGTGCAGGTGATTGGGGACGTGAACCAGACCAGCATCGCGCAGGTATGGCATTCTCAGCCCTACGAGGACCTCCGCCAGATTTGGCGAGAGCGGCGCTCGTTCTCGAATCCTTTATGTGCTGCGTGTGACGATCCCGACGGAACCTACCAACCCGATACAGTGGACAAGCAGCTGCAACCATTGCGCCGCCGTGTTATTCGCCGACGCGGACTGCGCGGGTTGATCGACCAGGTTATTGGTACGGCCTGAATCGAACAAGGACAAGCCTCAACTTTGGAAGAGGAATAGAATGGCATCTAACCTACCCCGCTCAGCTAACGCAAAAGAACCGCCATTGCATACCAAGAGGTGATTATGTTGCGTACTATCCAATTCATAATGATGCTGGTGATTATTGCAACGATCAATGCAGGCTGCGCTTATCAGGTGACTCAAAATGGTTACCAGATCCGCAGCGCGATACCCGCGCCTCAAGGGTTTTATCCTTGTCTGTTCAACCTGCCAGGAGCAGGGCCGTGTGACTAATAGCCTGAGTATTGGAGCATCAGTTTTTATCAGACTTGTGTTACATCTTGTTGCCCACCTCCCTGACTATAAGGGAAATAGTGATCAATCAGCCGCTGGCGGTAGTTGTCATGGTTTAGTGAGGTTGCCCAGAGATTGGGCTCTTTGAGCATCGCTTGATACCAGAATTGATAACGAGACCAGATTTCCCCATCTGCCGGTAATTCGAAACCCCGGTAATGCCCCAGTAGCGTATCGATTCGATAGGCAAAGGGGACAAGTAAGATATCAACAGCCCCGATCTGAGCACCATCAAAATATGGGCCGCTTGGCGACATTGCTGTAGCCAAATCACCTAGGCCACTAATGAGTTTCTTTCGGGACTCGTCACGATAGTCACCCGCGTCCTTCGCTTTGAGAAATCGATAAAAGTACGGAACGATACTGGTATTGACATGATCCATCCAAAATCGCTGTTCTGCCCGCTCATTGGGATTTTCTGGGAGGATTGGATTGATACCGGGGGCCAAATCTTCAAGATATTCGACGATTCGGCTTGAGTCGATGATGGTGGTACTACCTGGGTTGTTCATGTTGGGCTGAACAATCACAGGAACCTTCGCGCTGTTACGCGACATCTCAAGCCACCAACGCGATTTTCGGTAGGGATCGACCTCAATATACTCAAAATCGAGTTGCTTGTGCAGCAGTGTGATCCAGGCCCTTTGGGCAAATGGGCAATACCAGGCCGAGTAGAATTTCATAGATGATTTTTAAGCAAACTAATTCTGTTGGTTACGCGTATTTGGGGAGCGGGTCATCAATAGTGATGATACGGCGATCGTAGAAGAAATGTGAGTTGGACTGAAGCTCCTTGGGAAGTTCACCACCATTACACTTGCTGATCAGCAGTTGTGAAACCAGTTTCCAACCCATAGCGTTGGTGTTGTACAGCGTTTCTCCACAGTTTTTACAGAAAACCCGAGTCATCTCCAAGGTCGGATATTTGTACTCCACAGTGTGCTCTTCACCCGACTGAATACTGACATTATCCCGGTCCCAAGCGACCACCGAGTGATACGGGACATCAAGCAGTACGCGACAATCTTCGCAGTGACAGAAGGCATGCACTTTGGGTGCATCTTTCATAGTTAACGCCACAGTTCCACAATCACAATTAACCTGATACTGCTTTGTCATGAGTTTGTTACTCCTTTTCAATGGATTGATGTTCGAATGCTTCGAGCGCCTTTGTGGCAACGCTCTCACCCCACTCTTGTACGAAGTGACCTGCTTCCTGGACTTCGAAAGGGGGCGGGCAGCCCTTGATCAGTTTACGTACCTGACGCATGACATCGGGGCCTAGTATTCGGTCCTGAACGCCCACTGCCATGAAACTAGGGCCGTTCCATTCATTACGCCACCAGTCCCTCGCGCGTCTCGAGATTTCGGCACCCTCCGCATCGGGATGATCTGGAACCATGTCAGGAAATCGGCGAACACCCGCTTTGTAACGCACGTCGGGAAATGGTGCCGAGTAGGCTGCGCGTTCGGGATCGGTAAGATGTGGACAGGTCAAACCCATGAGCTTGCCCACGTCCATGTCAGGGCGACTGCGTACCCATTCCCGCCATTCGAGGAAACCCTCATTAAGTCGTACATCGCCAGTTCCCAGCGCGCCGTTCATGATCAGCAGTCGCCCAAAACGTTCGGGCATGTCCATGGGCAGGGTCAGACCGAGTAAAGCGCCCCAGTCCTGGCACACGAGCGTGATAGCGCGAAGATCAAGTCGTTCTATAAACCGCATCAAGGCATTGCGATGAAAAGTAAATGTGTACACAGCGCCGTCGGTTAGTTTGTCGGAACGCCCGAAGCCAAAGAA
>JAZBPA010000398.1:0-3836 GCA_036351435.1 Candidatus Competibacteraceae bacterium
TCGTAATGGCCGGCAGGCGCACATTCGCGTGGAATAAACCGTGAGCCAACTGCTTAAAGTGATCCTGATTGGCATGGCGGTGGTTGTCGTCTTGGTCGGTGGGTGGCTGCTCTCCGTCTACTCGGTCCGCTCAAGCCGTGACGCGCAGGTGCAGTTAACGCCAGTTCCAGCGATGCGCGGTACGCAACCCGGCGATCCGCTGACCCCGGAACACGAGGGCCTACGTGATTATCATGAGTTGCAAGCCTATCGGGAAGCCGCACTGCAATCGGGATCACAGTCCTTCGTCCCGGATATTCGTCCGTTAGAACCGACAACGCAGGGTCAACTCGCTCCCAATCCCCGGTGGCCCACAACGACAACGACGGCTGAGCCTACGGGACCCAGCGAACGGCAGCTTAAACGTCAGGAAGAGAAGTATAAGGACTTAGCGCGGCTGAGCCAGCACTGGGGCAGCTATACCGGCCATCATCTGATGGATTTTCGGGAGCCGGACACCGAGGCCGCGGCGACGGGTGATGCCGAACCCAGCACTGTGAATTGGCCGCTGACCGGCAAAATCCATAGTGCCACCCTCCTGGTTGGCATTAATAGTGACATCGCCTCGCCGGTCGTTGCGAATCTCCTTAAGTCCCCGCTGGCCGGGGCGACGCTTGTTGGCAAGTTCAACCGCGGTGATGAGGGCGTCTTGATTGAATTTTCCAAACTCAATTATCAGAGCCGTGCGTATGCGATCGATGCCTATGCGGTCGACCTCGATAGTGCGACTGCCAGCGTTGCCAGTCAGGTGAATCGGCGGACTGTATCGCGCTGGGCAGCGGTGTTGGGTTCGGCATTACTCGGCGGCTTGCAACGGGGGGCATTGGCTGATAGCAATGTGGTGACGCCGGGACTGGGAACGGTCGTGATCGAACGTGATCTGGACGGTGAAGACATCGCCGCCATCGCGGTCGGTGAGATTGGTCGACGAACCCGTCCGATGGCGGAGCGGTATTGGAATCGTCCCAACACCATCACAGTCGATGAAGCGGTGGGCATCGTATTCCTTTCCGACGTCGCCACGGAGATTCAGGTTGAGTCACCGGCTGTGCGAACTGAAGCGGTTAGGAACGGCAACACGGCGTCAGTCGAACGCCTCCGCCAGCACTTAGACCAGGCTTCACCCCCTGCAACCGACCCTGCGTATGGCTACGAACCGACGAGCCTGAACGATCGGCTCCGCGCGGTGGAAGATTTCGATGGCAACCGGCGTTGATGACATCAGCCTGATCACGGCGGCTAACCATATTACGGCAGCCGCCAACGCTTGGCTGGGCACGGTCCTGTGGGGCGCCGGCTTACTGGGCATGGCCTTGGTGATCGCCGGTTTGGTTTATGCCAACGCCCGCAACCGTGATCCACGGCAGAGCCTGACGCCGATCTTTAGTTTGCTGGTGGGTGGCGGCGCCCTGGTCTGGGCCTCGCTCTGGTTCATGACCTTAGAGGTGACTTTTTTCGAGACGGATGCGGTGTATGTCTATGACAGCGGTGGTCATCACGATTGGGAAGCCCGGTTGTTTATCGCCACGCAGTCCGTGACCCGATTAATCGGGGTCGGCGGCTATTTTTGGGGACTCGGCACCTTGGCGCTGGTTGGCTTGAACCAGGGCAGACTCGGCGATGGTCGTTTGACCCGCGGTCTCCTACGCACCCTATTCGGATTCCTGCTGGCCTGCATTGGGCTAGTGCTCACGATTATTTTGCACACGTTCGGTTTGCCATCGCCTTTTCAGCCCCAGTAGGGGGCTTTCCAAAGAGGAGTTTTGCCATGTTGCATCTTCACAGTCGAAAGGTATTGATCCTGCTTTTCTTATTTGGCTTGAGCCTGTTGATTATTGAACCGGGATGGGCGCAATCCGCCAACGAACTCGACCTCACTGATGTCGGAGAAAATATCAGGAGTCATCTACCGACCTGGTTAGCGGTATTGACCGGTGGCGCGTTCCTCGCCGGATTTGCCATTTTTATCAGCGGGCTGATGAAGAGCAATACCCTGGGTAACCAACGGGCCGCCCACGTGCTCGGTGGTCATCAAACCAGCTATGGCGGGGCGGCCTCATCCATCGTTGTTGGCATGTTCCTGATGTTTTCAGCGGCTTTCGTGTTGATGGAAAAAACGTCGCTCTTCGGCGAGGATGTCGAGTCGGTCAACATTCAAGGCATCGAACAGCTTCCTCAGTAACACAATAATTGGAGGATATTGCTTACTGTGGTGTAGGACTTTACGATGTCGGGATGACAACAAAAAACAACCGAGACGCCGGCGCGTTAGCCCTACCGACCGGCGCGGAGCTCGCAGCGCACCGCGACACCTTTGCCAAGATCCACGAGGCGGCTGCCGTGTATGGGCTGTCCCGTGCCCGGTTGGAGAACCTGATTCAGGGCAAGGAAGTCATTACGCCGACCATCGGACTGATCTATCATTTAGCCACCCTTTATCCCGAATCAGTTGAACACCCGGTGACGATTGATGAGTATCTCGCCAGACTTGACCGGTTTGGGATTACCACGCTTAAAGACGCTGCCTGGCTGATCGGCAAGAAATACCGCATCATCAGTCGTTATCGGCGTGACATCACCCCGTCGCCGTTGGTCAGCCAGTTGATGACGCATATGCTGCGTTGCTTGGAACAACGCCCGGTCGAGGAGATCCAGGCGCTGGTTGCCGAAGTCTGGGATCATCCCCTTACCGCAGCCCATTTAGTCGCGCTGAAAGACACGTGGCGACCCGCTGATTTGCAAGCCATGCTGGGTTTAGACGCCTCACACTTCAATGCGATGAGTAAGCGTGAATACCTGGCCAATTCGGCGGGGATATTTGTGCGACTCCTGGAGCATTATCCGGAACTCGTCCCCGCGATCCATACCCCACAGGCCGTGGCGTTCAAAGAACTCCTGTTTCGGCATGGGGTAACATCATTCGGCGTCATCAGCCGCCTACTCGGCCGGGTGCGGCAGGTTTTCCGGAATTATTTGCACGGTGATATCAAGCCTTCCGGGCCAGTGATGGCGCTGATGAAGCTGATAACCCGTTTCTTGGAAACCCATCCACTCAGCGAGTACATGGCACTGGTCGAGGCTGTCAGCGGGGAAAGACTATCAATAATGGACGATGTGCAGCGTCTCGAAACCCATCAACGCGTTAACGATAGTCCCGCTGGGTGGTGGGTTCTGGTCAAACCCGAAGTCCATTTTACACGTGATGGAGACGTTATCGTTCCTGACTGGGCGGGCTGGCGTCACGAACGCCTGAAGACCCTACCCGGAAACCCAATTATTGAAGTGACGCCTGACTGGGTTTGCGAGAGTCTCTCGCTCTCCAACATGCAGAAGGATCGCACGCTTAAACTGGCGTTTTATGCCCATTGCGGCGTGCCTTATGCCTGGTTGATTAATCAACAGAACCACATATTAGAAGCATTTACCTTGCGTGATGGTCGGTACACGCTGGTCGCTACCCTCGAAGGAGCAACCACGGTGAACGTTGTGCCATTTGACGAGGTGCCTATCGCCTTGGCGGACTTCTGGGGTTGAGCCTGTCTATTAAACGGGAAAAATCTTAGCCCTACGCCGCCCACTGATCTGAAAGCACTTCAGCTTGCTGCAGCACCGTTTGCACGGCTGCATCTTGCAGGTCCGGCGGGTAGCCGTATTTGCGCAGGATGCGCTTCACTAAAATCCGTATCTGTACGCGGGCCGCTTCCCGCTGCCCCCAGTCTATGATCACGGATTTCTTCAGATGGGTCAGCAACTCATGGGCAATGGTGTGGAGCTTGTCGTCGTCCATCACTTCGACA
>JAZBPA010000399.1:0-2583 GCA_036351435.1 Candidatus Competibacteraceae bacterium
CATGCCCATCATTTAGCTCCATTATACAAGCCCGGAGAACTCAAAATTGAACTCCACTGGTCTCTGACACCAGTGCGTGAATCGACTGTGATAGACCACCAAGGCATATGGAATCGTGCTGTTGTTTGGCGGGATATGATGGATGCCCTAGTGTTGGAACCTGTAGATTTACTCATCTATACCTGCGTTCATGCGGGTAACCATAAATTCCGTATTGGTGCCAAGCTACTACTAGACATCAAGTACATCTGCGAACACTTCCAGATTGACTGGGAAATGCTGGTAAGGCGGTCGATTTCGTGGAAAGCACGCCGCTCGGTTTTGTTGGCGCTTATAATGGCGAAGCAATTTGCAAATGCCAATATCCCCATGAATGTGCTTGAGAACTTAAAGACTGACGATTGGAAAATGGACATAGCTGTTGTTACGTTTATGGAGATTTTGTGTTTCAGGACTAAGCAAGAGGATCCTCGTAGCAATCCTTGGGACTTAGGATTAGAGAGGTTCTCTATAAGTACGCAAAACGGGGGCGGCCGTTCCAGTAAGTATGCTAAGCACGTTTGGGTTTTTCTGTTTCCCTCAAGGACATATATGGTCAGAGCTTACCCTAAATTTAGTAAGGGATGGTTGCTTCCTCTCGCCTACTTGGAACGGTTTCTGACCATAGCAGCTAGGGGTTGGCGACGACTAAGGGTTACGGTCGGTGACAAAGACCTGAAAAAGCGGTTAAGTTCACATAGAGAGGTGACTTTCTGGCTGAATAAAATTGTAGATTAAGTATCCGTTGCTGTTGATTCACAAGTGCCCCCGCCCCCTAATGTTACTTGATAAGAGTGGCTGTATCGAATCAGCTTAGGCTATTCAATCACGGTAGAAGAACGATTGCTTATCGAAAAGCTGTTGATACATGCCCTGTCTCGCAATGAGCTCATCGTGCGTACCGCTTTCTATGATACGGCCTTGATGCAGTACGTAGATGCAGTCCGCAAGCCTAATTGTTGATAGGCGATGACTGATAATAATCGCAGCGCGATCCTCAATGAGGTCACGGAACTGCCTGAAGATCTCATACTCCGTGGTCGCATCCAGCGCACTGGTCGGCTCGTCCAAGATGATGACCTGTGAGGCGCGGACGAAGGCGCGCGCAAGGGCGATTCTTTGCCATTGACCACCGCTGATATCTTGGCCACCCTCAAACAGCTTACCGAGCATGGTGTCGTAGCCTCGCGCGAGCTTGTTAATAAACGCATCGGCATCGGACGATTTCGCCGCTGCTAAGATGCGCGGGTGATTTTTGGGTAGAGTAATGTCGCCGAAGCGAATGTTCTCACCAGCTGTCGCCATGTATCTGGCGTAATCTTGGAAAATGACACTGAATTCCCGCCGGTATTCGTCCGACAAGAAGCATTTGATGTCCACATCGTCCATCGTGATGCTGCCCTTGGTCGGGTCATAGAGGCGGCAGAGCAGTTTGATCAAAGTGGTCTTGCCGGATCCATTTTCACCGACGATAGCGACCACCTTGCCTGCCGGGATTTCCATGTGGATGTTGGTGAGGGCATCATGCGTCATGCCGGGATAACGGAAGCTTACCTTGTCCAAAAGAATGCCTCGCTGCATCGGCCGCATGACCGATGCCGGCTTCACAGGATCGATAATCACTCGTTCAAGATCAAAAAGTTCGAATAAATTGGAGATATACAGGCTATCCTCGTAGAGCCGCGAGAGGTTGGACATCAGACCTTGCAATAGTCCTTGTCCCCGTTGAAACACGACGAAAAACATCACCAGATCGCCCGTGGTGTAGTCACCATTGATTGTGAGATAAGCGAGATAGCCTAAGCAGGCGAAGAAGGCTGCAGTGCCGGTTGCATTGATGAGAATCTCAATCAGCGTTCGGCGGGTTGTAATTTTGAACCGTTCTCGGCGAATGTGTGCGCGCAGGAGGTTGAACCTGCGCTTCAGAAAGTCCCCCAGGTGAAAGATGCGCATTTCCTTGGTATGCAGATCCGCCGTCAGCAACCAATGAAGATACGCGGCTTCGCGCTCCATGGTGGCGCGTTTACGCTGCCACTGATAGAGAATACCGGTGTAACGGATGCGCACGATCAGACCAGGAATCACGGCGCACAACAGCACGGGAACCAACATCCAGTGGACGGAAAACAGCAAGCCGGCAATGGCTGCGACCATCAGGGTATTTTGGGCAATGCTGGTGATGTTGGTGACAACATTGGCCGGTCGTGATGAGCCGCCTTGCTGAGCGCGTTGCAGGGTATCGTAGTAAGCCGGACTCTCGTAGAACGCTAAATCAAGCTCGACTGCCTTGTCGTGGATCAAGCTAGTGACATGGTCGGCGACAATCTCGCTGTGTATCCCTGAGATCAGGCCGGATAAAGCGCGAACCAGCACATGGGCGATGGTGACCGCGGCAGTCAGGCCGATGAAGAGCGCAACGCCCTCAAAGGCGGCGGACTGCTCTGATGAGTCCAGTGCCTTGGTGACGACATCGACGACCAGTTTGAGTAGATAGAGTGCCCCGATGCCGAGCACGGATTCGGCGACCAGTAATAGGCCACTTGC
>JAZBPA010000400.1:0-4319 GCA_036351435.1 Candidatus Competibacteraceae bacterium
AGAGCCAAGCAAACCCAACAACAAAGATAGTTTTCTTAAGGGTCATTGTTTTTCCTATAGCGCTGGCCGCGCCATCACCGATTGCAACATGAATGCTTCGACTGAAGCACATCTCAGTTATTGCTTGGTACGACCATCGATCCAACGATCTCCGGATCGACTGGAGTTTCCCCAGTTGTCACCGCAGGTTCAGTCGTCGGAACAAGTGAGGGGTAATCCTTCACCATGTTTGCACCAAACAGAGGTTTATAAACACCGAGGTGACAGGTTTTGCAGTTTGTTTTCGGGGCGTCACCTAACGAACCGAGGCGGAACGATGGATACTGCGATCCAAGCGGCTCCAAGTAGTCGATGTTTAGGTCATTCACCATGCGGATGCCATGCCATGCGGTGGTGCGCTGTGGCGGGCTTTGATCCCAAGCGAAGAACGAGCGACTGTTATGGCAATAGGTGCAGTTCACTCCGAGTGATTCAGAGAAGTGCATCATCAGGCCGTAGGTCCACTCCGTCTGCTTGATGGATTTCCGGTTACCACTTGGCAAAGCATCGTTTGATATAACCGCAATCTCGCTTCTGCCGGCCAACATCGGCGTGAACGGATCATAGGGCAGGGAAGATAAAGCCACTGCTGGTGCTGGCGTGTTTTGCTCGGCGCGATTGCCTGCCATGCCTCTGGGTTGTTGCGGACCTGGGTCCGTAAACCAGATTTCCTGCGGCACCGGTTGGCCACGATGGCAGGTGTAACAAGTCACACCCGTTTGCCCGACATGGCTCTGCCAGTTCCCATTGATGTGCTGTGTCATCTGCAACATGCGCCGGGAGACGATTTTGGTATAGATGTTCTCAGCGGCAAACCCGTCATCTGAGTGGCAGTAGGCGCAGCCTTCTTCGGGTGAAACCCACTCGGTAATTGCAGTCATCAACCGCAAGAACTGCTCTTCGTTGAGGTCTCCTAACACCTCGACGTTTTCGTAGATGTCCTTGGCGAGTGGCGAGTCAGATGGTTCCAACTCATAGACTTCGGGTGGTGCGACGTTCTGCGCCGCCACTTTTGCGAAGTCTCGAGGGTTGTAGACCAACTCCATTCCGGTTCCGCGGTATCCGTGTTGTACGGTATCGATGGGCGGCCGATCCCAGCCGGAGAGCGTCATCATTGCAAGCGTACCAAGGAAAACAACTGCAACGATCGGCGTGATTATCCAAATTTTCATTGTCTTGCCTACGGGCTAACGGCCGGACTTGCGACCGACGGGAAAACTTGTGGGTATTCTGGCGCGAAATCGTGCTTGATAGCCCACAGATACCAGTTATCGACGACTGTTCCGGTCAACAGGATACCGATGCCACCTGTCAACGGCGTCAGGACCGCGAACCACCACGCCCAGCGGTGAATCGACTCCATCGTTGCGTTGAAGCCCATGGTCCAGCGCCAGAACAAGGCGGCACGCTCGCCGGCAGTTCCGCGTTCCAGGGCCTGCTCGACCTCGCGCTCGCCACCGAAGCGGCTAACCGCCAGGATCGTTGCGCCATGCATTGCGAACAGCAACGTCGATCCGTAGAGGAATACGATCGATAGGGCGTGGAACGGATTATAGAACAGGTTTCCGTAGCGTATCGAGAACGCCGCCGTCCAATCGAGGTGCGGGAAGATACCGAAGGGTACAGCCTCGCCCCAGCTTCCCATGAGCAACGGCCGGATGAAGCCGAGAACCAAGTAGAGCCAAATTGCTGATGCAAATGCCCAAGCGACATGTGTCCCCATTCCGAGGGCTGTCGCGCGGCGGTACATGCGAACCCACCAAAGCAGGATCGATAAAGTGAGGAAGAAACCGGCCATCAGCCACCATCCACCTTCATTCAACGGTGGGATGCTCAGGCCATATGCAGGCGAGGGTGGTTCCAGTGCCAGCCATGGAAGCTGACGGATAAACTCCACCGGGTTCCAATTGACTGATGCCCACATATTGAGACCGATGATCTCAATGGCAATGAAACCGCAAAGAAGGGAAGCTATACCAAACCAGCCAAGATAAATCGGACCGATCTGTGCGTCACCAATCCAACCGAGCAGATATGAGAAGCCACCTTTGCCTTCTCGCGGCCAGCTTTGTGCTGGGAGCTCAGGGCCAGCGTGAACGGGACCGCGGACCTGGACCTGTGTGAAAATGTTCTGATATTCAACCATTTCGAGATCTCACCTTCACTGCTGCCAAATTGGCAGGTTCAACCACCAGCCCCACCACTCAGGCCAACCACGTGTCCAGAAAGGGCCGCTGATGATGATGCAAACAGCGCTCCAGAAACCAGCACTCAGCGCGAGGAACAGGCCCAATCGATGAATGCCGAGCGTTCCGATGGAGTAACCAATGGTGTCTCGGAAATACGAGTTCTCGTGCTCTGCACCCTTTACGACTTCGTCTTTTCCAGGATTCGCTGCTGACAAGATCAGCGACCCATGCATCGATAGCGCCAGCGTCGTTGTAAAGAAGAACGTAATGGCGATCATATGAGCTGGGTTATAATGGAAGTGGAGATATTGGTAACCGACGTTGGAAACCCAATCGAGGTGACTGAAAATCCCGTAGGGAAAGCCGTGTCCCCAGGCGCCCATCAACAAAGGCCGAAAGACGACCAGCGTGACATAGGCGAAAACCGCAACGCTGAAAGCAACGGGGATATGGTATCCCATTCCAAGTTTTCTCGCGATTTCAGCTTGTCTTAATGCCCACGAGCCGAAGGCACCAATAGCGCAGATTGTTATCCATTGCCACAATCCGCCATCGTTCAACGGCGCTAATCCTAGCCCATAACTGAGGTCAGGGGGCGCGATGTTGATCTCCCAAATGTTCCAGGTGGGGCCGAGTGCGGCACCCCAAACGATCAAAGCCGTGCCGAGAATGGAGAAAAAGAGAGTCGTGACACCGAAAAAACCGACATAAAACGGCCCGAACCAAAAATCAAAGAGGTCACCTCCGATTATTGTCCCGCCGCGGACGCGGTATTTCCTCTCGAAGTTAAGCATTGCCATGAGTTAATCCTCCTCCTAGGAGGGATTCTAACGAGTTGCCTCAATGACGTTTTTGGCACGTCTGATGGGCTAAGTTCTAAGCTTGGTCTTTCCGGTGCCAACGTCGACGATCGACTGCTACTGCCCTTGCGCGGGCGGTAGCGGCGCGTTCTGTTGGACAGATGCGCTCGGCACTGACCAACTCGGGCCTTCCAGCCAGTTAAAGCGATCCGTGCTCAAAAGGATGAAGTGAATCACCAATGCAAGAACGAAAAGGAATGTGAAAAGAGCGACCAGCGTACGGCGCGGGTCGAAAAGTAGCCAAACACGCCACATGATATGTCTCTCCTAGCTTATCAAAGTAGTGACTTGAGCGACTGCCACGTTCAGATGGTCAGACAAAGATGAATAGCCTTCTTCTGACGGCAGCCATGGACGCCACAGCCAAGCTAGGATGTGAGCGAAAACCGCCACGCAAACGAAGCCCAAGAAGCTCTTCATGAAGATGTCATGAAACTCCTTTGACTCATCTTCTGTTAAACCCGATAGCGTATCGCCTCTCGTTACAGGGTCATTCGCCATTAAGTGTTACCTCCGGAAGTTAGGCCAATTGGCCAACGCCGCGCACTTCCCGCACGGCGGGGATCATCGTGTCCACATTGGTCACGATGTGCTTTCCGCCCAACTAATCGGGGCGAAAACTGAATTTGAAAAGCAGCCGACTGAACCGGCAGCTGTGTTGCGGGTAAAAGAGCCCGCGCTGTCGTCAAGCCTTGAATGATGGATGAGGGGGATGTGCCTGTCATTAGGCATGAGCCTCCATCATCGCTGCTAACGACTGCAAAACCCGTTGCGCTGTCACGCGCTCTTCGCCGGCTTGACTCGCATCCTGGTCCACTCGATCTCTCAAGCGCTTTGCCGCGGAGATGCGAACCAGGAACGGTTCGCTTTCAACGTGGTCGTCCAATATCTGCTGGGCGTCTGGGTCCCATGGCCGAACAGCAGTCGTAGTTAGCCGGGAGGGCGTCGCCTCGACGCGGTCGAGATCAGTGCCGAGCGGCAAGATGTGAAACAGAGCGTCAAACAAAGCGTTGACATACTCCTGCACAACATATGTCGCTCCGGCGTAGCCCATGAACGGCGTGCCTGTGGATCTGCGGACAATTGCGCCCGGGAATGACGCAGGAATGAAAATGGCTCGGCAGCCGGACTCGGCGGCGTACATACGCTCGTTGTAAGAACCGAACAAGACAAGCGGTGGGTTAGTCTTGATCGCCTCGCGAATATGGGCGTTGTCAGGTTTGACCCCGGC
>JAZBPA010000401.1:0-3145 GCA_036351435.1 Candidatus Competibacteraceae bacterium
ACTACACACGCAAACCCTCAACACCTCGTTTGTAGATCAGAGACTTGGCGCTCTACGAGCCCGGAAATGAGCGAAATCGAGGGGTGAGTTGCTGAAGTCGGGCTAAAAATGTAACAGAAAGAAAACCACTTATATTCCGGTTTTATGATGGGGTTTACGGAAGAATTCGGAATGCTCCAGAACGTTCGCTATTTTCCAATACAGAAAGATGAAAAAATACGCCCCAGCAAATCATCACTGGTAAATTCTCCAGTGATTTCAGACAACGCATTCTGCGCCCCGCGCAACTCCTCAGCCACTAACTCACCCGCCTGAGTGCGTTCCAGTTGTTCATAAGCCCGACTCATATCATTACTCGCTTTGTCTAAGGCTTCCAAATGGCGGCGGCGGGCGATAAAGGTGCCTTCATCGCCTCGGTAACCGATACAGTCCTTTAAATGTTCGTCCAATAGGGCCAACCCCGCCCCGGTTTTGATCGAAAGTAATACTTCACTACCCCACTCCCCTTCTCGCACGCCGGCCTGTTGATCGGTCAAATCGATCTTATTGCGGATCACTGTCAGCGGAGTATTCGTCGGCAATCTGGCCCGCAAGGCTCCGTCTTCGGCGGTTATCCCCTGTTGGTCGTCCACCACCAAGACAATACGATCAGCCGTTTCGATCTCACGCCAAGCGCGGCGAATACCTTCCTGCTCCACCGGATCGGTGCTATCCCGCAGGCCGGCGGTATCAATGATATGCAAGGGCAAGCCGTCAATACTGATGTGTTCACGCAGCACATCGCGGGTGGTGCCTGGAATCTCGGTCACGATGGCGGCCTCGCGCCCGGCGAGATAATTCAGCAGGCTGGATTTACCGGCATTGGGGCGACCGGCGATTACTACTGTCATGCCATCACGCAATAGCTGTCCCTGCGACGCTGTATTGCGCAGATCATTGAGACGACGGGTTAATTCCTGTAATTGTTCAGCAATATGGCCATCGGCAAGGAAGTCGACCTCTTCTTCGGGAAAATCGATGGCAGCTTCTACATATAGTCTCAAGTGAATCAAACCTTCGACTAAATCATGCACCCGCCGGGAAAATTCGCCTTGCAAGGACCGTAGCGCGGCCCGCGCCGCTTCGACGGTGCTACTTTCGATTAAATCGGCAATCGCCTCGGCTTGCGCCAAATCCAACTTATCGTTAAGAAAAGCACGTTCGGAGAATTCGCCGGGGCGAGCTAACCGCGCGCCGAGTTCCAATACCCGCGCCAACAGCAAATCCATTACCACCGGACCGCCATGGCCATGCAACTCCAGCACATCCTCGCCAGTGAACGAGTTAGGCGCTGGGAAATACAGTGCTATGCCCTCGTCGATCAACTGGCCGTCAGCACCGCGAAACCGGCGAAACCCAGCATGTCGGGGCGACGGCACTTGGCCCAATAAACCCTCAGCGATTGCGTGGGTCTGAGGCCCGGACAGACGCACAATCCCCACCCCGCCGCGTCCCGGAGGAGTCGCGATGGCGGCAATGGTGTCCGGGTTCATGATTTAGATTTAGATTTAGATTTAGGTTTGGGTGGTAGGCGTACTAATACGGTTTCCGAGTACCGGTCATGCAGCCGCAAGGCCAGCACGAATCCGAGGCAACACATTCCCGCAGTTAGACTCAACCCCCAATGCAACCCCACAACCTGCCGGACATAAATCACCGGCAAAACCCACAGCGCCGCCAGACCAAAACGCAACAACGCTTGCGTCCAAGTCACTGCTTCGCCGGTATGCTGTTGAAGTCGCAGCTTCCAGGCTCGCATCCCGAGCGTTTGGCCGCCGTGGGTCCAGAACCAGGCATAGAACAGAAAACAGATCACTAGGATATACAGTGAGAATAGCGGTTGGCCCGCGGGTATCGCTGTGCCCCCCGTCAGCGGCAGCACTAGCGCGGTGGCGATAAACAGGACTGCGAACAACAGCAATGTATCGTACACAATAGCGCCCAAACGGCGTAATAAGCTCGCGAGGGTGGGTTCGGTTGGAGAGGGCATGGTCACCTGTCAGCATATTGGGAGCGAACGTGCATTATCGGTCATCGTTAACTATTTTTATCAGGAATTGTTCGACTTTTTCAGCCCAGGGGAAATACGGATGAGTATTGTGGCCGAGTTGTTGACCAAACCGGGGGTGATTGCAGCGGGTGAATACGCGTATCGCGGCGATCGATTTTCCTATCGGGGCGATTTGACCGAGTCCCATGCACGTATGGCGTCCATCATGTGCCGTGCGACCACGATGAGCACCCATATGCAGGGAGAAATTATCGCTGCGCTATCTTCCCGCGACTTCCCACCGGTGCGTGGCTGGGTCATGCGTGGTCCGGCTTATACCATTTGCGTCGTCGCGAATGTGTTTTGTTTGTTCGATAACCAAACCGGAGCAATTAATCCGGTCATCGCTTTTATGCGTCAAGCGCTGGCGCATGATCCCATGGATTTGATTTAGTCCGCTTCAGACCTCATGCGGATTTGCGCGGCTTTGGACTTTGTTTGGGAGGAAACAGCTTATGGTAACGCTTGAACAACTCATGGCCCTACCCGGCGCACTGGCAGCATTTGAATTTCGCGGCAGCGGCGAGTTATTGGACCACACGATCGGCCCTGAAGAAATTATCGACAAAACCGTGCTGGATTTATTGGCCCATATGTGTGCCGCTAACATCAGCATCGCAACCATGCAAGCACGGGGTTGGGAGCAGGTGACTGACATGCGCGGATTCTATCCGGTCCGCCAATTCACATTGATCGGCTTCGACTGGTCAGTGATTGTCAGCGGCCTGCGCCGGGAGGCACCGAAAACCGCCGGGGAAACGTCTTTACCACCATTCATGGGCATTGTGATAGCCAATGAAGTAGCCGATTACGAAGCCGCTTACACAGCCTTGGAGGAGGGGACCTAATGACCCTGATCAAGCGCCTGTTGGCTCTGGATGGCGTTAATGTGATTTGCCTCTTCCGGGACGATGGCTCGCTGGCGGAAGGATATGGTCTGATGCAACAGCAGGAAATGGTCGAGTTGGCCAAATTCTCTCACCACTATCGCCGCATGGTGCAAAGCAACGCCGATCAATTATCCATGTTCACCGGAATGCGCGGTTGGACTCCGCC
>JAZBPA010000402.1:0-5076 GCA_036351435.1 Candidatus Competibacteraceae bacterium
ATGTTAATAAATAAATCCGTCCCCTTTTTCACCATATCGCGAAAGGGTCTTCAACGGCGAAAGGATTACGAAACCGGACCCCTTCCAACTCGCGTCCGTCTTGAAAGTCTTCGCTGAGCAGCACGTGGACACCGGCAGCTTTGGCCGTCGCCCACAGCAGAGCGTCCCAAAAAGGCAAATGGTGGTGTTGCACCGCGCTCATCGCCTGGAGCAGGGCCTGCCCGTCCGCGGCAACCATGGGAAACAGGATTTGCCAATCCCTGACCTGCTCGCTGGCTTCCGCCAAGGGCATCTTTCCTTTACGAGTGACCGCATGGAAAAACTCGGCTAGTACCTGCATGGATAACACGCAGTCCTGTTCCACGGCCTGATCGACCAAGGTAATGGCCTGTTGGTGGCGTGTGCCCGCATCACGATCAATGGCGTAGATCAACAGGTTGGTATCCAATGTAAAGCGATTAGCGTTCATAGAGTTCATCACGTCGGATCGGCTGTCCTTCCAACGAATAACCGCGAAGCATACGCTCAAGACTGCGTTTTCTTGCTGCCTGCTGATTAGCGTTCAGGACTTTTGGGTAAGTTACACCCACCAACCGAGCAACGGGTTCGCCGCGACGAGTGATGATAATCTCATGCCCTTCCTGCACAGCTTCAATGTAACGAGAAAGGTGCTGATTGGCTTCGCGTAGGCTGATCTGTCTTTCCACTGAATTTCCTCCGGTAGTTTGAATGCCACAGATTTGATTGTAGGAGGTACTACATTAGTGGACAAGTAGAGACTTCAATGCTTAGACCTTAACATCTATCAGCCGAGCTGTTAGTAACTGCTGTCAGCCTTTATTGAGGTGTTCAAACGCGTCATGCAGCAACGCAGGGAAGGCGATGCCCTACAATCTGTAGCGTTGAGGCAGCAAGGTCGCGTCATTGGTCTCTCCTCTCCCCTTGCCCTCTCAGCTGCCCGTTTAAGTCTCAAGCATCGCCTGCCCACGGCAGATAGCATGATTCTGGCCTCAGCTAAGGCGCATGGCACCACGCTTTGAGCGCAGGATTCAGATTTTGCGGGTATTCCGTGGGTCAAATATCAGACTAAGAAGACCAACTGACACAAGGAAGCCGAGCTAATAGGGCAATGGCGTCAAGGTGTACGGATTTTGCTTAATGACGAACCACGTCCACCTAATTTTGCAGCCGGGAGAAGCGATTGCAGGATTAGGCCAACTAATGAAGCGGCTTTCCGGACGGCAAACCCGATTCGTGAATCGGCAAGAATCTCGAACCGGGACGCTTTGGGAAGGCCGATACCGTTCTAGTCCCATTGAGACAGATGCGTATTTGCTAGCCTGTTGCCGTTATGTCGAGTTGAATCCGGTTCGTGCGCGGATAACCGACGACCCAGCGACGTATCCGTGGTCCAGTTATCGACGACACGTGGGAATTGCACCTGAATTCGGCTGGTTGGATATCGATCCGTGTTACGCAGCATTGGGGATTTCCGAAGCTGAACGGACAGGGCGCTACAGGGATTTCATGCAGAGTGCGATACCGGAGGGTGAGTGGGCATTAATCCGTGAGGCGTTGCAACGCGGGCAACTGACAGGAACCAAGCGCTTCGTTGGCGAAGTAGGCGCAATCATCGGGCGGCGCATCGAAAATCGAAAGCAGGGAAGACCACGAAAGGATGTTAATAAATAAATCCGTCCCCTTTTTATCGACATCGAGAAGGTAGGATCAAAGATCGGCTTCAGCACCTGTAATAGCGCTTGCTGAATCACGCGGTCAATGACGCCAGGTATCCCGAGCACTCGCTCACCGCCATTCGGTTTAGGAATGCGATGGCGACGTACCGGCTGCGGCTGATAAGTGCCTAATTCCAAGGCTGCACGACTCTCGGGCCAACAATGGCGGGCAAAGGCTGGGAAGTCGTCTACCGTGATGTCATCGACACCTGGTGCCCCCCCCGATTGGCCTTCACGCGCTTCCAGGCGCGCCGCACATTCTCTGGCTCCAGAACCCGCGCCATGAGAGTTTTCTCCAAGGCTGGCTTCATCGGCTCTCGCCCAGCGTCCGCTCCCCCAATCGGGTTCATTACGTCGCTGAAGAGATCGAGGGCTCCGTCTTGATCCACAATGTTCGGCCCTTCACCTAAGCGACCGTCCTGGGGCGCGTAGGCTAGTATGGCCTCTGCTGACTTCTGCTGACTTCTGCTGATTCACGGTCACGGTCTCCCGCGCCGCGCTGCCAGGGTTGCCGTAGGGTTCGGTGGCAGTTCCGTTGCTTTCACAACGGGCCTCAATCCGACTCCCTTAGCCACAACCTTGACCGTAGGGGCCGGTGGTGATTTCAGACGTTTCCGCCTGGCCCTCAATCCGGCTCCCCTAGTCAGGGCCTGACCGCTGGATAAGCAGCCCTCCCCGGATAAGAACGTGAACTGTCCTCGCACAACCGCCTCATTTACCGTAGCGCACACACCACGGGGCTTTGTGATCTTGTGCCCACTCGCCCCAGCGCCTCGGCCTCGTATGAGATTTCTGTTCGTCGGCTCGCGAGTTTGCCGCCCGCTTCCTTCAGACAGTACCTCACGGTAACGCCCTTGCGTTAGGCTAGTAGTTAACGTCATCATAGTTTCATGAGTAACGGTGGTTTTCCTACAGGGGACTTCCACCCCATAAGTTCACGCCCATGCCGGGCGTACACAAGGCATTCCACTGGACCCGCAAACAGCGCGGGCCAGTGAATTTTACGTTAGGTGGCTGGTTGCGTAAGGTGCTCACCGTGAAGAAATGCAGTCTTAGTTTGGCGTTTTTAGCAATGCTGGTTGCGAGCTGTTCACCTGAAGTTGACTCAGAAGCGCTAAAAGGAGAAGCATTCTCTTGTTCAGAAGGTAAGCCAGGCTGGGAACGCGCAACTGCCGTAACTCCGGATGTTGTTTCACCGTGCGCCACAGGAAGTTCGGGGAGCTGCGCTTCTAACGACTTCAGGTACGTATCCGGTACAGGATGGTGTAGGCCAAGGTAAATGACATGACTAGCATCTGCAAACAAATAAAGCATAAAGAAATAAAAGAATAGACCTTATTGGAAACTAAAGGCATTAGAATGCGGGGCTATAAATAAATCCGTCCCCTTTTCACACATCTTCTGTTTGCACGCAAGTGGCGTGCCTGATCGGAGAGCAGGCATGCTTATTTATGGGTGATTCCGGTCGTGGCAAATCAACGCTAGCCCATACTGACGCCTGGAATCGAATCAGCGATGACATCTCACCTGTCGTGATCGACGAAGCGGGTGTATGGATGATACCGCACTTCCCTCAACTCAAGCTGTCGGCTCAAGAGCAATACCCATTAAAGGGGTCAATCCGACTCCCTTTAAGTAGTTTGTATCTACTCTGCCCGATTAAGGACAAACAAACCCATACCTTTACTGCCGCCCCGCTAAAGCCAGCCGAGGCAGCACGGGTTATCATTGCGCACACAGTTGCTAGCCGACTGTTCACCCCTCAACGGTTAGTTGACCATATGACCTTTGCCGCACAGCTTGCTCAGCGCACACCGGTTTATAAATTGTACTATCCATGGGACATTCACAACTTGCCAGCCTTGCGTTCGGCAATTGCTGATAATGATTTGGCTCAAGCATGAGCCGCCGCTTTCTTCTGCTCCGGGGTCAGCATATTCGGAATAGCTTGTGCGCCTCGTGCGAACGCCTCGTCCTGGCCACGATAAATCTCCTGCCAAAACTCAGTCGCGGCAGCCATCTTATCCAGCTCAAAACGGTTTAACCAGTCATCCAACTGCGGATCTTTTAAGCCGTTATCGCGCCAATTCTGCAAAAAGCCTAGCAGCATATCGGCGACCCGCTCGCTCTGCCAAGGCACGCTCTTGGCTGATTCCCGATCATGAATGCCTTTGGCCAGGGCAAACTGATGGGATTTGTAATCGACATCCAAATCGTAATGAGACTTGAGAATTTCATCGGTTAGCGGCTCTGACCACTGGCGGTGGAAGCGGCAGATACCGGTGTTGTCGTTGAATAACTCATAGGTCATCCGCTCGACATTTTTACGTCCCAACTCGGCGGGTGGGATGAACTCAGAACCATAGTAGACGTAGTATTTACCCATCAGCGGCATCGGACTGAACATGCCCGGCACCCAATATTGATTGGGCACCATATGCCCCTCTTCACCATGCGCGATGAATACGGCACGCGAGAGCGTATCCACGCCGTAACGGCGATCCAGTTCTAGTGCGGCTGGCCGGATACCGCGACGGAATACTTCACAGCGCGGATCATCAGACGTCAGCGCATCTACCAGCGCCATCGCATAACGTGCGTTGCGCATGCTGTCGTTGACGATGTCAAAGTTTTCAGTATCGCTGGCAAAGGTAAAGGTCATCTGATCAGCGGGCGGAAAACCGAAATCCTCCGGCGGAATCAGCCCCTCGGCGATGATTTCCATAATCCAGGATAAAGTCCCGCCGCACTGAATCGCATCGAAGCCCATCGCGTCTACATGATCATTGAGTATTTCTGCAGCCCGCTGATCGAAGATAGCTGTTTGCGGACCGAGCACGTGATACGGCTCGTAGTCCTTTTTGTAAATCCCGTTCATTTTCTTACATACCACCGGGCAAGTCTCGCCGCAGTCCTTTTGGCTCTTGGTGGCAATGGTTTCCTCGTTGAACTGGGCCAGATAATGATTAGTGATGAAGTTCTCATGCTGACGTAGGCGTTCGTCAGGACTAACGTAGATGCTCTTATAATTGAAACTCATAATGCGGTCGTTCAGCTGGTGCATGTTGACACCGAAAGTACCGCCGGTTTCGAATTTGGGGAAGTATTTGTATTTTTGGGTAAAGGCACGATCAACCTTGGCTAACTTGTCGCCAAAATGCTCGACGAAATAACTGTTAATCTCGTCCGAATCACGCAAGTCGGGATCTTCCCATTCGCCGCCGAATATGCAGCCCACCACTTGGTGTTGTTGCAATAGTTGACTGCCTAATCCGCCCCGTCCTGCCCAATCCACCACCGGACTGAGCGCGCCCCGCTGATAGGGATTGGAACCGATTGC
>JAZBPA010000403.1:0-3685 GCA_036351435.1 Candidatus Competibacteraceae bacterium
ACAGCGCCCAATCAACAACGGCCAGCGGTGTTTCAACTGGTTTCGGCACACCGATGCCACCCGTGATCAGGGTGAAGCGCTATCGATTCGCCAGATGATTGCTGCCCTGCAGACGCGCCATGCCATTGATCCGGAGCGGATCTACGTCACCGGTTTATCGGCTGGCGGTGCGATGACAGCTGTGATGTTGGCGACCTACCCGGAGGTCTTCGCCGGAGGTGCCATTATGGCTGGCGTACCTTATGGGTGTGCCAGCGGCATGCTGAGTGGATTCTGGTGCATGTTATGGGGCCGTGATCTGGCCGCTGCGGAGTGGGAGAAAAAGGTACGAGATGCCACGGCCGGACTCTCGCTGGCTCGCCGGCCCGCCAAGCTTTCACTGTGGCAGGGTGATGAGGATGGCTGGGTCGTTGAGATGAACCAACAGGAGTTGCTGGAACAATGGAGCGACGTGTTCGGCATCGATAGGCAACCGGAAGTACAGGATCACGTTCACGGATTCCCGCATGCGGTATACCACGATCAAGCGGGCACACCGCGTTTGGAAACCTATAAGATCACGGGGATGAGCCACGGTCAGCCGATTGCTCCGGGCAAAGAGATCGTACAGTGCGGCGTATCGAGTGACTATCTGTTGGATGTCGGAATTTGTGCCAGCTACCACAGCGCACGGTTTTGGGGGCTGCAGAATCCGCCAACCTCGCTGGAGGTGAGTCAATGATGGCTACTCCGTCGTCGCTTTGCCGCATACCATTCGATGCCCGAGCACTCTTGGTAGGCACCCTATTGCTGGAACCGATGACAGGGAGGGCCGAACCAGGATCGCCGGTGCTCACTGAAGCCGATTACTGGCAGACCCAGCCCATGGTGCTCTCGGTCACCCAATTAGCGCAACCGCCTGACGAAGCGCCAGCGGCAGTGACCGTCATCACCCGTGAGGAAATCACGGCGATGGGTGCACGCACCATTCCGGAGGTGTTACGTCGGGTTCCGGGCGTCACCGTGGCCTTTGAGAATGCGAATAATCCCGTCGTCAATTACCAGGGTTTGAATAGCAATCTGTCATCGCGTATGCAGGTCCTGGTCGATGGCCGTTCGGTGTATAACCCCTTTTTCGGCGGCGTATTATGGGAAAGCTTGCCGCTGGAAGTGGAAGACATTGAGCGCATCGAATTCGTTCGTGGTCCGAATGCGGCTATTGATGGAGCCAACGCGTTCCTGGCGACAATCAGCATCACGACCGGCCATACCGCCGAAGATAGTGGTTTTTATGGCAAAGTACGGGTCGGCGAAAACGACATTCGCGATACCTACTGGCGGTACGGCGACACGCAGGAATCGCTAAGCTATCGATTGTCCGGTGCTTATCGCGCCGACGAAGGCCTTGATACTCGGGAAGACGACCGGCGGTTACGTTACCTTTCCGGACGGGCCGATTGGCATCCGACGCCCACTCAGCACATCACCGCCTCGGCCGGTTATAAGGACACTGATTTAGGGCAAGGGTATGTCGCCGGTCAATTCAACATTTTGCAGAACCCGTTTGAGGCCTGCTTTCCCCCGCATACGCGTCACTTACGCAACAGTTACGGGCAACTGCGCTACGACAATACCCCCACGCCCGACCGCCAAACAACCCTGCAATTCTATTATGAACGGGTAGATTCGCTGGCAGAATACCGCCGGTTAGCACCCTGTCCAGGACTCGCTAAGCAAGATGATTATCAAGTTGAGCGCTATGATCTGGAATTACGCCATCGCTTTGCTGCACACGACAATTTGAGGGTAATCGGCGGGATTGGTATCCGTCGCGATGAGGTCGATAACCAAGATCAAACGGCTATCACACGCTTTGTCAACCGGGAACATAATACGGCTGGACGCCTATTCGGCCACCTCGAGTGGCGGTTGGATGAACACTGGTTAATCAATACGGGGGCCATGTGGGAGCGGAACACACTCACTGGAGACCATGAGTTCTCGCCGCGACTAGCTGTACATTACCGCTTGGCTGAACATCATGCCTTGCGCTTAGGGATAGCACGCGGTATTCGCACGCCTTCATTTGCTGAAACCGATTGGACCAGTGAAATCATTGCCAATGTGGGGGATATTGGCGCGGAAACCATTGTAGCCAGTGAACTGGCCTACCTGGGTGAGTTTCCGCGCTACAACTTGTCGATTGATTTGCGTTACTACCACAATCAAGTGGACGACCTTATCGCACTTGCATTATCACCAGTACCCGGTCCGCCCCGGGTTACCCATCGCAATCAAGATGATGCGGTTCTCCGAGGATTGGAGGCCCAGATCAATTGGCAGTTGAGTCCCGCTACCCGTTTGCGTTTGGCCTATGCTTACACGGAGGTTGACAGTGATGCACGCACACGATTCGAGAATTCCAACCCGAGTCACATTGCTGATGTGTTTTTGGTCCACGACTTCAATGACCGTTGGCAGGGCACGCTGGCTTTCAATTATGCGAGCGGCATGGAGTGGTTGACTTTCGGCTCGGTGGTTCCGCCGACCCGTTATCTCGATATACGCTTGGCTCATACCTTCAATCTTGGCAGTACCCCAGCGACCTTGGCGTTGAATCTACACAACACCTTGGGTGAACAGACCACCTATCGCGACATTAATCAATTCGATCGACGGCTGTACTTGGGATTTTCCGTCGGCTTTTAAGTGACTGAGGGTTTGCGTCGCTCTGTCTTTATCCCGGGCTGGATAGCACCAGTGAACTTAAATAACCCACCACAACCCCGTCCTTGGCGATGCCCCGCTATTGACCTCTTCATGCTCTCTGGATAGTGGGTCAGTGGGTATATGACCGGGTTCTTGATGCAGATCCGCCTCACCGGCCTACTGTGGCTATGCACTACAATCGTGTCGGTGCAGGCTGACGAATCACCCCGGTTGCAGATCCTACTTAGCAAAGACACCGCGGTATTCCAGGATTTCTATCAGACGTTCGCCCCAGCGGCACAGAAGACTTTGGGCGCGCACTTGGAATTGTTGGAGGATGTCCCGTCTTCCACCGCACCGTTGCCTACGCTAACGCTTGCGGTCGGCACGTTCGCCTGTCTGGACTTGCTGGCGCAGGCCAGTACTCGCCCGGTATTGTGCACGCTGACCCCGCGGTTAGCCATTCTTGATGCCCTGAAGGCGTATGCCGGTCCGGCCACCGCGCTCTATATCGATCAACCCATTGATCGGCATTTGACGTTGATTCAACAGGCCTTGCCGGATACCCGTACGCTGGGATTCATCGCCGGACCCGTGTCGGAGCGTGAGGTGGCGGCTTTGGCGAACGCGACTCAACAGCGCGGTTGGCGTTTGCTAAACGTGAACTACACTGGCGAGCAAAACATTATCGCCACGCTGCAGCCCTTGCTGGACGGTGCCGATGTGGTACTTGCCTTGCCTGATCCAGCGGTGTACAGCAAGATGCACATCTATTCCGTGCTCCTGGCACTGTACCGCAAAACCATTCCGTTGTTTGGCTTCTCGTCCGCCTTTGTGGACGCCGGTGCGTTGACAGCGGTATTTTCCACCCCCGAGCAGATCGCTCAGCAGACGGTCGAGCTAACGGCGCGGTGGTTAAACGATCCGGGTCAAGCTCCTCCCCCACCGGAATATCCGCGATATTACTCCGTACGGGTCAACCGCGGCGTGGTGAAAT
>JAZBPA010000404.1:0-55143 GCA_036351435.1 Candidatus Competibacteraceae bacterium
CTTATCCAATACCCGCAGAATGCCCTCGACAATATCGTCGATGTAGGTGAAATCTCGGCGGTGATGGCCATGGTTGAACACATCGATAGGCTGCCCGGCCAGAATATTGCGGGTAAAAAGGAACAGCGCCATGTCAGGCCGTCCCCAGGGGCCGTATACGGTGAAAAAACGCAACCCCGCCACCGGCAAACCGTATAAATGGCTATAAGTATGGGCCATCAATTCATTAGCTTTTTTGGTGGCGGCGTACAAGCTTAGCGGATGATCCACGTTGTCGTGTACCGAAAACGGTAACCGGCTATTTGCTCCGTATACCGAACTGCTGGAAGCATAGACTAGGCTTTCCACGCCGTGATGACGGCAGCCTTCTAGTATATTGAGAAAGCCGACTAGATTGCTGTCCACGTAGACGTGTGGATTTTCCAATGAATACCGCACGCCGGCTTGGGCTGCCAGATTCACCACCCGTTGGGGACGGTGGGTCGAGAACAGCGATTCAATGGCAGCGCGATCCGCCAGATCGGCCCGTACCTCGGTGAACAGAGGATATGCTTGCGTCCGGGCCAATCGTGCCAATTTCAAGTTGACGTCGTAATACTCATTCAGATTATCCAGACCGATGACTTCATCGCCTCGCTCCAACAACCGCAGCGACAGGGCTGAACCGATAAAACCCGCACTTCCGGTAACCAAGATTTTCATCACAATCGGCCATCAACAACGCTAGCTGGAAAAAGATATTTCACGTCGAACAAAATCGCCTCGGGTTTGCCGAACGCTCGAATCCGTTCAGTACCCAAGTCTTGAAACTGCTGATGGGCGACGGCGATAATCAGTGCGTCGTACTCACCGGCTTGCGGTTCCGCAATCAGTTTGATGCGGTATTCATGCTGAGCTTCCTGGGGGTTCGCCCACGGGTCGAACACATCTACCTGGGCATGATAGCTGCGGAATTCCTCAATGATGTCAATGACCCGAGTATTACGCAGATCCGGGCAATTTTCTTTGAAGGTCAAGCCCAGAATCAGGACGCGGGCATCTACCACCGGAATACGCCGACGGGTCATTAATTTCACCACCCGTTCGGCCACGTAGGCCCCCATTCCGTCGTTGATGCGCCGTCCCGCCAGAATCATTTCCGGGTGATAGCCGACTGCCTGGGCTTTATCGGTCAAATAATAAGGATCGACACCGATGCAATGCCCACCCACTAACCCGGGGCGAAACGGCAGAAAATTCCATTTGGTGCCGGCGGCAGCCAGCACTTCCTCGGTGTCGATGTCCAGACGATGAAACAGCAACGCCAGCTCGTTGATGAGGGCGATATTCACGTCACGTTGCGTGTTTTCGATCACCTTGGCGGCTTCCGCAACCCGAATGCTGGACGCGCTGAAGGTGCCTGCAGTAATGACCCGGCTGTACAGCGCGTCGATACGCGCCGCGACTTCGGGCGTGGACCCGGCGGTAACTTTGCGAATATCGGCCACCCGATGGGCTTTATCGCCCGGATTAATCCGCTCCGGACTGTATCCGGCGTAAAAATCGGTGTTGTAACGCAGTCCTGAGTCCCGTTCCAGGATTGGTACGCACACTTCTTCGGTCGCCCCCGGATAAACGGTGGATTCGTAGATCACCACGTCTTCTGCTTTGAGCAGCTTGCCGACTGTTTCACTCGCAGAGATCAGCGGTCGGAAATCGGGCCGTTTATGCTCATCAATCGGCGTGGGCACCGTCACGATGTAGACGTTGCAATCGCTTAGTTCTTGCGGATCATGGGCATAGCGCAACTGCACGGCCTGGGCGAGTTGATCGGATTCGACTTCCAAAGTGCTGTCGATACCGGCTTTCAGTTCCTGTACCCTGGGCTTATCAATATCGAAGCCCAGAGTCGGAAATTGCTTGCCGAATTCCACGGCCAGCGGTAATCCGACATAGCCCAGCCCAATGATGCCGATACGCACGTTATCAAGATCGAACATGACTATTCTCCCTGGTTTATTTGATTCGCATACCCGGTTCAGCGCCCGTGTCGGGCGACAATAAATAGATGCCTTGCTTATTCCCGGCGGCCAGTACCATTCCTTCGGAGAGGCCAAACCGCATTTTCCGGGGAGCCAAATTGGCCACCATGACGGTCAAGCGCCCTTCCAATGCTGCCGGCGGGTAAGCCGTTTTAATACCGGCAAAAACGTTACGAGTTTCTCCACCTAAATCCAAGGTCAATTGTAACAATTTGTCGGCACCTTCCACCTCTGCCGCTTTAACGATACGCGCCACCCGAAGGTCCACCTTGACGAAATCATCAATGGCAATTTGCGGGGCGATGGGTTGCTCGGCCAAGGGTCCGCCGGGTTGCTCAGTAATCGGGGCTAAATTCTCTTTGGACGCCGCCAACAGCGCCTCTAACTGAGTGCTTTCCAGACGCTGCATGAGCGGCTTGAAGGAAGCGATGGTATGCGCGATCAACGGCTGATGCAGGGTTTCCCAGGTCAACGGCGGGATTTGCAAAAACGCTTCCGCATCCGCAGCCATCCGCGGCAAGACCGGCTTTAGGTACAGCATCAGCAACCGAAATAAATTGAGGCCCATGCTACACACGGCTTGCACTTGCGGTTCTTGATCGGTTTGTTTGGCCAGCAACCAAGGTTTCTTTTCGTCGATATACTGATTAGCGCGATCCGCCAAGGCCATAATGTCGCGCATGGCGCGATTGAAGTCGCGCCGCTCATAGGCTTCGGCAATGGCTTCCGCCGCCATTACAAAATCGCCATACAGGGCGGGTTCAGCTAATGTGTCACTGAGTTGTCCGGCAAACCGCTTGGTGATAAATCCGGCGCAGCGACTGGCGATATTGACCAATTTACCGACCAGGTCGCTGTTGACTCGCTGCTGGAAATCCTCCAGATTCAGATCCAGGTCGTCGATACGGTCATTGAGCTTGGTGGCAAAGTAGTAACGCAGATATTCCGGGCGCAGATGCTCAAGATAGGTGCGAGCTTTGATGAAAGTACCGCGGGATTTGGACATCTTTTGGCCGTCCACGGTAAGAAAACCGTGGCAGAACACTGCGGTCGGTTTGCGAAAGTTCGCGCCTTCCAACATGGCGGGCCAGAACAAGGTATGAAAATAGGCGATGTCCTTGCCGATGAAATGATACAGCTCCGCCTCGCTGTGATGGCGCCAGAATTCCTCGAAGTCCAACCCTGTCCGCTCGCAGAGATTCTTGAAACTGGCCATATAGCCGATGGGGGCATCCAACCAGACATAGAAATATTTACCGGGAGCATCCGGGATCTCGAACCCCCAATAGGGCGAATCGCGGGAGATATCCCATTCCTGTAAGCCGGCCTCAAACCATTCAGTCAGCTTATTCGCCATTTGTTCCTGGACATGGCCGCCGGTGACCCAGCTTTTCAGCATGTCTTCGAAATTCGCCAGTTTGAAGAAATAGTGCCGGGATTCCTTCAAGACCGGTGTTGCACCCGATAATGCGGAACGCGGGTTTTTCAAGTCGGTAGGCGTATAGGTTGAGCCGCAATTTTCGCAACTGTCGCCGTATTGGTCCGGCGTGCCGCAACGCGGGCATTCCCCTTTAATGAACCGGTCGGGCAGAAACATGTTTTCGACCGGGTCATACGCTTGGGTGATGACTCGCTGCACAATGTGTCCGCCTTCCTGCAGGCGTTGATAGATCTGCTCGGCGAAATACTTATTTTCCGATGAATGGGTCGAGTAATAGTTATCAAAGTCGATTAAAAAATCGCCAAAATCAGCCTGATGCTCAGCTCCGATGTGGGCAATCAGTTGCTCCGGGGTTACCCCATCTTGCTGAGCGCGCAGCATGATTGGTGTGCCGTGAGCATCGTCGGCGCAGACATACAGGCACTGATGGCCACGCAATTTTTGAAAGCGAACCCAAATATCGGTTTGGATGTATTCCACCAGATGGCCCAGATGAATGGGGCCGTTGGCATAAGGCAAGGCGCTGGTAACCAGAATTTTACGAGGTTGTTTTGTCATGAGTGATTTTAAAGGTGAGTCGAAACAGCATTTAGTGCGGCGCTTGCACCATAACACTCTGCACGGCTATTTGTCATTGAAACCGACTGCTCGTGAAGGTTCTTGTCGACCGCCCGACAGTGTAGATCGACTCGGCCTGGATCGCGCTGGCCGAGGAGGTGCAACTTGAGCCCGTGATTGCAAAGTCAGGAGTTCTGGATGTTCTGGGTCTACGGTTAATCCGGCTTTGGCGTAACGGCGGGCCTTGCTGTAGTCGGAGCGGCTGATCGCCCGCCGCGTCAGCTGGACATAGCGAGTAGTGATCTGGGATAGTCCCTGATGAGCATCAGGATTGTCGGGATCAAGCGCAAGAATGCGCTGATAATAGTGAAAAGCACTTCGCTCACGGGGAGTTGTTAATCGATAAGCAGTTAAGCTGTCCTGAGCGGCAGTCAACAAACGGTCTATGTCCTCAGCGCTATCCGCCAGCTGCTCCGATTCGGATTGATCAATGCCTACCAATTCTTCGTTGGCCAACGCATCAGAGTCGGGGGCTTGCGCGGCCTCACCGATGTCCTCAACAGGTGTTTCCCCTGCTGGTTCAATAGCTGTCGTTGCTAGATCAGACATCGGTTGTGAGATCAGCGTTATTTTGGTTGAGTCTGCTTCGGTGGGGACTGCTTGGTTTTCTTGCTCCGTTTTTAGCTGTTCGTAAAATTGGTAGCGTGGTGGCCTGGATTCCTCAGCACCCGGCATCGTCGTTAAGCTATAGCCAATGAAACTGGCGGTTAATAACAAACCCAGCGCCGCAGCCGACCAAATCCAGCGGCTTCGGGTAGTGGGTGTTGGATCATTTGCTATCGGCGCGATTGACAGAGGGGAACTAAGTTTAACTGTCGCGGCACTGCCATCCACAACGGTTGTGGAAGTAACCGGATCGGGAAAAGGGATTTGATGGTTTAGTGCTGCTTGTAATTCAGCGACGTTTTGATATCGATCCTCAGGGCGCAGCGCCAATGTGCGGTCTATCGCGCTCAGCAATTCTGGACTATAGCGTCCCGCTCCGATGGTTATGGCGGGTTGCAACGTTTCACCTAACAGGCGTTCGGCGGCGGCTAATGGGGTAGCTCCGCTGATACAACGGTACATAACGGCGCCCAAGGCGTACATATCGGTCCACGGCCCGTAGGCGTAACCCTGTCGGACGACATACTGCTCCGGCGGCGAATAACCGGGGGTAACGATGCTGGTTATACTCCTGCTGTGCCGACTCAGCATTTCCCGTGCGGCGCCGAAATCAATCAGCATCATGCACTGATCACGGGTGCGCAGATACAGGTTGCCTGGCTTGATATCCCGATGAAGATAACCGCGCTCATGTACGGCACGCAGGGCTGGTAGAACAGTCCGCAGCAGTTGTTGCAACCCGGCTTCCGGCAGAATTTCCTGGCTCGCTAATAAAACGCTCAGCGGCAAGCCTTCTTCGTATTCCATCACAATGTAAGCAGTGCCGTTGGCGCGAAAGTACCGATGGACACGCACCACATGAGGATGTTTTATTGCCGCCAGCGCCTGGGCTTCGTCAAGAAAACGTTCTAAGCCCCATTGGTAGTCCGCTATACCGGATTCTGATTTGAGTCGTTGGCCTTGAGTATTGGGGTAAACGCTGATCCCATCGCTACCACGATGAGACCAATCGACCGGGAAGTATTCTTTGATGGCAACCCAGGTTTTGAGATGAGTGTCTCGCGCTTTGTAGGTTACCCCAAATCCGCCAGCGCCTAGTACGGCCTCTATGGCGTATTCTTGTAGTTGATAGCCGATCCGTAAAATGTTGGTTGCTTGCGGCATTACCCCGCCCCTAGTTGATAGTAGGACTCATTAGGTTGTGCAATCCAATACGGCAGGTCGTAGTTGCTGCTCATACCTGACGCTCTCGGCGATAGTTGATAACGACCCGGTGATGCGGTGGGGATTCTGTTTCAGTGTTTTGAAAAATAGAGATCACCATACCAAGCGGTGGCTTGCTGAGCGCTGTTGTCAGTGTCGGTCATAATAGCTACCGCATCAATGTGGTTTATATCGACACCGAACAGCTGCTGAAAATCCGCAACCACGTTGCGTTTCTCATTGAACCAGGTACCTGGTGGCGGTTTACCCGAACGCACGGCGATAACCTTAGCGTTGGCCGTAAAGGCATTATCCCAGCGGCTGCCAATGGGCTGATTACTGGACCACACGTAAACCAGGGCACGAGTGCGCCAAAAAAACGTGTCGTCGGAGGCGACCACATAAACCCGTGCAGGGTAATCGTCACCGGCTTTGCTGCGTTCGTCCACGTTGCTGAGCACATCGGCCACCCGCCAAGACCAATTGAGATAAGGGGTGCGGTTCAAGGCAATGGGTATTTCTCGATACAGTCCCGATGCTGTCCCGTTGCTATCCGCGCGCAACACCTGACGACCATTATCCATAACTAGCCGATAGTGCGTTTCGCCGGCAAATACTTTAGGGTTCCAATCCTCCAGGTTTCCCTCAGAAAAGGTCCCTACCGTGATCTCAGTAGCTGTTGCGGAAACTAACCACAGCATGATCAGAATCCCTGACAGCCATAAATTCAGTGCTATCATTACCTATTGCCAAATAACTGCATTCTTACACCAAAGCATAGCATCATCGATTTTGTGATAATCACACGTCCTTTTCAAAGCCCTCTAGCCCCATGAAGATCATCAGCGATTGGTTTCGGCATACTTTGACCGATCCCCAAACCGTCATTCTGTTGACGCTGCTCGTGGCAACCACCACCGTCGTTCTGCTGATGGGGCAGATGCTGACACCGGTTTTGGCCGGCATGGTGATCGCCTACCTGTTGGAGGGTCTGGTTCTATTTCTCCAACGAATGGGATTACCCAGACTGTTGGCAGTGTTGGTGGTATTTACGCTGTTCTGCGCGTTTGTGCTATTTCTGTTGATTGGATTAATGCCGCTGTTATCACGTCAGTTGATACAACTGGTGCAACAGTTTCCCATCATGTTGGACAAGGGCTACGCTTTGCTGGAAAGTTTGCCGCAAACCTATCCCAATATCACCACCGAAGCGCAGGTTCTGGAACTGACCAATACGCTGAGAACCGAAATGACCGGATTGACCCAAAAAGTATTGTCCTGGTCACTGGCATCGGTTGTCGGTGTGATCACCATCATCATTTATCTTATTCTGATGCCGCTGCTGGTTTTTTTCTTTCTGAAAGATAAAGTACGCATTCTGGTCTGGTTTCGCGATTTTCTGCCCACTGATTTCACCCTGACCCAGCAAGTTTGGCAGGAAGTAGACTTGCAGATGGGCAATTACGTGCGGGGCAAGTTCTGGGAGATTATCATTATCTGGGGAGCTAGCGCGGTCACATTCGCTTACATGAATCTGCAGTTCGCTATGTTGCTCGGTTTAATGGTCGGTTTGTCGGTCATCGTGCCTTATATCGGCGCCGTCGTGGTGACCATTCCCGTGGCCTTGGTTGGCTTTTTCCAGTGGGGATGGGGCCCTGATTTTATGTGGTTAATCATCGCTTACTTAGTCATCCAGACCTTGGATGGCAATGTGTTGGTGCCGCTGTTGTTTTCTGAAGTAGTGGATTTACATCCGGTCGCAATCATCGTTGCGGTATTAGTGTTCGGCGGAATCTGGGGTTTTTGGGGGGTATTCTTCGCGATCCCATTAGCCACAGTCGTACAAGCAGTCCTCAAAGCCTGGCCCCGACAACGAATCAAGCCGGAGTCGTTAATTGTGGCGCCCATCTCCGAGAGTATGTCAGCAGAGACTGCCGACTCAAATCCGGAATGATCCATCTTTTAGTGATGGGCTCAGGGGATTCAATTGGGTTTCACAGCACTTCCGAGGCAAATTCCGCCAGACGCGAACGTTCGCCGCGCAGCAGAGTGACATGGCCACCATGCGGCCAGCGGGTAAAGCGGTCCACCACATAGGTCAACCCCGAAGTGGTTTCTGAAAGATAAGGGGTGTCGATCTGGGCGATATTGCCTAGACAGACCACTTTGGTTCCCGGTCCGGCTCGGGTGATCAGAGTTTTCATTTGTTTTGAGGTCAAGTTCTGGGCCTCATCGATAATCAAGTATTTGTTCTGAAAGGTGCGCCCGCGCATAAAGTTTAGTGAATGAATTTTGACTCGGCTGCTGAGCAGGTCTTGCGTAGCGGCCCGGCCCCATTCGCCGCCCTCTTGAGTCTGTGACAGCACTTCCAGATTATCCATCAATGCTCCCATCCAAGGCGTCATTTTTTCCTCTTCCGTGCCGGGTAAAAAGCCAATGTCCTCGCCGACTGGCACCGTGACTCGCGTCATGATGATCTCCCGATAGCGATTATGGTCTAGTGTTTGGGTCAATCCGGCGGCCAACGCCAGTAGCGTTTTTCCAGTGCCAGCAGCACCCAGCAAAGAAACGAAATCGACTTCTGGATCTAGCAGTAAATTCAGGGCGAAGTTCTGTTCTCGGTTGCGGGCGGTGATACCCCAGACCGCATGATTGGTACCGGTGTAGTCTTTCACTACCTCAATAATTGCGGTCTGGTTTTGCAAATGGCGGACCAGAAAAGCCCATTCTTGCTCGCCTTGTAAATAGATGCATTGATTAGGATGCCAATGGGCGACTTCGGGGCCGTTGACCCGATAGTACGTGCGACCGCTTTCTTGCCATGACTCCATTTCCCGATTATGGGTTTCCCAAAAATCCGCCGGCACTTCTCGCGCACCGGTATACAGCAGATTGACATCGTCCAGAACCTGATCGTTGTAATAATCCTCCGCATGGATGCCTAAAATAGTGGCTTTAATGCGCAGATTAATATCCTTGGAAACCAGGGTCACCTGAAAACCCGGTTGTTCCTGCTGTAAGGCCATGGCCATACCCAAGATGTCGTTGTCCGGGTTATTGCCCGGTAAGACGTCCGGCAGTGCAGCTTTCAACGGACGCGTTTGAAAGAACAGGCGTCCGCTCTGAGGGGCCGGGGTGTCGTTGGTGGTACCCCGGAGCGGTAATCCTTGATCGATTTCTTCCTTGCTGGCGTTGACCATTAATTCATCCATAAACCGGCTGACCTGACGGACATTACGGGCCATTTCCGACAAGCCTTTCTTGGCGTGGTCCAATTCTTCCAACACCATCATCGGCAAATGAATATCATGTTCCTTGAAACGGAACAGCGCTGTGGGATCGTGAATCAGTACGTTGGTGTCCAGCACAAACATTCGTTTAGGGGATATTGTTGTTTCTGGCATGCAAGAGGCTCATCAAACCGGTTAGGGGGACATCAATAGAAGCTGGGTGCAGGTCGGCACCGCAGCAGATGGTGGGCTAGCTATCCTTTGATCGGTTCCAATACGGCGTCCAGATTAAACTCGTCGCAAAAATCCATAAATTCTTCACGTAGCATAGCGATAGGCATATCGGCGGGAATACCGATGATAATATTGACTGCAAACATCGGAGCACCGGTGTGGGGTGCGCTGTAGCCGTGGGTACCTAGATCCTCAATGCTGACGGAGCGGCTGGTGAAAAAGCTGGCCAAACTGTGAACGATGCCGGGATGATCCATAGCGATCACTTCTACCGTATAGGGAACGGCTGCCATGCGGCTCTGCTTCTCTTCTGTGCGTTTGCTGAGGATAGCGAGCCCGAGTGTTTGTTCCAGACGCTTCAGTTGGACCTCTAACTTGGCCAGGCTGCTCCAATTACCCTGCACCATAAGGATCGCGGCAAATTCGCTCCCCAATAGCCTTATGCGGCTGTCCTCAATGCCGCAATCGCATTCCAATACGACACGCGATAATTCCCTGACCAAGCCGGGACGGTTCTCACCAAGCGCGGTAATCACCAAGTGGTTTTTCACGGACTAAGGTTCCCCGAAATAAAGCGGTGAACGCAGTTTACCCGTAACCGGCGACGCTGCAAACAACACACGGTCAGTAGCGTGAATATAACTATAGAGACACACAACTGGACCTGATGCTCGCAATGGCCTGATGCGATGCGCGGTATAATGAGCCACTTGCAGCAGTGCTTGTCAAGCCGGTTGCGGGTACGTACCATGCCTAAATTATCGTTTAGCAGAGGCACCTTAGTTATGTTTCAAGTTCAAGGCAGCATAGTCGCCCTGGTGACACCGATGGCGGCAGATGGAACGCTGGATTTCGACGCCTTGGCGCGCTTGGTGGAATTTCACCTGGAAAACGGTACGGACGCTATCTTAGCGGTAGGGACCACCGGGGAATCCGCCACATTGGATCACGAAGAACACTGCGTGGTTATCCGCCGGGTGGTGGAACTAGTCAATGGGCGCTGTCCAGTTATTGCTGGCACCGGTGCCAACTCGACCCGGGAGGCGCTTGATCTAACCCGTTGCGCTATGCAGGTCGGCGCTGATGCCTGCTTGTTAGTGACGCCCTACTACAACAAGCCCACCCAGGAAGGGTTGTACCAGCATTTTAAACTCATCGCGGAAACGGTTGCTATTCCACAAATTCTCTACAACGTGCCCGGGCGCACTGCTTGTGACATGCTTCCAGACACCGTCGACCGGCTGGCGGATTTACCGAATATTGTGGGTATCAAAGAAGCCAGTGGCAGCATTGACAGAATCCGGGAACTGGTGTCCCGCTGCGGCGACCGCTTGGCAGTGGTGAGTGGTGACGATGCGATTAGCGCAGAAGCGATTCTCAACGGCGCGAAGGGGGTTATCTCAGTAACCGCTAACGTTGCGCCTCGCGCCATGCATGAAATGTGCATGACCGCACTCACCGGAGACCGATCTGCGACAGAGGCCCTCAACGAGCCGTTGGCAGCACTGCATAAGAATTTGTTTTTGGAATCCAATCCCATCCCGGCCAAATGGGCAGTCGCCCACCTGGGCCTGATTCCCGATGGTATTCGCCTGCCCCTGACCCCGTTTTCTACAAAATTTCATGGTGCGCTAGAGCAAGCCATGCAGAAAGCCGGCGTGCTTTAATTCGCAGACGTTTCTGGAAGAAAGATTGATGATGATACCATCGCGCCCCACTCTTTTTTCAGCTGTCCTGCGGCCTGTGATATGGGCAGGAATCATAGGGCTATTGGCCGCTTGCACGGTCGCTACCGAAGATTTGATTCCAGATCGGCGGCCCGATTATCGCCAGAGCAAAACGCTTGACCCGTTGGAAATACCACCCGATCTGACCGGATCGACGATTGATGATACCTTGCTGGTTCCCGAATTCAGCCCTGCCGGATCCGCGACCTTGTCGGATTATGCCGGTGAGCGGACGACCGGGCAGGTCACCGCTGCTGCGCGCGAGACTGTGTTGCAACAGCAACCTGATATCCGGGTAGAGCGGGACGGTCAGCGGCGTTGGCTGGTAGTAGACGAAGAGCCTAGCGTGCTGTGGCCAAGGATCAAGGAGTTTTGGACCGGTAACGGCTTGCTATTAGAAAAAGATGATCCGCGCATCGGCATTATGGAAACCCGTTGGGCGGAGAACCGAGCCGATATTCCTGATGGACCGGTTCGTTCTCTACTGGGCCGGGTGATGGATTTTGCGTACTCCGCACCTACCCGGGATAAGTTTCGAGTGCGTTTAGAGCGGGTTGATGACAACACTGAAGTGTATCTAACGCATTATGGCGTTGAGGAAGTGGTCCGCGGCGGTAATGACCGTCAAGGCGGCGATGTGATTTGGCAAACCCGTCCTCCCGATCCAGAGCTGGAAACGGAAATGCTGAATCGGCTGATGGTTTATTTAGGCGCTGCCGAGCGCCGTGAGCAGGTGCAATTAGCTCGGGGCACACCAACTGCTGAAACCGGGCCGCGCGCTGAGTATACTCAAATCAGTGGGCAGCAAGCCCTCAGTATCAACGACGGATACTCCCGCGCTTGGCGGTTGGTGGGGTTAGCTTTGGACGGCAGTCGGTTCGTGGTGGAAAATCAAAACCGGGCCCAGGGCCTGTATGAAGTGGAATATCGCAGCCTGGAAGACCAGAGTGGCGATGAAGACGGACTTTTGTCCGGTTTGGTTTTCTGGAGAGATGACCCCCCGCCACCCGGAGTGCGCTACAAAGTCCGTTTGGCCAGCCAAGGCGCACAAACCCTGGTGGTGGTGCAAAACGCGGCGGGACAAGCGGATAACTCGTCCACGGCACAGCAGATCTTGACGGCCTTACACGACGTTATCAATGGGGAAACTTGAACCTCCTGTCAGTGATATCAGTTTATTGTGCCTAGCCGTATTCATTGCCTTCCCCAGGTATTGATCAATCAGATTGCTGCAGGTGAAGTCGTAGAGCGCCCGGCTTCAGTGATCAAGGAGTTGCTGGAGAACAGTTTGGACGCAGGCGCCACCCGCATCGACATCGACGTCGAACGAGGCGGCGTCAAACTGATCCGGGTGCGCGACAATGGCGGCGGTATTCATCAAGAGGATTTGCCGCTGGCCGTCGCCAGTCATGCCACCAGCAAAATCGTCGACAGCGCGGATTTAGCCCGAGTGTCCACGCTGGGTTTTCGGGGCGAAGCATTGTCCAGCATTGCCGCCGTTTCTCGGTTGTCTCTGACGTCCCGCACCGAGCATCAAACCAGCGGTTGGCGAGTCCTGGTCGATGGCGGAACCGTAGGCCGTGAGCCCGGTCCCGCCGCCCATCCGCTGGGCACCACCGTAGAAGTGCGTGAACTGTTTTTCAACTTGCCCGCAAGACGCAAATTCCTGCGTAGCGAACGCACCGAATATGCCCATTTAGACCAAATTGTCCGGCGCATCGCATTGAGTCGTTTCGCTGTGGAAATCAACCTGCGTCACAATCAACGCTCGGCATTGGCGCTGCCATGCGCCCCGGATCGCCAAACCCAGACCCGACGCTTGGGCGAAGTATGCGGCGGCGTGTTCGTGGATAATGCGGTGTTTGTAGAACAGCAAAGCGGCGACCTGCATTTGCGGGGTTGGCTGGGCCTGCCAAGTTTTTCCCGCAGCCAAACAGATCTGCAATACTTTTTTGTCAATGGTCGTGCGGTTCGCGATAAACTGGCGCATCACGCGATCCGCCAAGCCTACCAAGATGTCATGTATCGAGATCGGCATCCGGCGTTTGTGCTTTTTTTACAGCTTGATCCTGCAGAAGTCGATGTCAACGCGCATCCCGCCAAGCTGGAAGTCCGTTTTCACCAGAGTCAACAGGTGCACGATTTTTTGTTGCGCGCAGCGCAACAGACGCTAGCACGACCTGCCCTCAGCGCCTTGTCTACGCCTGTTCCGGCAGCATCGACGCAATCATTTTCGACCCCAGAATATGAAGAGCCGGTGCGAACTTCGAATACTCCGGTTACGGAGTCATTGCGATTCCCGACGACATCATATCGGCCGCAAGCGGTTGCGCCGGAAAGGCAGATGTCGCCTCCGCTACGGGAGCAGCAGGCTAGCTACGTACAGTTTGATACGTCATCGCCGGTGCCGACCGATACAGATCAACCAGCCGACAATCCACCTCTCGGATATGCGCTCGCACAACTGCAAGGCGTTTATATTTTGGCGGAGAATCAACATGGGCTGGTGTTGGTGGATATGCATGCAGCGCATGAAAGGATCGTCTACGAGCGTTTCAAAATCAACTTAGAACAGGGTGATATGCCCGCACAGCCGCTCTTAGTACCGGTGACGTTAGGTTTGAGTCCAACTGAGATGCGTTGCTTGGAAGAACAGGGCGAAGAGCTGAGTGCGCTGGGTTTGGAGGTTGTGCCACTCGGCCCGGAAACTGCAGCGATACGCCAATTGCCTGTGCTATTAAATGGGGTCGATGCAGCACAATTAGTGCGGGATTTGTTAGCCGATCTGCAGGCACACGGGCGCAGTACCCGATTGAGTGAAAACATTCATGAAGTGCTCGCTACCCGAGCGTGCCGCAGTTCAGTGCGCGCCAATCGTAAGCTGAGTGTGGCGGAGATGAATGCCTTACTCAGGGATATGGAACGCACAGCTTATAGCAGCCAATGCAATCACGGTCGCCCGACTTGGATACAATTGAGTCTGGCCGAATTAGATAAGCTGTTTCTCCGGGGCCGCTAACAGTTGAAGCCAGTAACATTGAGAGATAGCCCGGTGCTGTTTCTTATGGGGCCGACAGCGGCCGGCAAAACCGGTCTTGCAGTTGAGTTAGTGCGGCGATTGCCGTTTACCATCATCAGCGTGGATTCGGCGCTGGTGTACCGAGGCATGGATATCGGCACAGCGAAACCGGATGCTGAAACTCAGCGCGTTGCCCCGCACCGGTTGATCGACATTCTGGACCCTAGCGAAGCATATTCCGCCGCGCAATTTCGTCATGACGCCTTGCAGGAAATAGCGGACATTCAAGCGATTGGTCGCATACCGCTGCTGGTGGGTGGTACGATGCTTTATTATCGCGCGCTACAACAGGGCTTGGCGGTATTGCCCCCTGCCGATGTCGAAGTTAGAGCGCGTTTGGAGGCGGAACGCGCCAATGATGGGCTGGCTGCCATGCATGCCCGTCTTACCCAGGTCGATCCGGTGGCGGCTGCGCGTATTCATCCCCATGACCCGCAACGTATTCAGCGTGCTCTGGAAGTCTACGAACTCACCGGCAAACCCATTACGGAACTTTATGCACACCATCAAGACAAAATGGAATCGTTTCGGGTACTGAAGTGGGTGGTTGCACCGTGCGAACGTTCCGTGCTTCACGAACGCATCGAACGCCGCTTTCAAGACATGCTGACCAATGGATTTGTCAGTGAAGTTGAAACACTCCGTGCCCGGGGTGATTTAAGTTTGGATCGACCCGCGATGCGTGCGGTGGGTTATCGCCAGATTTGGCAATACCTGGATGGTACGTTGAATTACACCGATATGGTGGCGAAAGCAGTGACAGCCACCCGCCAAATGGCCAAACGCCAGCTGACTTGGTTGCGCTCGGACGCAACAACCAACTGGATAGACAGTCAGTCGCCTCGCTTGCTTGACCAAGCCTTGAGCAATCTGCGCGCAGCCGGTCTTCCTACCGGGTGAGCGCTGTTGTCGGCCTTGCGACAGAGCGTACAATAAATTGGTTATTCGAACTGGAAGAACTATGCTTTACTATTCCGGGAGTAGGTCATGGTGAGTTAATCCGTTTATCTGACGTTTCCGGCGTGTAGCGATAGAACCCGGAGAACGGGTCTTGACCAGAGCGGTGTTTTTTCTGTGCCACGTATAGGATAATTCGAATGAAGGACGTGTTGCTCTGAGCAGGGAAGAACAATGTTGCTAGGCCACTTTAACAACCCATAACAATAAGGGAGAGCATCCATGGCAAAAGGCCATTCGCTCCAGGAGCCTTTCCTGAACGCATTGCGTAAAGAACGCATTCCGGTCTCAATTTACCTCGTGAATGGAATCAAACTACAAGGGCAAATCGAATCTTTTGATCAATTCGTGGTGTTGCTTAAAAACAGCGTCAGCCAGATGATTTACAAGCACGCGATCTCTACCGTAGTGCCTTCGCGCAATGTGCGGTTGTATCCGTTGGATGAAAGTGATGCAGACGATCAGGGTTGATCTGTGCTCCTGTTTTACTAGAGGAGTCGCAAGGGTTGCTTGAACGCTGGCGCAGCAGTGAGCGCGTTATCTTAGTACAAGTGACGTTAGGTGATGGACTCGACCGCGATCCGGAAGAATTTCGCGAACTGGCGGCTTCAGCCGGGGCCGATTGCGTCGCTTATCTCACCTGCAGTCGCCAACGTCCCGATCCACATTTCTTTGTGGGCAGTGGTAAAGCGGAGGAAATCCGGGCGCTGGTTGACCAAACCGATGCCGATTTGGTTATCTTCGAGCACGATTTATCGCCCAGCCAGGAACGCAATTTAGAGACTTTTTTGCGCTGTCGAGTGGTGGATCGGACGCGCTTGATTCTGGATATCTTCGCCCAACATGCCCGCAGCTTCGAAGGTAAACTGCAAGTCGAATTGGCTCAATTACGCCATTTGTCGACCCGGTTGATTCGAGGCTGGACCCATCTTGAGCGGCAAAAGGGCGGCATTGGCTTGCGCGGTCCGGGTGAAACTCAGTTGGAAACCGATCGTCGGTTGCTGGCCGAGCGGATTAAACAGATTAAAAAGCGTTTAGCCACTGTGGAACGTCGTCAAAGCCTGAGTCGTCAGGCGCGGCGCAAAGCAGGGGTTGCTACGATAGCCTTAGTAGGCTACACCAATGCAGGGAAATCTACCTTATTCAACCGCTTGACCCAGGCCGAAGTCTATGTGGCTGATCAATTATTCGCTACCTTGGATCCTACCCTACGGCAGCTGGCATTGCCTTATAGCGAGTCGGCGGTCCTGGCTGATACAGTTGGATTCATTAAGCATTTGCCCCCTACCTTGATCGCTGCTTTTCGCGCTACCTTGCGGGAAACCTGCGAAGCTACCTTATTGTTGCACGTCATTGATGCGAGTGATCCTCGGCACTGGGAGTATGCCCAAGAGGTCGATCAAGTGCTGATTGATATCGGCGCAGGGGATATTCCGCGCTTGCGCGTATTCAATAAGATCGATAGGTTGGATAGCGAAGCCACGGCAGTTGTTGGAAGGGGTGAGCAAGCACTGTGGGTATCGGCGCATACTGGGGCGGGGGTGGATGAGCTGTTGGCGGCTATAGCAGCACGCTTGCACACCGATATGATCCACAGCTGGGTACGTTTGCCGCCCAGTGCCGGGCGGTTGCGCGCGCGGTTTTTCAGCCTCGGCGCGGTACTTGCGGAACGTCTCAATCCTGATGGCGAGTGGCTGATTGAAGTACAAACCACCCGCAGAAATTTACAACAATTGTGCCTGCGAGAAGGTCTACAGGAAGAATGGTTACAACCGTCGGCCTGAAGAACGAAAGCCTTGCAGCCACAATATCGATTACCTAGCTTTAGGTTTTAGCACACTACCGATTGGAGTCAGTTATGGCCTGGAATGAACCGGGAGGTAATAACCGCGATCCTTGGAGTGGGGATGGCCGCGATAAAGGCCCCCCTGATCTGGATGAAATTGTTCGCAAGTTGACCGATAAATTCGGTGGCTTGTTCGGGAGTAAGAAGGGTGGCGGCGGTGGCGGCGATAACAAGCAATTCGGCGGTCCACGCTCAAGCTCGACCGGCCTATGGATCGTTATTGCCATCGTTTTATTCGGCTGGTTATTGTCCGGTATCTACATCATTGATCAAGGTAAACGCGGGGTGGTGCTGCGTTTCGGCCGTTATGTCGACACCACCATGCCCGGCCCGCATTGGCGTTTGCCCTATCCCTTTGAACGGCACGAAATCGTCGATGTGGAGCAGCTCCGCGCCGAAGAAATCGGCTATCGTGCAGGCGGGAGGCAAACTGCGGCTATACGTCCGGTTCCTAAAGAAGCGCTGATGTTGACTCAAGATGAAAACATCGTCGATATCCGGATTTCTGTCCAGTTTCAGATCAGCGATCCTCGTGCTTACCTGTTCAATGTCGTCGATCCACTGCTCACGCTACGCCAAGTCGTGGAGAGCGCTATCCGTGAAACGATCGGTAAAAGTACTATGGATTTTGTTTTGACCGAGGGTCGCAGCAATGTCGTGGCTGATGTCAAAGTGCTGAGCCAAAAAATCCTCGACAGTTATGGTACGCCTGAGGTCCCCGGCGTCGGTCTGCAGATCACCAATGTTAACTTGCAAGATGCGCAACCGCCGGAAGAGGTGCAAGATGCGTTTGCGGATGCCATCAAAGCTCGCGAGGATGAACAACGCCAGAAAAACGAAGCTGAGGCTTACGCCAACGAAATCATCCCCAAAGCGCGCGGTCAAGCAGCGCGGCGGTTAGAGGAATCTGTTGCCTATCGCGAACAGGTGGTTGCTCAGGCTGAAGGTGAAGCCAGCCGCTTTGAACAGCTGCTGGGTCAATACCTTAAAGCGCCTGACGTGACTCGTGAACGGTTGTATTTGGAAACAATGGAACAGATCTTAGGTTCCAGCAGTAAGGTGCTGGTCGATGTCGAGAGTGGCAACAATTTGTTCTATCTCCCGCTTGATAAACTCCTGCAAGGCGACAAGCGGAGCACCGATACCTACCGTGAGCCCCCGTCTTCCGATGAACAGAGCCGTTCACCCACAACTAACGAGGATAACGACTCAATGCGCTTCCGCGATACTAGCCGCAGCCGGGAGGTCCGCTAATGAACGTGCCATCTAAGTGGTTCTTGTCTAAGAATCTGTGGATCGGGATTGGCGGCTTGCTCGCCTTTATCGTGTTTTTCTGCTTGTTTACGGTTGATGCCACTCAAACGGCTATTCGGTTTCGCCTGGGTCAAATTGTCCAAGCCGATTATCAGCCGGGGCTGCATTTCAAGTTCCCGCTGATCAATAATATCCGCAAGTTTGATGCCCGAGTGCAAACCCTGGACACCGAACCGGAACGCTTTCTGACGGTAGAGAAAAAGAACGTTATCGTCGATTCGTTCGTGAAATGGCGCATCGCCGATGTCGGGAAATTTTACACCGTAGTCGGGGGAGACCCGGTCAAAGCCAATTTACGGCTGGACCAAAATATCAAGGACAGTTTGCGTAGCGAATTCAGCCGGCGGACCCTGCAAGAGGTGGTCACCGGTGATCGTGCCCAAATCATGGACATTCTTTCCAGTGTCGCCAGCCGAGAGGCTGAACGTATGGGGATTCAGGTGCTGGATGTACGGATCAAGCGGATTGATTTGCCGGAAGATGTCAATAACTCAGTGTTCCGACGGATGCGTGCTGAACGGGAACGGGTGGCCCGCGATTTCCGTTCCCGCGGTGCTGAAGCGGCGGAACGAACCCGCGCCGACGCTGATCGCCAGCGCACGGTGATTTTAGCCGAGGCCTATCGGGATGCAGAGCGCAATCGAGGGGAAGGGGATGCAAAAGCCGCTGAGATATACGCTAAAGCCTACCGTAAAGACTCCGATTTTTATGTGTTTTATCGTAGCTTAAACGCATATCGCAGTAGCTTCGCGAGCGAAGATAATGTGTTGGTGCTGGAACCGGATTCGCAGTTCTTCGAATACTTCAAATACCCCAAAGGCAAGCAATGACTGAAGCGGTTAGGATCTTATCTATACCGTCGGTCGCTGGGGACGGTTACTGCCCCGGCCTGTTGAGTAACAGGCATGTGGGGTGATTTACTGGCGGCGTTGGGGTTATTGTTCGTATTAGAGGGTATTTTCCCTTTTCTGAACCCTAACGGGGTACGTCAAACCTTATTGCAAATCACCAAGGCCAATGACCGTATTTTACGGTTGGCAGGTCTGGGTAGCATGGTGTTTGGTTTGATTGTGTTATATCTCGTGCGTGGGATTGCCGGTTAACCCCCCGATAGTAAGTATGATTGACGACCGCTGGTTATTGCCCGAAGGCATCGAAGAAATCCCACCCGTTGCCGCCCGTTGCTTAGAAAACCTGCGGCGCGATTTGCTGAATTTATATGACAGCTGGGGCTATGAGCAGGTCATTCCACCCTTTGTTGAATTTCTTGACTCGTTGCTGACCGGCACCGGCAACGATCTAGATTTACAAACCTTTAAGTTAACTGATCAAGTGAGTGGGCGGTTACTCGGAGTGCGTGCTGATATGACCCCTCAAGTCGCGCGTATCGATGCCCGTTTACGGCAAACCGTGCCGACCCGGTTTTGTTATCTTGGCACCGTGTTGCGAACCCGTGGCGATGGATTCGGTGGTTCTCGCAGTCCCATCCAGATCGGGGCCGAATTGTATGGTCATGGTGGTTACCAGAGCGATGTGGAAGTATTGCTGCTGATGCTGGAAACGCTGGCTGTTGCAAGGGTGCCGGATGTGCATCTGGATTTAGGCCATGTCGCTATCTTTCGTGCCTTGGTGCGTCAGGCGGGGTTGAATGAAGACCAAGAGGGGATACTGTTCGACGCCCTTCAGCGTAAGGCATTACCCGAAATCAGCGAGCTACTGCAAACCTGCTCAGTTTCTTCTTCGTTAGGCCAAATGGTGCTTGCTCTGGCTGAACTCAACGGCGGTCTGGAGGTATTGCGTGACGCCACAACAGTGCTGCGTGATGCCGAACAGAGCGTGCATGAAGCTTTGGCGACGGTGGAAAAAATTGCCACAGCGGTGCAGCAGCATTTACCGGCTATACCCATCCATGTTGACCTCGCCGAACTGAGAGGTTATCGCTACCATACGGGACCGGTGTTTGCCGCGTATGTGCCGGGCCAAGGGCAGGCTATCGCCAAAGGCGGGCGTTATGACAATTTTGCTCGGGTGTTCGGGCATGCCCGGCCCGCTACCGGTTTCAGCGCTGATTTGCGCACCCTGCTGGCGGTTGGCACACCGGCTGCGGCTGCCCCGTCAGCGATTTATGCACCTTGGCTGGACGATCCGGCCTTGGTCGCTCGTATCGAAGAGCTACGGCGATGTGGCGAACGGGTGATACGGGCTTTGCCGGAGGCAGATACAGGCCCGCAGGCCATGGGTTGCAACCGAATCTTACTCAAACACAAAGGGGCTTGGCTAGTCGTACCGGCAGTCCGCTAATACCCTACGGAAATAAATAATGGGCAAAAATGTTGTCGTGATTGGCACCCAATGGGGTGATGAAGGCAAAGGTAAAGTCGTGGATTTGCTGACCGAACGCGCTACCGCAGTGGTGCGTTTTCAAGGCGGTCATAATGCCGGCCATACGTTAGTCATCGGAGGGAACAAGACAGTTGTCCATTTGATTCCTTCCGGCATTCTGCGCGATAACGTGCAGTGTCTGATCGGCAACGGGGTGGTGTTGTCGCTAACCGCCTTGTTACAGGAAATCCGCCAGCTGGAAGAGCGCGGTGTACAAGTCTATGGGCGTTTAACCATCAGCGAAGCCTGCCCACTGATTTTGCCTTATCATGTTGAGCTGGATTTGGCTCGTGAGAAAGCCCGTGGTTCTAGTGCCATCGGCACGACCGGGCGTGGTATCGGACCAGCCTATGAAGATAAAGTGTCTCGACGAGCGGTGCGACTCGGCGATCTGTTCTACCGAGAGCGGTTCGCCGCCAAACTCGGCGAGGTTTTGGATTTCCATAACTTTGTGCTGAAACATTACTTTCATACTGAACCGGTCGATTTTCAACACGTCCTGGATAGTACGCTGGCATTGACAGAGTTGTTTCAACCTCTGGTCGGTGACGTGACTGAGTTACTGTATCAACATGCTCAGAATGGGGAAAATGTGCTGTTCGAAGGTGCCCAAGGCGCGTTGCTGGATATTGATCTCGGCACTTACCCTTACGTTACTTCTTCTAATACTACGGCAGGCGGGGCCGCTACCGGAACCGGTCTAGGGCCGCGTTATTTGGATTATGTCCTCGGTATCACCAAAGCCTACACTACTCGTGTCGGTGCCGGACCTTTCCCCACAGAATTGTTCGACACGCAAGGCGAATATCTAGCTGAGCGCGGTCACGAGTATGGCGCCACTACCGGTCGGCGGCGGCGCTGTGGCTGGTTTGATGCCGTAGCGTTACGGCGCTCCATCCTGAATAACAGCGTCACTGGCTTGTGTGTCACCAAACTCGATGTGTTGGATGGCTTAGATACCATCCGCCTTTGTGTCGGGTACCGTTACGGTGATGCTGAACTCTCGACGCCACCCCTGGGCGCCGAGGCCTTTGCTGCTTGTGAGCCGATCTACCAAGACCTTCCCGGTTGGCAGGACTCCACCGTCGGGGTGCGGCGCTACCAGGATCTGCCGGAAAATGCCAAGCAGTATTTAAAGCATATGGAAGAAGTCACCGATACGCCTATCGATATTATTTCGACTGGACCTGATCGGGCCGACACCATTGTCCTCAACGATCCGTTTGCTTGATCGTTCACCCAGCATGATTCCTGCCTTTCGAGTGCCGCAAGACGAGGTGAGTTAATCCACCTCGTCGCTATCCTTGACTGCTAAATATCGGTTATTGACTGACGTATTGTTCCAAACAGGTGCAATACTGTCAGAATGTGCTTAGCTTGTAGGGATAGAAAAACCCTTCCTGCTGCTGGGGCTATCCTCAATCGTCGATTATCGGAGTCTGTTATGGCTGAGCAAAATAAACCTGATTCCCTCCCGGAAATCAATCTTCTGGAAGCAGCACTGGCGAAAAAGCTAGCTGACACTCAGGCGTCTCTGCAGCGTTTGCCAGATGTGAAACCTGTGGAGGTCAAACGGTTAGCGGAAAACTTCTCCAAGGTTATTGAGCGCAGCCAGCGTTTGATACAACGCTTTATGCAAGCCGATACCGATCCCGATATGAATTTTTCGGTTCCCGATCCGGGTATTGTCGGCCAGTCATTTTTGGAGATGTTCCAAAAGTTATTAGCCGATCCGAATAAACTCCTGCAATCTCAGATGAATTTTTGGCAGGATTACATGACGATGTGGCAGACCGCCAACCGTCGTATGCTGGGTGAACAAATCGAGCCTACGGTGGAACCGAATCCTGGGGATAAGCGATTCAAAGACCCAGAATGGGCGGAAAACGCCGTATTCGACTTTATCAAGCAGTCTTATCTATTGGCAGCCCGGCACTTGCAGAAAACCGCCAATAGCGTCGACGGTTTTGATGAAAAAACCGCAGAGAAAATTGATTTCTATACCCGCCAGTTCGTGGACGCGATGTCGCCGACCAATTTCGCCGTCACCAATCCGCAAGTGCTAAAGGCCACGTTGGAATCCGGTGGTGAAAACTTAGTGAAAGGACTAAATAATCTGCTGGCAGATCTGGATGAGGGTAAGGGCAAGCTGCGTATCAAGATGACCGACATGGATGCCTTTAAGCTGGGGGAAAACATTGCCGTTACGCCAGGCAAGGTCGTGTATCAGACTGAGTTAATGCAATTGATCCAATACAATCCCAGCACTGAAAAAGTCCATAAACATCCGTTGCTGGTGATTCCGCCTTGGATCAACAAGTTTTATATCCTTGATCTGCGCGAGGATAACTCGTTCATTAAGTGGGCGGTCGATCAAGGCTTTACCGTATTCGTTATTTCCTGGGTTAACCCGGATGAGTCCTTGGCAGAAATGGATTTTGAAGATTACCTAGCGCGCGGTACGTTGGCTGCGCTGGACGCCATTGAAAAGGCCACTGGTGAACGCGAAGTCAATGCGGTAGGTTATTGCATCGGTGGTACGCTGCTGTTCTGCACCTTGGGCTATATGGCAGCTAAACGCGACAAACGCATTCGTAGCGCCACCTCGTTTACCACGATGCTCGATTTCACTAAGGTGGGGGAGATCTCGGTATTCATTGATGAAGAACAGTTTGCGCACATCGACAAGGGAATGGAAAAGCGGGGTTTTCTGGAAGGCTACCACATGGGCGGTGTGTTCACCTTGATGCGTGCGAATGATTTGATCTGGTCTTTCGTAATAAGAAATTACTTATTAGGCCAGGAGCCTTTCCCCTTCGATCTGCTGTATTGGAATGCCGATCCTACCCGTATGCCCAAGGCAATGCATACTTTCTATTTACGCAACATGTACCTCAACAATCGTCTGAAAGACCCTGGCGGGGTCAGCTTTTTGGGCCAATCCATCGATTTAGGCAAGATCAAAACACCGGTATTTTTCCTATCCACTAAGGAGGATCACATTGCGCCTTGGAAATATACTTATGCGGGAACCCGGTTGCCGGGTGGTCCGGTGAAGTTCGTGCTCGGTGAGTCAGGGCACATTGCCGGCGTAATTAATCCGCCCACACCCAAGAATAAGTATGCTTACTGGACCAACGACCAGCTGGCGGAAACACCGGATGAATGGTTTGCCAACGCTGAAGCTCACCCAGGGTCTTGGTGGCCACATTGGTTGGAGTGGATTAAGGCTTACGCCGGACCAAAGAATGTGCCTGCCCGAGTTCCTGGTGACAGAGAATTGCAGCCCATTGAGGATGCGCCTGGTTCATATGTCAAAGTGCGTTCACAGTGACCGAATACGGCTAAGCATTGTTGTGTTATACCCATCCTATAAGGTAATGAGTGTCGCTGCTCCTTTATAACAGGAGCAGTGTGGCCAAGCCCAGAAACGCAAAAAAGCCGACGATGTCGGTCACCGTGGTCAACACCACGCTACCGGCCAACGCTGGATCAATCCCCAAGCGGCGCAACAACAACGGAATCCCTACTCCTGATAATGCCGCGCAAAGCAGATTGATCAGAATAGCGACCGCGATGATGCCGCCGATAATTGGATTCCCAAACCAAATATAGGCCAGCACCGCTACCACCAATGCCCATACCAACCCGTTCAAAAACCCGACTGTCAGCTCTTTGAACAACAGCCAACGGGCATTACTGGGTTCCACATGCCCTAACGCTAATCCTCGGATTACTAGAGTCAGCGTTTGGCTGCCGGCAATGCCTCCCATGCTAGCCACGATCGGCATCAATACGGCTAAGGCTACCGCTGACTCCAACACTCCTTCGAATAGTCCAATCACCCAAGCGGCCATGAACGCGGTGATGAGGTTTACGCCTAACCACACCGCCCGGCGGCGAGCACTCGGCACTATCGGGGCAAAGATGTCTTCCTCCTCACCTAAACCAGCCATGCTCATGATGGAATGCTCAGCTTCTTCGCGAATCACATCAACGACATCATCAACTGTAATACGGCCCACTAATTGATTTTCAGTGTTCACCACCGGGGCAGAAACCAGATCGAAGTGTTCGAAACGTCTGGCCACTTCGTCTGCCGGCAACTGGGCTGGAATGGGATCGAAGTCCTTGATCATAATATCCCGGACTGTCACATCCGGTTGCCCGATAAGCAATTGATGTAACGGCAAAATCCCTAGATAGCGATCACCGCGATCGACTACCATGAGGCTGTCGGTTTGATCCGGTATGACGCCACGCAGGCGCAGATAACGCAAGACAACATCCAAACTGACATCGGCGCGCACCGTAATCATATCGGTGTTCATCAGGCCGCCGGCGCTGTCCTCCGGATAAGACAGCACGGTTTCCAGCCGGTGGCGGTTCTGCAGATCCATGGAATGCAGTAGTTCGCGACTGACGGCGTCGGGTAAATCCTGCAGAATGTCGGCTAAATCGTCTAAATCCAGTCCTTCGGTAGCAGCCAGCAAATCCTCCGGCTCCATTTCCTGAATCAGTCCGGCGCGAGCCTCGTCGTTAACGTGCAGCAATACCTCGCCGCTGGTTTCCGGTTCGACTAACTCCCATACGACTTTGCGTTCCGCCGGTGGCAACGACTCCAGCAAATCGGCGATTTCAGCCGGGTGCAACGCCCGAAGCATACGCCGCACATTCTGAAACGTGCCGCGCTCCAGGGCCCGGCGCAAGCGCCTTAAATAGGTGGGGCGAGAATCATTTTCAGCCATAATAACCTCCGTGGATAACACAGCGGGGCTGTAGGGGAGTGCTCATCAACAGCGGGTAGCTTGACGGTGAACCGGGTACGGCATTGGGAGTTAGTCGCGCGCGGCAGTGTAACGGGGAAAGATCGCTAGGTCTATGGGGGAAGACGCTAGTGTTGAGTTAAGTGCTGGACCAACTGGCTGAAGCGTTTCGGGTCTGTAGTATGCAGCATGCGTTGCACCAGTGTCATCAACTCCATGAGGTGGCTTTCTCGAATTACCCGTTTGATTTCTAAAATGTTATTCGGGTGCATGCTGAAATGGGTCAAACCTAACCCAAGCAACAGGCGGATATAGCGAGTATCACCAGCCATTTCGCCGCACAGGCTCACGGGAATATTCGCCTGCTGACCGGCTCGGATGGTCATGGCAATCAATTGCAGCACGGCGGGATGTAACGGGTCGTACAAATAATTAACTTCATCGTCGATACGGTCGATGGCTAGCGTGTACTGAATGAGGTCGTTGGTGCCGATAGAGAGAAAATTGAGATGACGGGCGAAAAACGCGGCACAAATTGCGGCGGCAGGCACTTCAATCATTGCCCCCACCGGCATACGCTCGTCGAAGCGTTGTCCGCGCGCCTGCAACTCCTGTTTAGTTTCTTCTACCAGCCGCAATACTTGGAAAAGCTCTTGAGTATTGGACAGCATCGGAATCATCATCCGTACCTTGCCGAATGCCGATGCGCGTAAAATCGCCCGCAACTGCGGACGAAACAGCCCCAAATCCTTTAAACACAGTCGGATGGCCCGCAAGCCCAAAGCCGGGTTAGCACCGCCTATCCCGCGCCCGCCATCAACATGTTTGTCCGCACCTAAATCAACGGTACGAATCGTAATAGGTCTTTCCTCCAGCATTTTGATGACGTGCAGATAAGACGCCAGATGTTCTTCCTCGTCGGGAATATCGGTACGGTTCATGAACAGAAATTCGGTCCGGTATAACCCTACTCCGGCTGCCTGTACTTGGCGGACCGCTACTGCGTCTTCGGGCAGTTCAATATTGGCATGCAAGGTGATCCGCACAGCGTCTCGGGTCACTGCCGGTTGTCCCTTGAGTTTGATTAATTCCTGCCGTTGTCGCCGGTCTTCCTGCTGCTTCCAGTGATAGTAATCGAGTAATCGCTGGTCTAACCCTAGCAGCACCACCCCTTGTTGACCGTCGACAATCAAGAGTTCGTCTTCAGCTGGGTAACGGCGTACATTACGCACGCCCATGACTGCTGGAATGCCGAGGCTGCGAGCCAAAATTGCGGTGTGCGACAGTGGACCGCCGTGTTCGGTGATAAAAGCCAACACCCCTTGATGCTGCATCAGAATGGTATCTGCAGGGGTTAGCTCTTCGGCTACTACAATACGCCCTTCAAGGCGACTGGAAATGACGTCGGCAGCACACGTTTCATTGGCCAGCAAAATGCGTTGAATGCGCTGTACCACGTGATCCACATCGTCTTTGCGGCTACGCAGGTAGGGATCTTCCATGTCGTCAAACACCTGGACCACTAAATCGCGCTGTAATTTCAACGCCCATTCCGCGTTGCAACGACGGGTACGGATCAGTTTGATTGGTGCGCTGGCTAGGGTGGAATCTTCCAGCATCAACAGGTGCGTATCAATAAACGCAGTGACGTCGGCAGGTAGGGTGACTGGTATGCGGGAACGAATTTCGCGTAACTGTTGCTTGGCAATCGCTACGCTGTTGATAAAACGGCGTACCTCTTGTTCGATAACCGTATTAGAGAGGGTGTATTCGGCGATCTCCGGCCGGTCGCGGTGCAGAAAAGAGGCTCTGCCGATGGCGTAGCCTCGGGAAATACCGACACCGTGCAAGGCAACAGACATGTGCTCACCCGTCCTCGCCGAACCGCTGTTGAATCAGTGTTTCCAGGCTATCCAACGCCTGTTCCGCATCCTCGCCGGTCGCCCACAGTTCCAGTCGTGCGCCCCGTGCTGCAGCCAACATCATCACTCCCATGATGCTTTTGCCGTTGACCTCATTGCCATCTCTGCAGATTCGGATGTCGGCGCCAAAACGGGTAGCGAGCGTCACAAATTTTGCTGCCGCACGGGCATGTAAACCCAGCTTGTTGGTAATCGTGACTTCACGCTTCAACATCTGGATATGCCTCGCTGCTGAAGAGACGATCCTACGTGATGGATACGCAATAATTGCGACCCGCTCATGACAGCTCCCGGTGACGTGTCATGACATTACGCTGGGTTTTATTGAAATAACGCGCCAGCGCTTCGGTAATGTATACCGAACGGTGTTGACCGCCTGTGCAACCGATGGCAATCGTCAAATAGCTTCGACCACCGGTGACGAAGCAGGGGATCCAGCTTTCCAGAAATTGCTGTAAATCACTAATCATCCGGCCTACTTGCGACTGCTGTTCGAGAAACGCGATCACGCTGTCATCTAGCCCGGTCAGGGCGCGCAACGGGGGTTCCCAATGGGGATTGGGTAAGCAGCGCACATCGAACACAAAATCACCATGAGGTGGGATACCGTGCTTATAACCGAACGATTCGAACAGAATGGAGACGGTACCCGTCGGTGTGTCATGTAAACGATTGCGGACCAGTTCGCGCAGTTGATGCACGTTGGTTTGACTGGTGTCGATAATCAGATCGGCATGCGCGGCGATGGAGTTCAGTAACTGGCGTTCTTGGCGAATCGCCTCGCCGAGTGGAACGTTCTCGTCGCTTAACGGGTGTTTGCGGCGGGTATCGCTGTAGCGTTTTAGCAACGTCGCATCGGCGGCTTGCAGAAACAGGATTTCCACCGTCAAACCGGTGCGGCGCAAATCAGCTAATACGGTGGGAAAACTGTCGAGTTCGTCTAGAAAGTTACGGACATCAATACCCACGGCCGTGTTGTGGAACAAGGCATCTTCGCGGGCAAGGATTTCCTGGGCAAACGGTTGTAGAAGTTTGAGTGGCAGATTATCTACGCAGTAATAATTGAGATCCTCCAGGGTTTGCAAGGCGATGGTCTTACCGGCCCCGGACAGTCCGCTAACGGCGATTATGCGCATGATGGGGTCATCTCCTGCTGCAAGCGGTCGGTGAGCTCCTGATCAGCAGCATAGCCTTGCAAGCGTTGAATGTGATCACGCACAGCGCATTCCAGCAACACCGCTAAGTTGCGCCCGGCGGCGATGGGTAGACTAAGTTGCGGCACGCGGACAGCTAAAATTTCACGACTGGCGCGTGCCCCGTGTAAGCGCAATTCAGCCGGCAGTTCCATCTCCTCGGCACGGACCAACCGTACAATCAAGCGGACCCGTTTGTTGCGCTTGATTGCGCTATCACCAAACATGCGGCGAATATTGAGAATACCCAGCCCTCGTACTTCCAAAAAATCCCGTAGCGCGGGCGGACAGGTACCCTCCAGAACGTTGGGAGCTACCCGCATTAACTGAGGAGTATCGTCAGCGATCAGGCGGTGACCCCGGCTGATCAATTCCAAAGCCAATTCGCTTTTGCCGGTGCCGCTTGCTCCGGTGATTAACACACCTAAGCCGAATACTTCCAACAATTCTCCATGCATCAAAATGGAAGGACCTTGGCGGCGTTGGTAATCCACCAACCATTCCAACGCGGTGTTGGGTTGTTCCGGCGTATGCCAGAGTGGCATCTGCGCTTGGTTAGCAGCGTTTTGTAACTGCAGAGCATGGGCTAAGTCACCGCATACCAATACAGCTGCCGAAGGGGAGGTGAGTAATCGGTCGATCAACGTCTCCCGCCCGCTATTATCCAGACTGTGCAAAAAAACAAACTCTTCGTTACCAAGTATCTGTATGCGAGGAGGCAGAATCCAATCCAGTCGTCCTACCCACGGGGAGTCGGTTTGATTCGCTGACTGCAACACCCGCTCGCCACCTGTTTGACCGCCGACCCAACTGAGCTTTAACGGCGTTTCCAGCGCGGCAAAGACGGTTTGGGTGGTAATAGGCTCACTCATGTTGCGATGTCAGGACGTCTGCCAGTGACTGAGGTGAGCGAACAACATGGCGTTCGAATCCGCACTACGCAACTGTTCGCAAAAGGCCGAATCGCTGAACATCTCGGCGAGATAAGCCAAGATCTTCAAGTGTTCGTCAGTGAAATGCTCCGGCACTAGTAAGGCAAATACCAGGTCCACCGGTTGCCGGTCGATAGCGTCAAAGTCGACGCCTTGTTTGAGTTTGATAAAGGCACCGATAGCGTGTTGGATCTGATTGAGACGGCCATGGGGCAGGGCCACCCCATGGCCCAGACCGGTGCTGCCTAAGCGTTCTCGTCCGACTAAGGTATCAAACACTTCACGAGCGGTGAGATCGATTTGCTCCTCGGCAATGATGAGTTCGCCCAGCAATTCAAGCACACGTTTTTTGCTGGTCACTACCTCATCGCAGGCAATACGCTTGGCAGAAATTAGGTCTGTTATTTTCATAAGCTAATGATTATTTACCCGGGGTTGGGTTTAGAGATGAACCCGGACTTTGTCGCCACGGTGTTTATCGGTGACTTTTTCCTTGTGTTTTTTGATTTGCCGATCGATCTTGTCGATCATTGCGTCAATCGAAGCGTACATGTCCTCACCCACAGCGTCGGCAATAATATCATTGCCGGCGACATGAACCCGAGCTTCCGCTTTTTGCCGTAACTTTTCGACACTGAGCACCACGTGTACCTGAGTTACGTTGTCGAAATGACGCTCAATGCGGCCTAGCTTGTCATGGACATAATCACGCAGAGGCTGAGTGATTTCGATATGATGCCCAGTCAAATTAATTTGCATTATTCACTCCTTAACTGGCAGTTTTTGCTTCGATTTCGCCCAAGGGCGGCGTACAACGTCCGATTCAAGTCAGACGTTTGCGGTCGGTAGAGGAGGGAATGGACATGACCTCCCGATATTTCGCCACGGTGCGGCGAGCGACTTTAATTCCTCCTTCGCTACTAAGAGATTCAGCGATTTTGTGGTCGCTGAGTGGTTTGCGCGGATTTTCCGCAGCAATCAGTTTTTTGATCATGGCGCGAATAGCAATCGACGAGCATTCGCCGCCGTCGTTAGTACCCACATGGCTGGAGAAGAAATACTTGAATTCGTAGATACCACGCGGCGTGTGCATGTACTTTTGGGTGGTGACCCGAGAGATAGTGGATTCGTGCATGCCCATGGTTTCGGCAATGTCGCGCAACACTAGGGGGCGCATGTGTTCTTCGCCGTGTTCAAAAAAGTCCCGTTGCCGTTCGACGATGCAAATCGCCACTTTGAGCAAGGTTTCGTTACGATTACGCAGGCTTTTCAGGAACCAGCGCGCTTCCTGAAGATGATTTTTCAAGTAGAGGTTATCGTTGCTGTTGTCGGCGCGGCGCACCAGCTGTGAGTACTGTCGATTGATCCGCAACTTAGGCGTGCTCTCGGGATTCAACTCAACGCGCCAACCGTTCTTGTGGCGATAAACGAATACATCCGGCGCAACGTACTGGGGTTCTGCGGAGGAAATTTGGGTGCCTGGGTGCGGATTGAGGGTTTGAATCAGGGCAATAATTTCCTGTAACTCTTCTTTTGCTACCTTGAGCCGACGCATTAATGGGTTGAAATCGCGCCCCGCCAGCAATTCTAAATGGTTTTTGACCAAATCCTGAGCCTTGCCAATGAAAGGAGTGGTGCGCGGTAATTGCTCTAATTGCAACAATAGGCACTCTGCCGGGTTACGCGCCGCCACCCCGGGCGGATCAAACCGTTGAATTCGATGTAACACCGCCTCCACTTCACTCAACTCAATGTCGTCGTTGAATCCTTGGTGGATGTCCTCCAGTGACAAAGAGAGATAACCAGCATCGTCCACGGCATCAATAATCGCCAACGCAATCGCCGTGTCACTGTCGCTAAACGGTGTCAGGCGCATCTGCCAAAGCAGATAATCGCGCAAGGACTCAGCACCGGCCGTGCGATGTTCGAAGGGGTCGCGGTTGTCGTCATCGTCTCGTGAAAACGACGTCGATCCGTCGTAGAAGTCCTCGTTGTCATCCCAGGTACTGTCTACCGGAATTTCTTCCGCCGCGGCGGAATCAGTATCACTGCTAGCCGCCTCGCGCTCAGGTTCGGCATTGGCATCGCCGTTATCTTCGGCAGATGGAGAATCGGTGGTCGGCGCATACTCTTGGGATTCATCGGCGCGTTCTAGCATGAGGTTAGAATCAAGCACCTGTTGGATCTCCGTTTGTAGATCCAAACTGGAAAGCTGCAATAGGCGGATGGCCTGTTGCAGCTGTGGGGTCATCGTCAGCTGTTGCCCCAAGCGGAGTTGTAAAGACTGCCTCATAAACCAAAAAACCCAATGTTATGAATCCACTGCATAAGATTAAACGTCATGCTGGGGTAGCGCGGTGTGGCACAAGCCCCATTGTGGATAACTATAGCAGCTATCATGCCAGCGGGTATTTTTATGCCTCGGCTGCATGATCGGCCTGTCGTGAGTGATAGCGACCACCTGTGAAGCACTTTGAGCATACCGCCAACCAACCTGCATTGTCACAATCGGAATGATTCGCCCAAGTAAACTTGACGTACTTGCTGATCGGCAAGAATGACCTCGGGTGTGCCATCGGCGATCACCTGACCGCTGTTTAAGACATAGGCACGGTCGCAGATGCCCAAGGTTTCTCGCACGTTATGATCGGTGATCAACACACCGATATTGCGCTCACATAAATGTTCGATGATGCGCTGGATATCCAGCACCGAAAGCGGATCAACGCCGGCAAACGGTTCATCCAGGAGCACAAAATGAGGTGCTGTAGCTAGGGCTCGCGCGATTTCTACCCGGCGCCGTTCGCCTCCCGATAAACTGATACCCAACTGATCTCGCAAGTGACCCACGTGTAGCTCATGTAACAGATCTTCTGCCAGTTGCAAGCGGGTGGCACGATTAAGATCCTGACGCGCTTCTAGAATGGCTAACACATTATCAAACACCGTCAACTTGCGGAATACCGACGGTTCCTGTGGCAGATAACTGAGTCCCAAGCGGGCCCGTACGTGCATAGGCAAATGAGTGATATCGCGTGCATTGAGCAGAACCCGCCCTTCGTCACAGGCGACCAAGCCGACAATCATATAAAAACAGGTGGTTTTGCCGGCTCCATTAGCTCCTAACAAACCTACCACCTCGCCACTGTTGACTTGCAGAGAAGCGGCATCCACCACGCAGCGATGCTTGTAACGCTTAATGATTTCCTTGACGATCAATTCCGCCATCAGCGTTGGGATTCTTGGATGGATTCGGGTGGGATAATGAATTCGATACGGTCTTTACCGCTGGCTTTGATCAAATCTTTGTCCAGATCGTACTCAATTCGATTGCCGGCAAAGGTGGCTTCTCCCTGGGTGATTTTGGCGTTTGTGGTCATTATGACCAGGGCATCAGGTACGTTGTATTCAACCCGTTGGCTGACCCCTTGGATTTCCGGTTTGTCTTTGTCCGGTCGATAGCGCAATTGCACCGGTTTACCGATCGCTTCCAGCTTTTCGAAACGACCGTTGTTGACATAAAATGTTGCGGTATCGGCTTTCAGGCGCATGGAACCTTGGGAAATCACCACATTGCCTTGATAGACACTGACGCCGGTCTGTTGATTTAACTGAGCGCTATCCGCCTCTAGGCGGATCGGCTGTTTGCGATCTTCCGGTAATGCCGTGGCCGCCATCGGTAGCAATAATAAGACTAGTAAAAACCAGCTATTCAGGCTTGAGCGGTACATAACTGCCTCTTACATCGGAGAGTAGTTCCATCTGTTCTTCATGCCAATACGCCTTGAGTCCAGTCGCGCTCAGCACTCCGTTTGGGGTTTCGGCGAGCACCGGGGCGTCAGTTTCTAGCTCGCCGCGTTCAGGATAGATCATGACTTGGCGGGTGCTAATGGAAAGTGCTGGCTTATCTGAGCTGGCCGGACGGTTGAGATTAACGGCATCTTCCAAACGAATGATTTGGTTATCGGCGGCAATCCAACCGCGTTCGGCATCAATCAGCCATTCCTGCCGTTGATCGTCGCTAAAAATCTCAAACCTCGGTTGTTCCACCCACGTGCCTTGCTGATCCGATAACTGAACCAAATGCGGTGCGCTTAGCGTGTATTCTCGAAAACCCTGTAGGTTGGTGCGGGTGGCCAAAAAATTATCGATATACAAGGCAGGCACATGTTGATCTGGCTGGGTGGTGTTACGCAAAGACGATTCCACAGTGAATAATAGCCAACCGCTAAGAAACGCTAATATCGTTATTGTCGCCAGATACCGGACATTGCTCATCAACTTCGACTCCACAGCGCCAGGACCTTAGCTTGAGCAACCATGTTAATTATCCTTCGGACCAGCTCGTTGAACCGTCATCAGGTAACGGCCAATACTGAGCCTGCACAGTGCTGAGCTGCCCTTGAGCGTGCAAGATTAGCTCGCACACATCTCTGACCGCGCCATGACCACCGGGGTTTGGGGTCTGCCAATGAGCATGACGTTTAACGAAGGGATCGGCGTCGGCCACTGCAATGGCAAAACCCACCCGCGCCATGACAGGCAGATCAATAACATCATCGCCGACATATGCGACCTGTTCTGCGTGCAAGCCTTGTTGTTCAAGAAATGTCGAAAAAACCGATAATTTATCCTCAATGCCCAGATAGACATGACGCACATTGAGTTCAGCCATGCGTCTTGCGGTTGCAATTGAGGATCTGCCGGACAGGATAGCGATGTCTACGCCATGGGCCTGCAGCATCTTGAGGCCATGCCCGTCACGGCTGTAAAAAGATTTATATTCATTACCATCGTCGCCATAATAAAGGCGGCCGTCGGTTAGCACACCGTCGACGTCGAGAATGATCAACCGAACGCGGGCTGCTTTATCAACTATGTGCGGCGGGGGTCTGGGATTCATTGCAGCTCATGGGGTATACGCTAGGTAAGTAATATATGGCAGCTCTTGATCAAGCCTTTCGCTCATTTTGGCACATTTCCCTGAAGCAGCCCATGGCTATCGTCAGGTATTCACCGGTTTTCAGGCACGGCCAACCGACCTCTTGTTGATTCATCCAGCATTATGACCGAACCAAATCCGTTAACAGATCGTGTTATTGTGATCACTGGCGCGAGCCGTGGTTTGGGTCGTGCAATGGCCATGACTCTGGCTGCGCAGGGGGCTGTTGTCGTCGCCGCAGCGCGTTCGATAACAGACACGCCTGACAGTGCGCAGAGTACCGTGCAGCATATTTTAGCGGCTGGGGGACGGGGATTAGCGTTAGCGGCGGATGTGCGAGAAGAAGCGCAAGTCCGCTCCATGATTGACCAGGTACTGATTCAGTATGGTCGCGTGGATGTGTTGATCAATAATGCCGGCCTGATGGTCGGTGATATTGATTTCAACGACACCTCACCGGCACTGTGGCGCACCATCTTGGACACCAACCTGACCGGCGCTTATCTGTGCTGCCATGTGGTCGTTCCGGTGATGCAGCGCCAGGGAGCAGGGGTGATCGTAAATATCAGTTCCGGGGCAGCTATACGGGCTGGCTTTCTCAATGTGCCCTATGGTGTTTCCAAGGCTGGCTTGGATCGACTCACTCTGGGACTGGGTACGGAATTAAAAGCGGACGGGATTGCCTGCATTTCGCTATCACCCCCGGTCAGTGCCACGGATGCGGTACGCCGCATGTACCCGACCCGCGATATCAGTGCTTGGGCGCAACCACCAGAGCTAACCGCCCAGGCGTTGAGCGCATTGCTGGTGGATAACCCTATGCACTATACGGGGCAGGTATTGTCGGTGCGCGAGTATCTGCAACACAAAGGGTTACTGCAACAGAAACCCTAATCCTGTGCCGACCGCTTTATTCCGCCTTGAACCGTTTGCGGATAATCGCTTCTGCCTGGGCTGGGGACAATTTATCCCTGGCAACCAGCAACATCACATCACGTCGGGAAAGCGCCTTTTTGGGCGCTGCTTTAGGCTGTTCGGTAACTGCCAAGAACCGCTGTAGTGTCTGCTTGAGTTTCATTAAAACGCCTCCTAAGTTGCGGTTTGGGCAAACAAAAACCCCGGTTAGCTGACGCCAACCGGGGTTAATTGGTTGATTACCCGAAGGCGTCAGTAAATTGAAGCGCCTTCAGACATATTTTGTCGTAGGCGCTTATGTCTTACTAAATCGGTTTTGTACAACTGTCACTTCACCTAATAAGTTACAAACCAAACCATTTCGTCCGTTTCTCAAGACCAAGGTTTCATAAGGTGGCTTCATCAACATCACAGTTTGATCACTGTCAGTACACGCGCCGGAAAAACTATTGTCCATGGATGAAAATGGTTTGCTCGCTACTGTATAAAATTATCTCAACAGACCCGGATACTACGCCCTAGTTCGCTGGTGTCAATTATTTTTTTCGGTGTGCGCAAAGTCCGCTCAAACAGACTCAGTCCCACCAGAAAGACCAGCAATTGCCGACTACGGTGCGGATGTCGTCTGCGACCGACATGCTTTCATCGCAAAAAAGACCTACTTCACGGGCTGCTGCCCGGACCTGTTCCACGCTCTGTAACCGTTCATGCAGACGCACCGCCAGAGTATCGTGGTCTATTGCGATCAGCTCAGCGCCGTAGGTGTCTAGCCAGTGCTGCAGCACTAACCCCATCTCATGCGGCTGCGGCGCGGAATTCCAGCCGCCAAATCGATAGGCGATTGGTATCGGCATGACCCCGCCTGCACACAGTACCAAGTGACCGGCATTGACTCTGAATTGATCGTCTGCTGCCCGGATCGGTATCTTCGTGAGTGCGGCGAGCACCTGCTGTCGGTTCGAACGGACATGCCCGTTATCATCTTCGTCAATCTTGGATGCTTCATGCGCACCTTCCGCTTCCCACTTAGCGAATACCTTCTCAGCATTCATTGCTGTGGCTTTGGCTAACTCGGCTTTTAGGTCGGAAAGACTGGGTTCCGCATCACTCAAACTGTAGCCAACCACCGCCAAATTAAAGCCATGATTGCGTGCAATGTCCTGCATGGCGGGTAAGTTCCGTTGGAGAAACTCCAAATCGTCGATGATATCGCTTTCAAGGATTTCCACACCCTCGCCAGCAAAACGCCTCCATTGGGTAAATACGGGAAGCATGGCGTTTAGTGCAGCTATGACATTGACACGATCCGCTTTGATTACCTTGCCGCGCAGCGTCGGCGTTGTTGCTCTGCCAGCAACCCTGATCATTTTTATGACCTCATCCCAGGGGCGGTCTGGCTTGCGCCCTTCGCGTTTGCCCATCTTCGCGTAATCGAGCGGGCTGATACCGTGGTTTGCTACCCTTAAATCAGCGCCAGCGTCAATGAGCAGGCGGACAATCTCGGCGTGGCCGTCGTAAGCGCTGCGTAACAACGGATTGAAATCGCCGTCAGGATCGTCAGTTGCGGCAAGATTCACATCAGCCCCTGCATCCAGCAGCAGTCGTATCATCTCGACATCAGCATTACTGACCGCCGTGGTCAATGCTGTGCCTTGGCTTTGGAAGTTCACATCGGCGCCCCTAGCCAGATAATCCGACACCCTGTCGTGTTCCTCTTCGAAGACCGCTTGCAAGAACTCTACGTCCAGCATCCCTTCTTCACTCGCCCCGGCATCACGCAGTCGAGTTACGATCCGTTCGTCACGCATCATAGTGGCGCGCATTAATGGCGTCTCGCCGTCATGGCCACGGATGCTCGGATTGGCGCCTCGCGTTAGCACTAGATCCAGCAGCTCCGGTGCTTCGAGCGCATAGTGCACGACGTTTCGCCCCATGCTGTCTACCGCGTTGATATTCGCGCCTGTGTCCAACAGCAATTCGATTAGCTTTCGCTGCTTGCCCGCAATGCTGTCCACCGTGAGCATCAACGCAGTCGCGCCGTTCTGGTCGTCATCTTCGTCGTCGCAGCAAACTGGCCTGTCGACATGCGCGCCTTTTTGGAGTAGCCAACGGGCGGCGTCCAGGTTTCCCAAGCGACAGGCTGCATGGAGAAACGTGAAGCCGTTATCCTCATCGTGGTGATTCAGATTGACGCCGCCTTTCGCATAAACAGCGCGGGCTTTTTCCAGATCACCCAACCAGAATGCCTCAGCGAATGCTTTGGTGTTGTCTTTGGCCATACGTCACCTCAGCGTAGTGCAGTATGATTCCCTGAACTTTTACGGCCGATTAATCAGCAATAGCCACCTGAACCAGCGTCGGTTGTAACAGCTGTTTCAAATCGGCTGAGTCTATGCCGACCAAATAGCCGCGCTTCCCGCCGTTAATATACACTCGTGATAAGGCGAAAATGCCCTGTTCCGCAACCACGGGTATGGGTTTACGGGTGCCGAAGGGAGAGATCCCACCGACTTGGTAACCAGTATGTTTGTTAGCTATGGCAGGATCACAGGGAGTGATGGTTTTTACCCCCAAGCTGCGCGCCAATGCTTTGGTGGAGACTTCGCAATCGCCGTGCATCAGCACTAGCCAGGGTTTTTTGCCGTCATCTTCCATGACTAAGGTTTTGATGATGCAATGTTCAGCGAGACCTAATTCACGGGCACCGTGCGCCGTACCGCCATGCTCTTGGTAGGCGTAAAGATGATCGCTGAACCCAACCTGATATCGCCGCAGCATCCGTACAGCGGGAGTGACCGGCGGTTTACCGCTCATGTCGTTTACCTGCCTTCGTTACCCACTCAAGGCTTCTTTAGCCTGGGCGATCCAATGTGCTACTAACTCACCCGCTGGTTTGTCAGTGCATAAAGGGCAACCCTGACCGGCCCACAGCGCCATAAATTCAGAGCGATTTTGCCGCGCAGCAGCTTGCAGGATGTCATGGGTCAGCGCATTTTGAATGGGATAATCGGGCCACTCAGTTTCATGGGCATACAGGTCTTCGGTAAAGCGATTTTTCAGGCCCCGTGCTAACCGACCGGTAAAACAACGGCTTAGCCTCGTATTAATTTCAGTGCTATGCGCCAGTAATGCTTTATAGTCTGGATGCGCGCCGCTTTCCGGGCAAGTCAAAAAAGCCGTACCGAGTTGCACTCCGGCAGAGCCCAAAACCAACGCTGCAGCAATCCCTCGACCATCCATAATCCCACCGGCGGCGATAATCGGTATCTTGACATGGTTGGCCAACAACGGCACCAAGGCCATCGTGCCGACTAAACCTTGTTCTGCGGGTCCTACAAACGTACTACGCGGTCCTCCAGCTTCCGCACCCTGAGCGATGATGATGTCGACGCCGCTTTCCTCTAACAAAATACCTTCCAGGAGATGGGTAGCGGTGGCCATGATGAGCACGTCCCATTCTTTTAAGGTCTCAATTTCCTCAGGAGCCGGTAACCCGAAGGCAAAACTAATAATATTGACCCCTTCGTCCAACACAACGGCTAGCTGCTCACTGTAATTGGGCTGATAGGGCTCAGTCGGCGGTGTGGATGGCAAGCCTAACTCTTCACGATAGGGCGAGAGTAAATCCATAACCTGTTGGATTCGGTCTGTATCCTCTTGCCAGGGTTGCGGCGCGTATAAATTCACTGCGAAGGGCTTATCGGTCAGCTCGCGGATAGCGATAATCGCTGCGCGGATCTCCTGGGGGTCCAGCAAACCTGCTGCCAAGGAGCCTAAGCCACCGGCATTGGAAACTGCGGCGACTAATTCCGGGGTAGTGACTCCACCCGCCATCGGTGCCTGAATCAGCGGAAATTGCGTGTGTAAACGCTCAGTTAAAGGTGTGTTAAACCAGGTCATTTTTTTTGCGCTCCCTTGGTATTAGTCCGTAGTCAGAAAGGTATTGATTACCACCCCGGCCAGCATCATGCCGAACAAGGGGGGAAGATAAGAAATCGTGCCGTTTACCGCCCTCGGTCGCCCCGGCGTGCCGTCCTCCAGCGGTTGGTGGGGTAAGGGCTGATGGCGAGGTTCGTCGCTATACACGACCGGATAGCGCAGTGTTACACCCAAGGTGCGCAACCGCGCCCGCATCTCTCTGGCTAGTGGGCACCCCTGTGTTTTTTCTAGAGAAGCCACCTGAACACGGCTAACCTCCAGACGATTGCCGGCACCCATAGCCGAAATGACTGGAGTGCCGTGGTGCAAGCTGGCTGCGACTAACGCGGCTTTGCAAGCGATGCTGTCGATGCAGTCGGCAACGAAATCATAACCCCCCGCGGTAATAAACGCTTCAGCCGCGCTGGCTTGCAGAAAGTCGCGCTGGATGATGAGCTGTAGCGCCGGATTAATATCTCGCAACCGGGCTGCCATGACATCCACCTTGGGCTGACCGATAGTGGATTGCAACGCCACGAGTTGGCGGTTGATATTGGAAGGCGAAACGGTGTCGTGATCCAATAAGGTTAAACAACCGATCCCCGCCCGTGCCAATGCCTCCGCCGCATAACTGCCGACCCCACCCAAGCCCGCCACCAACACGTGTTTACGCTGCAGGGTAGCTAGACCATCTTGGCCGATCAGGATTTCGGTTCGGGCAAAGGGGTGGGGCATAGATCGAACCCAAATAAATTTGCCGCATTGCGGGCGGTCACTGCGGCAATTACAGCAGGATCTTGCTCCCGTAATTGCGCCATAACCGTCAGCGTTTCCGTGATAAAAGCCGGCTCGTTACGTTCTCCCCGGTGCAGCAAGCCCGGCTGATCGGGCGCGTCGGTTTCCAGTAACAGACCTTCCAGCGGCAGTACCCGGATCAATGTCCGCAGCCGATTGGCGCGGGGATAGCTGAGCGGACCGCCGAAACTCAGCAAAAACCCCAAATCCAGCAAACGTCGAGCCTGCTGTTCACTGCCCGAAAAACTGTGTACGGTGCCGCGCAGGCCGTGAAAGCGGCGAATGGTTTTAATCACCTCATCCACCGCCCGCCGGGCATGAATAATGACAGGCAAATCATAATCGCGAGCCAGTTTGAGTTGCGCGGTGAAATAGTCGAGTTGCGTTTGTGGGTCGAGCTCGGTGACGAAATAATCCAGGCCGCATTCGCCGACCGCAACGGGTTTTTCGCGTTCCAGCCAATCCGCTAGCTGCTGTAGATGGTTGGGGCGGTGTTCGGTCAGCAGCATGGGATGCAGACCGTATGCCGGATACAAACCCGGATAACGGGTTGTTACCGCTTTGAGTTGAGGCCACAATCGAGCGCATATCGCCGGTACCACTTGCGCCGTTACGCCCGCCGCACAGGCCCGTTGGTAAGCCGTATCCCGGTCCCGGTCAAATTCAGCAGCGTCGAAATGGCAGTGGCTGTCGACAATCATCAACGTAACTATAACTATGAGGGTGATCGCTGCCCGTCACCAGGGGATGGGTCGGCGGTCCCGAAAGAATCCGCCATTGGGGCCATCATCCGGCAGCGTGGCAGCCCAAACAATCGTTTCCGCACCTTGTTCCGGAGTACGCTCTGCATCCGCTCCTCCCAGGTCGGTACGAACCCAACCGGGGCAGACGGCATTGACTAAAATATTATGCTCCAGTGTTTCCGCCGCCAAAATCCGGGTCAAAGCGTTGAGCGCGGTTTTGGAGATGCGGTAAGCGGGCCAGCGGCCACCCATATCGTCTAACTGACCCATGCCGCTGGAGACGTTCACGATACGGCCGTATTTTTGGTGTTTCATCAGCGGCACGAATTCCTGGGCCAGTAGTAGAGGGCCATACACATTGGTTCTCAGAGTTGTTTCCAAGGTGGTCAGACTGGCATTGAACACACTACCGGCATGGGGATCATCGGGGTTGCGGCTATCCATATAGATCCCGGCATTGTTAATCAGAACATCCAACCGCCCGCAGCGGCTGTGAACAAATTCACCCAAGGAAGCGACACTGTTTTCGGAGGTCACATCCAGGGTATGAAACAACACATCCAAACCATCTTCCGTGAGTTGTTCGGCGGCGACTTCACCCTTGCCGGGGTTACGGCTAGTCAGAATGACGCGCATACCGTTTTGGGCTAACTGGCGTGCGACAGCTAACCCGATGCCGCGATTAGCGCCTGTCACTAGGGCAATCAGTTTATCGTTTTTATGCAACATACACTCAATCTTCCGCAAATCGCCACAGACAGTCCACACTCATAAAAAACCCCACCTCAGTGGGGTGTAAACAGGGGTAGACAATGTGTGGTTACGTATTAATTTTGTGCAAAGCCCGCCCCTGCACGGCGAGAGCAGCCTCGTGCATCGCTTCGTAAAGGGTGGGGTGGCCGTGAATGGTGCGGGCGAGATCCTCACTGCTGGCCGAGAATTCCATCGCCAGCACCGCTTCTTGAATCAATTCCGAAGCATACAGACCGCTGATATGGCAACCCAGCAACGCATCGGTTTCGCCATGCGCGAGCAATTTGACCATGCCGGTGGAGCCGTCCATAGCCTTGGCGCGACCATTGGCGGCGAACGGGAAAATCCCCGTTTTGTATGGCGTTCCCTCCGCTTTGAGAGACTGTTCGGTTTTACCGACCCAGGCAATTTCCGGGTTAGTATAAATCACCCACGGGATGGTGTCGTAATTGATGTGGCCGTGACCACCGGCAATATTCTCCGCCACCATCACGCCTTCTTCAGAACCCTTGTGCGCCAGCATGGGGCCGCGCACCACGTCGCCGATGGCGTACACCCCCGGCAAATTGGTTTCGCACACGTCATTGACGTGTACGTAACCGCGTTCGTCCAGCAACAAATCGGCTTCGGGAGCGGCGATATTGTCCGTATTGGGACGCCGGCCCACACAGACCAGCAATTTATCTACCGTGGTTTCATGGTCGCCGTCCTTATCCTGATACTGGACTTCGACCTGTTTCTTGGTTTTGCGGGTGCCCATGACCCGGGCGCCAAGATGAATGTCCAAACCTTGTTTACGGAATTGCCGCAAGGACTCCCGCGCGACCTGCTGATCGACCAATGCCAGGAAATCATCCACGGCTTCCAACAGAATCACTTCGGACCCCAGCCGCCGCCATACACTGCCGAGTTCCAGGCCGATCACGCCGGCACCGATCACGCCTAACCGCTTGGGTACCTTGCGAAAATCCAAGGCACCGGTCGAATCGACAATCAAATCACCGTCAACGGGTGCTGAGCCGAGTTCCATCGGCACCGAACCGGTGGCGATGATGACTTGATCGGCATTGTAGATCTCTGCCGAGCCTTCACTGGAAGTGACTTCCACCTGACGGTCGGCTAGTAATTTGCCATGACCTTTCAGCCAGGTCACTTTATTGGCTTTGAGTAAGGTGGCAATGCCGTTGGTCAGTTCCAATACGATGCGCTCCTTGCGCGTCATCATCTGCTCTAAATCCAGTTTAATCGAACCGACTTGAATACCGTGATCGCCCAGCGTGTGATTAACTCGGTGGTACTGCTCCGAAGATTCCAGCAGCGTCTTGGACGGAATACAACCCACATTCAAACAGGTACCGCCTAAAGCGGGTTCGCCGCGAAAATTGATCCATTTATCTACACAAGCGGTTTCCAGGCCCAACTGGGCGCAGCGGATAGCTGCCACGTAGCCCGCCGGACCACCACCAATGACGATAACGTCATACGTTTTTGCCATGTTTCCTCCAGTGAGGTCGATAAGCGTAAGATTCGCTACCTAAACTTGCAGCAGCAGTCGAGCTGGATCTTCCAGACCTTCTTTGATAGCCACCAACGAACTCACAGCTTCGCGACCGTCGATAATGCGGTGATCATAAGTCAGCGCCAAGTACATCATTGGCCGAGACACGATCTGGCCGTTTTCCACCATCGGCCGCTCCATGGTTTTATGCATGCCCAGAATGGCGCTTTGCGGTGGATTCAGAATCGGGGTGGACATCAGCGAGCCGAATACCCCGCCATTGGTGATGGAGAAGGTGCCGCCGGTCAATTCCTCCATGGTGAGATTGCCTTCTTGGGCGCGCTTGCCGAAATCGGCGATCACTTTTTCGATGTCGGCGAAGCTCATCTGATCCGCATCGCGTAAGATCGGGACCACCAACCCGCGCGGCGAAGACACGGCGATGCCGATGTCGTAATAGCCGTGGTAGATCATATCGCTGCCATCGATCGAACCGTTGACAGCGGGGAAGCGTTTGAGCGCTTCGATGACCGCTTTGACGAAAAACGACATGAAGCCCAACCGGGTGCCGTGGTTTTTCTCGAACTTGTCACGATAGCGGGCACGCATGTCCATGATTGGCTGCATGTTGACTTCGTTAAACGTAGTCAGCAGAGCGGCGGTTTGTTGAGCTTCCACCAGACGTTCAGCAATACGCGCGCGTAGGCGCGTCATGGGGACGCGCTGTTCCAATCGCCCAAGGCTGTCCGGAGGGACTGAGGATGCCTCGGCACGTTCCAGTTTGGCCGGTGCCGCTGCAGGTGCTGCGGGTGTCGCCGGTGCAACGGGTGCGGGAGTCGGAGCCGGCGGAGCGGCCTTTTGTTCCTCCATGTAAGCCAGTACATCAGCTTTGGTAATCCGCCCACCGCGTCCGCTGCTGGAAATCTTGCGCACATCCAGACCATGCTCACGCACCAGTCGGCGAACTGCGGGACTCAGTGACTCTTCATCGACGCTAGCGGCTGCGGCGGGTTCTTCTGTAGCTGCTGGCGCTGCAGTGCTAGCAGCAGCTTGCGGCGATGCAGTGGGAGCGGCGCCTTGAGTTGCGGTCTCATCGATATTGGCAATTAAATCGCCGGTGGTGACCACCTCGCCATCGTTGCGCAGGATTTCGAGTAGCACCCCATCGGCGGGAGCCGGCATTTCCAGCACCACTTTATCAGTTTCCAAATCAACCAAGTTTTCGCCTCGCCGGACTTGATCACCGGGTTTTTTGTGCCAATTGACGAGAGTGGCATCAGCCACCGATTCAGGCAGGGTGGGGACAAGGACTTCTACGCTCATGGTTAAACCTTCCCGTTATTGTTGGTTACCCACCGAGGGCTTCGTTGATCAACGTTTGTTGTTGCTCGATATGCATACTGTAGTAGCCGACCGCAGGCGATGCGGATGGCGGGCGACCGACATAACTCACATCCTGTTTGGAACCGAGCCCGCGGCGCAGATCGTGTTGGATTTCGTACCAAGCGCCCTGGTTACGGGGCTCATCCTGGCACCAAATAATGTCTTTGGCTTTGGAATAGCGTTCCAACTCCTCCGCATACCGTTCTTCCGGAAATGGATAGAGCTGCTCAATGCGCAGGATGGCGACATTGTCCAAGCCACGTTCACGGCGCGCTTCCAACAGATCGTAATAAACCTTGCCGCAACAGAATACCAGCCGCTCGACTTTTTTCGGATTGATCTCATCAATCTCACCAATGATGGTTTGGAAGTTGCCTTGAGTAAGGTCCTCCAGTGAATTGACTGCTAATTTATGCCGCAGCAGACTCTTGGGGCTCATCACGATCAGTGGTTTGCGGAAGGTACGCAACACCTGCCGACGCAGCATATGGAAAGTTTGCGCCGGGGTGGTCGGTACGCAGACTTGCATATTGTTTTCAGCGCACAGCTGTAGATACCGCTCCATGCGGGCGGAAGAATGTTCTGGCCCTTGTCCCTCATAACCGTGCGGCAGCAATAATACCAAGCCGCATAATCGACCCCATTTCGCTTCGCCCGAGGAGATAAACTGGTCAATCACTACCTGCGCGCCATTGGCGAAATCGCCGAATTGCGCTTCCCAGACCACTAAACCATTGGGCTCCGCCGTGCTGTAGCCGTACTCAAAGCCCAGCACAGCTTCTTCGGACAGAATCGAGTCAATCACCATGAATGTGGGTTGATCGGAGAACAGATTAGCCAGCGGGGTAAAGCTGCTGCCGTCCTGTTGATTATGCAACACAGCGTGGCGATGGAAGAAGGTGCCGCGACCGGCGTCCTGGCCAGATATGCGCACTTGATACCCTTCTTTCAAGAGCGTGGCATAGGCCATGTTTTCGGCAAAGCCCCAGTCCAGGGCCAAGGCCCCGGCAGCCATTTTGCGCCGGTCGTCCATGATTTTAGCAACGCGCGGATGTAAGCCGAAGTTGTCCGGGAACGAGAGAATGCGTTCCGATAGTCCGCGGACAGTCTCCAAAGGCGCTGCAGTGTTGACAGGGGCATCCCAGTTTTTGTCTTTAAGTTTTGACCAATCCACCGCGAACAGATCTTCCACCTTGTCCAATAGCGGGCGAGAGACTTGGCGACCGGCATCTAAATCCTCTTGATATCCGGTCAGCATCGCACGGATATCCTGTTCCGTGACCAAGCCTTCGTCGATCAACTGTTCACCGTACAAGGTGGCGATCGTTTTGCGAGCGCGAATTTCTTTGTACATCATCGGTTGGGTAGCAGCGGGCTCATCGGCCTCGTTATGGCCAAGCCGCCGATAGCAGACCATGTCGATGACTACGTCCTTATTGAATTCCATCCGATAATCCAGCGCCATTCGGGTCACGTACAACACGGCTTCTGGATCGTCACCATTAACGTGGAAAATTGGCGCCTGAACCATTTTGGCAACATCCGTGCAGTACAGCGCCGAGCGGGTGTCCAGCGGATTGCTGGTGGTAAACCCGATCTGGTTGTTGATTACGATATGGACCGTACCGCCGGTGCGGTAGCCGCGCACCTGCGACATTTGCAGGCACTCCATAACCACACCTTGACCAGCGAAAGCCGCATCGCCATGAATCAGAATCGGCAACGCTTCGCCAAACGGCAGAATCTCCTGGCCGCGGCGGCGACGTTCCAGCCGGGCACGGACCGAACCTTCCACCACCGGGTTGGCGATCTCCAGATGAGATGGGTTAAAGGCCAACGCCAGATGCACGGGGCCTCCAGGAGTCACGACATTGGAAGAAAAGCCCATGTGATATTTAACGTCACCGGAACTGCTTTCCGGGACGCGGCGTTTACCTTCGAACTCGGCAAATAATTCCTGGGGCGATTTGCCGATGATATTGACCAGCACATTCAAGCGGCCGCGATGCGCCATACCGATGACGATTTCCTTGACGCCGTCTCCGCCCGCCCGCTGAATCAAGTCTTCCATCATGGGGATCAGGCTGTCTCCCCCTTCCAGAGAGAAGCGCTTTTGCCCGACATAGCGATTGTGTAAATATCGTTCTAATCCCTCCGCAGAGATCAACGATTTTAACAACCAACGCCGCTGTTCGATGCTGAGGTCGGGCCGAACACGCTGGCCTTCCAGGCGTTTTTGAATCCAGCGTTTCTCTTCAGTTTTTACGATGTGCTGATACTCGGAACCGATGGTGCCGGTATAGACCTCACGGAGCAGATCGAGAATGTCGCGCAAGGGTAACTGAGCGTCGGAGAACAGTGAGCCGGTGTTGAAGGGTAAGGTCATATCGGCTTCGTTCAAGCCGTGAAAACCCGGATCCAAATCCGGCACATGGGGTCGCTCGCGCAGTTTCAACGGATCCAAATCGGCAGCCTGATGGCCACGATTGCGATAAGCGTTGATGAGGCGCAATACGGCCGACTGTTTCTCCGCTGCTGCCGGGGTCATAACTTCGCCGCCGCTGACCACTAACGGACGTTGCTTGGCTAGGTTGGCGAACGAATCTCGAATCGGGCCGTGCGCAACATCCCGTACCTCGCCATAAGCTTGGCTTAGACTTTGGAAATAGCTGCGCCAGTGCGGACTGACCGACTCGGGGTCGCGCAGATAGCTTTCGTACAGATCCTCGATAAAGGCCGCGTTGCCGCCGTAGAGCGGTGAACTTTGCCGAAATCGTTCAATAAGGGAGAGTGTGCTGCTCATAACGTTCTCTTTGATTCCCGGCTAATGTCTTTAACCCCGGCTCAATCCAACCGTCGGTTGCAGGGGTATGAGTTGGTTTGACTGTTTGAAAAGGATAGCAAACCCGAACGGGCAACGCCCTGAATTTGGGCATTTATTGTTGCGTGATGGGATTTGCGTCGGGTTCCTGTTGGTTACGCATATGGTCTGCCGTCATGAAGAAAGAACCTCGCAATTGCATCGCGAGCAGTTTTTCAACCCCTAAATCCTCCATGGCTTGAGACATACACAACAGCCATTGATCGCGTTCCCGAATACCGATGGCAAAGGGTAAGTGACGGGCACGCAGGCGAGGATGGCCGTAGCGTTCCACGTACAGCGACGGGCCACCCAGCCAGCCGGAGAGAAATAAAAACAATTTTTCGCGCGAATGATCCAGATTCTCAGGGTGTAGTTGACGCACTTCCCAAGCTTCGGGAAGAGTATCCATCAGGTTATAAAAATGATCGACTAGCTCACGGACCTTACTTGCTCCGCCCAGGCGTTCATAGGGTGTTGGTGACATGATGATAAACCGATGTAATGGCGTACCGTGATAAGACAATTGATTGTTGTGCTCAAAAGTCTAACTCAGTCAGGAATTCAGAGGCAAAGTCACGACAAAGATTCAGTTGATTTCGGGGAGTGCGCCGCTGGTCTTTACCAGGAATTGCTATAATCGGCTGTTGAGTTAACTACGATTCGAGCCAGTCTGGTCCTGCTAGGCCGATTTCAGAGAACGAACCGTGAGATCATATGTCGGAATCTTGCTTATCCTGTCCGCCCTGCCTGGTGCTGGTATTGTGCAGGCCGGTGACATCACTGCAGGCAAAGCCAAATCCATCGCTTGCCTTGCGTGTCATGGAGTCGATGGTATTGGCACCAATCCACAGAGACCGAATCTGGCGGGTCAAAAGGCGCATTATTTGATTCAACAACTGCGGGCGTTTCGCGATGGAGAGCGAGTTGACCCTGCAATGAATGCCGTGGCAAAAATGCTGAGCGATACAGATATTGAAAATTTAGCCGCTTACTACAGCAGCCTATCAAGAGCGGGTAAATCGGAATGAGTGTAACCTTCTGCAGACAGCGTGCCTGACGATGATGAACGCGGGGTCAACCTATTTGAACTGGTGGGGTAAATTAGTCGGCGGTGGTCTGGGTTTTATGATGGGCGGGCCGCTGGGTGCCATGTTGGGGATTGCAGTCGGCCATAATTTCGACAACGGCAGCTTTCATTGGCCTAATCAAGCTGAACCGAAGTTGGGTGGAAAAGGGCAAACGCAGGCTGTCTTTTTTGACACCACTTTCCGGGTGATGGGGCATCTCGCTAAACGCGACGGCCGTGTTTCCGAAAATGAAATTGCTGCAGCGCAAGCTGTCATGACCCATCTAAAGTTGAACGCCTCACGGAAGCAGACGGCCATTAAACTATTTCACGATGGCAAGCAGGCGAATTTTAATTTGGATGCGGTGTTGACCTTATTCCTGCATCACTGCGGAAGCCAACCACCATTGATACGCCGTTTCGTTGAGATTCAATTGAGCACGGCTTATGCCGATGGGATGCTGCACCCCGTGAAACGGGAGCGCCTGCTATATATTTGCACTCGGTTGGGGTTTTCGCGGCTTAGCTTCGATAGGCTGGATGCTTTTGTGCGCCGTCGTTATCAATCCAATAATGCGAATCAGCACGATAGACGACAGCGCACGGATAGAATCCAACGTCCTCGCCCAACCGCAGATCTATTAGCTCAAGCCTACGCCACCTTGGGACTCAAACGCGAGGCAACCGCTGAGGAGATCAAGCGCGCCTACCGCCGCTTACTGAGCCAGTATCATCCCGATAAATTGGCGGCCAAGGATTTGTCACCTGAACTGATGCGCAAAGCGACTGAAAAAACCCATGAAATCAAAACCGCTTATGAGCAGATTAAAGAAAGACGTGGATTTTAGGGTAGATTTCAGATGCTTTGATTGTGTCGGATTCTTGGATTTCGTATACTTCCAAGCTCCCTAATCCACAAGCCGGGATAGCTCAGTCGGTAGAGCAACTGATTCGTAATCAGTAGGTCCGCAGTTCGAATCTGCGTTCCGGCACCATAAAATCAAGCGGTTAATTGATATTTTCGGATTGCGTCTTTTAAGGTTCTTCTTCGGTGTTCCTCTCAGTGTTCCTTCTTGAGCCCCGCTAGGCTAACTGAGAATAGGCAATCCTAGCGACATTACTGCTTCGTATTCCGCTCGTATGAATTTCAACCTTAGCCGCCGATAAGTCCGCCAGTGCATACCTTTGGGTTTATCCGGAAAGGCGCCTTGCAGGCTTCGCGAACCACCTAATTGCTTTCGTATCTCTTGCGCTTTGTACAACAACCGATCCGCCGGGCTTGACTGTTGACTGGTATAGGTCAAGTTGTAACAGTGCGGCAGAGGAACAATCTACCGCCAGAATAAAGGACAGCCGCGCGGCGCCGGCAACGCGGACAGCGAAACCAAGGCCGGCTACCGCCATAATGACAGGCGGTGCGCTCAAGGGTGACAGCCTCTTGTATGTCCTCCCAGTCAGCACCATCACAGCGGTAGCGGTACAGGAGCAGAAGAGTATCCTAGAAGGCCCGGAACTCTACTGTACCAGACGGATTTCCGTTACAAGTCCAGGAGAGTATCCCTTGACTACCGGGCGTCAACCGGCCTTGCCGATGCAAGAAGCGGATGTCAATGGCATTGCAGGATTCTGTAGTGGAGCATTTGGTTTGCCAATATCGGACACCGGACCCGAAACCGCCCATTCACATTCTCCGATTTATCGAAATCATCAAGGGAATTACAACCAAATAGGACTTTCGTCCCAAAAACTGGGGCAAGCAAATGGCGACAGGGTTTACGCGGATTGCGCGACTACCCCAATCGATCCGCCATCAGATCGGGTAACCGGGTATTCCATTCATTCATAAGCACTAGTTCGCATTCCAGAGTTGTACCGTCTTCGATGATGACTAGTTCCAGTTCGCCGATTCGCGATGCTTTATCGATGGCAAAGGCATCTGTCATTAGATGCAAAACGGACTCTTTGTAGCGGGTGTCTGGGTTGCCGGCGAGGTGTTGTCCCTTCATTTCAAGCACTACCAGCTTGTCTACCTGCTTGTTATGCTGCAAGGCGAAGATGAAATCGGGAAAGATTCTTTCGCGGCGCCAGCCCTGAATAGCATACTGCTGGCGGGCGACGTTGCGATGCCACCAGGTCAATGCAGTTTCGCCGTCGAGATAAACCGCAATGTTGCGTTCGTCTTGATTGGAAAAGTCGCCCTTGTAGATCGGGGCGAATAGACTCTTTTCCAGCGGTTCACCTGTGTTGCCAACGAGTTGTTCAGCGCCTTCCGGTTCGTAGGTCTCGGCCTCGAAGGGCATATGCCAGTTATGACTGTCACTGCGTAAACGAAATTGGATACGTCCCCCGGCGACTGACACCCGAAACAGCGTCTCGGCCATGCGGTCGCGTTCGTTGTCCAGCCATAGGCGCAGTTGCTCGACAATCAACCCGGCCAGCGTGCCCAGTCTATCGGCATTAAACCCGCGTGCTTCCAGGTCCACCATCAGGCGACCAACAATGTCACGGGCGACCCAGGGATTCGGTACGATGTCGGACACCATACGCACCGCGTAGGCGGGGTCGAACTGCAGGATTTCCCCGCTTTGGCCGGCGACTTCGGTCACGATGCGTTCTTGACCAGAATCCGCCAACCGGATACGGCGCATTTGTCGTTCGGCGGTTTGAATGTTTTCAGGAATCATCGCCGCCAATGGAGCGGTATCGACACCCGACCAATCCAACTCGAACAGGATGTCTTGTTCATAGTCGAGGGGCCGGATCGTGTCCCCTTCTACGCAAAGCACTTGCGGCAGGTAGATGGTGGTCTTGGCAAACCGGGTGCGCCGGGGGATTTTGCGAATGCCCGGCAACCGGTTACCACTCTCGTCACCGATCTTGATTTCCTTGATCAGATCGCCCAACCCGTCTTCTTGCAATCCTTCTTTGATGGCTTCCACTACACGCGCCGTATCCGCATGATGGGTGATGACGTAACACTCATCCAAAGCAGGGATAGCGGTTTTTTCAGCGTGCGGTTGCCGCAGGATACGACCGACCAGTTGGGTCATGGCCGACAGATTGGTACTGGCTGCCAAGGCGCAAAGTGCATAAGCGAACGGGCAATCCCAACCCTCTTGCAGCGCTTGTTTGGTGATGATGACACGCACCCGGTTGGTCGGCGACAGCAGGTCTTGGTTTTCGGGGTTGGCCAGTTCGTTGGTATCGGCGGTCTTGATGGCGATTTCGGCTTCATCCAGCCCCGCGGTCAGCAGCCAGTCCTTGGCATCAAGGGCGTGGATGCGGCCGCTTTCGCGTTGTTCTTTGCCGGTACGTTCCACCTGCACCAGCAGGATAGGACGGATATAGCGGCCCCGTTCGCCGTGCAGTTGCCGCGCTTCGGCATCCAGCCGATTCAAACAATCGAGGGCGGCGCGCAAGGTATTGCGCCAATCGGTGCCTTGGCGGGGGTCGAGATTCAGCGGCATTTTGATCATGCCCTCGCGGTCCAGTTCGGTTCCCAGCACTTCGACCAAGATATTAGCGTAACGGGCCGGTCTGGGATTCGCTCCACCCCTGGCCGCAACGTCTTTGGGCGTAGCGGTGAGTTCCAGCACGAAACAGGGATTGAAACCGTAAAGCGTCGCGAAAGCCAGGTCAGGAGTCGCTTTTTGGCCTTCGTCCATGACTACAACAGGCCGAATCAGGCGCAGCGCGTTGCCCAATGAATCCTTGATTTGCGGCCAAGGGCAGGTTGAGCCGGCCAAGTCGTAAATATCCAAGTTGGCCGTTTGCTCCAGCGCAACCGCATGGGCCTGTTGATCGCCTTCGGGTGGAAAAAAGCCGGTGACATCGCCGCGGTCCCGGAACATGCGCAACGACTCGCGGGTTTGTCGGTTAGCCGCCGGCAGCATCAACAGCATGACGCACAGATGAGACTCGACATCACGCGCGTCCAGCCGGTTATCCTTTTCCAAAGTTTTCACCCGGCCAGCGGCGGCGCGGTCGAGCATTTGCCGGTAGGGGTGTTGGCGGTCGTTCAGTTGCCGCTTGGTTTGGCTGTAGATGGCTTCGTTCGGCACGATCCATAGCACGAAGCCGGTATTCTTGCCCAGATAGCGCCCGAAGATGCGGGACAGCGCGGAAACCGCTAGATAGGTTTTACCTCCGCCGGTGGGCACTTTAAAAACAACATTGGGGACGGGTCGGCTGATTCCATCCAAACGAGGCGAATAGGGGATGTTGCGCCGTGAGGGCGGAAGTTGCCCCGCTTTATAGAGTGTTTCCCACGTCTTGGCTGGGAAATCGGGAATTTCGAGTCCAAGGTCCGGCTGTTCCCACGCCAATGCTGCGATACTGTCTGCCCGCTTTTTTTGGGAAGAAAGTTCGGTCAAATAACCGTCGAAAACGGTTAGCACCCGCGCCTGGTAGTCTAAATCGCGTAGACTCATAGCAGCCTTACTCACGTTCGATGCGGAACAGAGCAAACGGCAAAGGCGCGAATTCGACCGGCAAGCTGGCGGCGTTCAATAGCTTTTGGGAAACAAACTTAGCGGGAGCGAACACTCGATGCGGCTTGCCCGGCTTGGCGTTCACGATAGCTTCGGCACGGGGCATGTTCAGCGCTGCCTCGCGAGATTTGAGGAATTCCAATTCAGGTTGGTAGATCAGCCAAACATGGCAGTCCGTGGATTCGCCGAGATAGCGGCAGCCCGCCACCTCCTCGGTGGGTAGTGGATTGGGTGCGACATGGTTGGTGGCGGTATGGAACAGCAGTGTGCCTAATGATTCAAAACTCGGTAACGTTTCGCCGGTGAGCAGCTTGTCCATTTCCACGGCGTCGCCCAAGGTGCAAAACGTGAACCCGCTTCCCAATCCCTCGACCCGTTCAGTAATGGCTTTTTCGCCGGTGACGATCAATTCACCGTCTTTGACCACGGTTTTGATTTTGTCGAAACGATGGCTGTCCAGGTTTTTGATAGATTCGATGTGGTTCAAGAGTTTGTCGGCTTTTTTCAAGCTAGTGAAGGTGAGCTTTTCGCGGTGCAGTTCCTCCCGCTGCGTGCCGGAAAAGGTATAGCCGTCGATGACGCGGCGCACTCGCTCGGCGGTCAAGCTGTCGGCGTAGTCTTCACATTCGACGAGAATGAATTTGCGGTCGCCGCCGTCTTTGGCGTTAGCGGCTAAAACGGCGTGGGCGGTCGTTCCTGACCCCGCAAATGAGTCGAGGATGATTGAACCAGGTTGAGTCGCAATCTGTATGACCCGTTCGACTAACTGTAGAGGCTTCGGCGTAATTGTTGCCGCCAGTCCGGCAAGGTTGGGCATCACTTCCAGTAACTGTTTCCTCGCCAAGTCGGTATGCCCGGCAAAGTTGTGTGTCCACCAAGTTCCAGGGACGGTTCCGCCACCCGTCCTTAACAAATGGCGGTAGCGTTTAAAGCTGGGGATATTTGCCGTGCCATCCTTGCCCCAAAAGATCAAATCTTCGGTAATATGCCGTTCGTGCTCTTGACGCGAATAGGCCCAGACGCGCTTTCGACTCGGCCAAACTTCCTCGCCTGTGTGGGGATTATCAATGGGATAAAAAAGGTTGGGGCGTTCGTCCGCTGTTTTATTGCAAGTGTAATTATCGGGTCGGAAAATACCTTTCTCGTCTTCAAAGCGATAAGCGGCATCGTTACTTTCGGTACGTTCCAATAGATTCCTTTGCCATTCCACTCTCTGGTAAACCAACAAATAATCGTGCATAGGCGCGATGCCTTTCTGATCATTTGCTGTAGCGTATTTTTTCTGCCAAACAATACAAGCAGCAAAGGCTTCTTCGTGCTTGAATACTTCATCCAATACCATCCGCGCCCGATGGACTTCGTTGTCGTCAAGGGTGATCCATAAGCTGCCCGTTTCAGACAGCAACCCATGAAGCAATTGCAATCGCGGCCACATCATGCACAGCCATTTATCATGGCGCAGCCCGTCTTCGAGGCTAACCGGGTTGCTGTTCAACCACTCCCGCAGCATGGGGCTGTTCACGTTATCGTTGTAGCACCAGCCTTCGTTGCCGGTGTTGTAAGGCGGGTCGATGAAAATACAATCCACCTTACCGGCGTACATCGGCAACAGGGCTTTCAGCGCGTGCAGATTGTCGCCGTGGATAATCAAATTTCCATCGAACCGCGGATCGCCAATGGATTTGTTTTCATGAGGAATCAGCGGGCGGTGCGGGACAGCAAGGTGATGGTTGTAAACGAATTCCTTACCCTTAAAATCAAGCTCCGGCATGGTAGGTTCCTAGCTGTATAAACGGCATTCGGATAGGTGGCGGGGTACTTCCGTTCAAAGCTTGCCAAAGTCTCTCAAAACGGTCTCATATTCCTCGCGGCTTAATGGGCATTCAATCAGCTTGAGAAATTGCGCCCGGGTTAATGCACATTGCCGGGCGATCATTCCCAATAAGGAATCACCTATATCGAATCCGCGCCCGTGGCTGGTCTTGGTTTTGGCTAAAGACTTTTTGCCGTCCAGTGCTATGTAAACGAAGTAGTTATGGTCACCTCCTGGCTGTTTCTGGAACCCCTTGTTGAGCAATCCGGCTTCGACATCCCGCTTGTCTTTAGGCATTAACCACTTCCTCCCAGTCAGCTAGCAGTTGGCGCTTAACCTGTTTTGCGGGCTCGGATAGGGCTTCGTCCCGCTCGCGGGCATACTCTTGCCATAGCATGACGATCTGTTCCTTTAATTCCGAGAACAGTTCAGCGCGGGTGATGGCAAACACATCAAGACTCCAAGGTGCGTGCTCCAGACAAAGAAATTGTTC